>CAZXWC010000015.1:0-31809 GCA_964644525.1 uncultured Peptostreptococcaceae bacterium
TCAGCATCCAAACGGGAAATCCTACTGGACCTAAGCCGTAAAGTTTACTCGATGTGTTGCCACAATTATTTTATTTAAAGGAAGTTTGAAAATGAAAATCAATACCAGTAAAATCAGGTACAAATGGATAATCCATGTCTCCTTTATAACTTTTATTTTTTCGTTTTTGCTTAATTCGGTTTCAGAAACACTTCTCGGCAATATTGGATTGGCTTTTGGATTTTTATTGCTTTTTATTATAGTTATAACTGGAATCATTTTTGACATCATTGGCATAGCAGTCGCTTCCGCCAGCAGAAAACCCTTTAATTCAATGGCTTCAAGAAAAATAAAGGGAGCAAAAGAAGCCTTGGAGCTGATAAACCATGCAGGACCGGTTTCTAATTTCTGCAATGACGTCGTTGGTGACATAGCTGGCATAATAAGCGGGTCGACAATAGCTGTTTTGATTTTAAAGATAGGTTCGATTAATACACTTTTAAACACATCAATTTTAAGCGTCGTGCTTATTTCATCTACCGCTTCTTTGACGGTTGGCGGCAAAGCCTTCGGCAAGGAGATAGCTATCTTTCAGTCAAGAGAAATCGTGTTGAAAGTAGGTCGAATAATATATTTTTTCAATAAAAAACTAACATTCAAAAGAAAGTGACCAAAATGAATATATTGGATAATATAAAAAAACCAAAAGACATAAAAAAACTCAATAATGAACAAATGGTACAGTTGGCATTTGAGATACGCGAATTTTTAATTGAGTCGCTCTCCAATACAGGAGGCCATTTGGCTTCGAATCTGGGAGTTGTAGAGCTTACCTTGGCTGTACACCATGTGTTCGACAGTCCCAAAGATAAAATCATTTGGGATGTTGGCCACCAGTCTTACGTGCACAAGATTATAACCGGTAGGAAAGAAGATTTTGAAAATCTTAGGCAGTTCGGCGGAATGAGCGGATTCCCCAAAAGGCGCGAAAGCGTGCACGATTCATTCGAAACAGGGCACAGCAGCACATCTCTTTCCGCAGCAATGGGTTTATCATCTGCTCGGGATTTAGATAGGAGAAGCTTCCAAGTCATTCCAATCATAGGGGACGGTTCGCTTACAGCCGGTATGGCTTATGAAGCACTGAACCATATTGGACACGAACAAAAAAGAATGCTTGTGATTCTAAATGACAACAATATGGCCATTTCAGAAAATACAGGGGCACTGTCCAGGCATTTGAACAAAATAAGAACTGCAAAACAATATACCAAAACTAAGGCCGGCATAAAAAACACAACCAAAAGAATGCCTTTCATAGGAGAATGCCTTACAAAAAAACTGGACAAACTAAAGGATACAGTCAAGTATATGCTTGTAGCCGGCACTATTTTCGAAGAAATGGGTTTTAAATACATTGGACCTGTCGACGGTCATAACATTGAAGAATTGATTGATGTTTTAAACAGGGTGAAAAATTTTGAAAAACCTGTTTTGTTGCATGTAGTAACCAAAAAAGGGAAAGGGTATGCATTCTCCGAGAATCATCCGGAAAAATTTCACGGAATAGGACCATTTGATATAAATACAGGAAAAACAAAATCCAAATCAAAAGGATTGTCATATTCCAAAGTATTTTCATCAAGTCTTACAGAATTGGCGAATAAGGATAAATCAATAGTAGCAATTACGGCAGCCATGCCTGACGGTACCGGCCTTTCCTTTTTCGGTTTGGCCCACCCCGATCGTTATTTTGACGTAGGCATAGCTGAACAACACGCAATAACTTTTGCCGCAGGTTTGGCTGTAAGCGGGAAAAAACCTTTTGTTGCAATGTATTCTTCTTTTTTACAAAGAGCCTACGATCAGCTGATACACGATGTTTGCCTTCAAAAGCTACCTGTTGTATTCTGCATAGACCGTGCCGGGCTGGTTGGAGCAGACGGTGAAACTCATCACGGTTCATTTGACTTGTCATTTTTGCTGCCAATTCCCAATTTAACAATATTATCCCCAAAAGACGGGTACGAACTCAAGCGAATGCTCTCTCACTCTCTTGAATTGGATGGTCCGGTTGCGATACGATATCCTAGAGGAGTATGCAATGAAATCAACATGGATGACACAAGGATAGGCTTACCCGAAATTATCAAGAAGGGTAAGGACTGCCTGATAATATCTGAGGGAGGCGCAACAAGCACTGCAATTGAATGTGCAAAAATACTTGAAAAAAGAGATATAGACTCCGGTATCTTAAGTTTGAGACAAATAAAACCCATAAACAAAAATGCCATATTGTCTGCCGTAGAAAATCATGGAACAATTATTACTTTGGAAAACGGTTCAGTCAATTCCGGAATGGGAACTCAAATAAATACTATAGTCAAAAACTCTGCTTCTTTTAGGATCCTTAACAAAGGGTATCCTGATGTTTTTATACCCCAGGGAGAAACCAAAGATTTGCTTAAAAGCATTTCATTGGATCCTGAGTCTCTGGCAAACGAAATCGAACAATTTCTGAAAGAGTGAAAACATGAAAAAACGAATGGATATACTATTGGTAGAAGAAGGATTTTTTGACTCCAGAGAAAAAGCAAAACGTGCCATTATGGCTGGAATAGTATATGTAAACGGGCAAAAGGCTTATAAATCCGGAACAAAAGTTGACTTGGAAAGCTCCAAAATCGAATTGAGGGGCAAAAAACTCAAATATGTCGGCAGGGGCGGACTCAAACTTGAAAAAGCAATGAATTGTTTCAGTTTGAATTTCGATGGCAAAACTGCAATGGATATAGGATCTTCAACAGGAGGATTTACAGACTGCATGCTACAAAACGGAGCATCAAAAGTATACGCAGTCGATGTCGGATACGGGCAACTTGATTATAGACTAAGGCAGGATTCAAGGGTCCTTGTGATGGAAAGGACCAATATAAGATATTTGAAACCCGAAACAATTGAGTCCCAAATAGATTTTATTTCAATAGATGTATCTTTCATTTCACTCAAACTCGTGCTGCCAGTTGCTTTCAAACTACTCGCGGAAAACGGAAAAATCGTATTTCTTCTCAAGCCCCAATTTGAAGCTGGTCGCGAAAAGGTTGGAAAAAAGGGCGTTGTGAGAAACACAGATGTCCACAAAGAGGTAATCATCGCCATGCTTGAGCATTTGGAATCGTACCCTTTGTTTTTAAAGGGAATAACATATTCTCCAATAAAGGGTGCAAAGGGAAATATTGAATTTCTTATCTACTGTAGCAAATCAAAATCAAAAGAAGCAGAAGACTTGGATTATATGGAATTGACAGAAAAATTGCTTAAAAACATCAATTTTAAGGAGGCCGATGAATGAAATACTCAAGACACATTAAAATTCTTGAAATAATCAAAGAATATGAAGTTGAAACACAAGAGGAACTCGCCGACTTACTGAAAAAAAGCGGTTTCAAAGTGACACAGGCAACCGTTTCAAGAGATATAAAAGAATTGAGGCTTATTAAGGTTCTAACTCGAAATAAGCGATACAAATACGCTTCCATGCAACAACAGGAACACATGCTTTCCGACCGCCTTATAAATCTTTTCAAGGAATCTGTTGTTTCCATAGACTATTCGGGGAATATGATTGTTCTTAAAACACTTACCGGGGCGGCAAATGCCGCTGCATCTGCTATCGACGCTATTAATTCGACAGATATAGTTGGCTCGATTGCCGGAGATGACACAATTTTCCTTCTTGTTAGGGAAGAGTCCGATTTATATGAAATAATAGAATCTTTCAAGAAAATGATGTCTTAAAACAGTGGGTGATTCCATGCTTATTGAATTGCATATAAAAAATTTTGTACTGATTGACGAATTGCGCGTAGATTTCTCAAAAGGCCTTAATGTAATAACTGGTGAAACGGGTGCCGGAAAATCAATAATCGTCAAAGCTATAGACATAGCTTTAGGTGGCAAGGCCGGCAAGGATTTATTGCGCCAAAAATCACAAAAATCCGAAATAGAACTGGCTTTTTTTCTAAGTGATAAACCCGAGATAAAAAAACTTGAAAATAATTATGGCTTAAATTTAACAGAAGAACCTGTAATCGTTTTTAAGCGCGAAATTCTTGAAAGCGGGAGAACGGTAAGCCGTATCAATGGAAACATAAGCAGTGTTGAAACAATTAAGGAAATATCCAACGGCTTGATAGACATACACGGCCAACACGAACACCAGTCCCTTCTTAAAAAAGAAAACTATTTGGGATTGCTTGATCGTTACATTTCACCTGGTCATTATGAAAAAACGCGTATTCTTTCATCAATATGCTCCGAAATCCGTTCTTATGAACTTTCTATTAATAAGTTTCTTGAAAAATCCCAAAAGAATGAAAGGGAGTTGGATTTTTACCAATATCAATTAAAGGAAATAGAAGATGCCGATTTGTCCATAGGTGAAGACGAAACTCTTTCACGAGAATATGACTATATAAAAAACGGAGAGGCAATCAAAAATAATTGCATTGAAGCCTTAAGATTAGTGTCTTCAAATTTTGAAGACGAATTCAATGCAATGGATGCAATTGACAAAGCCCTTGCGTCTATTTCACAAGTGCAGTCGTTTTCAAACGATTTAAACAATATCCATGCAAAACTTAACGAAATTCATTATATGCTGGAAGATGCTTCAACAAATCTGAGGCATTTTTCCGACAATTTCACATATGACCGCAACAGGCTCGACTACGTCGAATCCAGACTCGACCTCATAAATGGAATGAAAATGAAATATGGGAATACAATTGAAGATATTTTGCTTTATCGTGAAAATCTGCTTAATAAACTTGAAGGATATTTGCATTCTGATGAAAAACTTGAAAAAATGAAAAGTATCTATAAACAAAAGCTGGATGAATACAAAAAACTGTCTGCCGAGGTAAGCTCAAAAAGACGCAAAGCATCCATATCCCTTAGCAAAAGCATTTTATCCGAGCTCAAAGAATTGAATCTTGAACATGCTACATTTGAAATATCTCTGAATACGGACATTAATAGAATATCAAAATCCGGTTATGAAGATGCAGACTTTCTCATTTCAATGAATCCGGGACAAAAAGTCAAAAGCCTTTCGAAAATTGCTTCCGGCGGCGAAATTTCACGTATAATGCTTGCCATAAAGGTAATAATGTCTAAAGTCGATACTATAAACACAATAATATTCGATGAGATTGATACAGGAGTTAGCGGTATTACTGCAAAAAAGGTTGCCGAAAAATTGTATAGAACTTCAAAAGCCACACAAGTGATATGCATAACCCATCTGCCGCAAATAGCTGTTATGGGAGATTACCATATGCTTATAGAAAAGTTTACCAAAGGCAACATAACAAATACGAGAGTCAAATCCTTGGAAATGAGTGAAAAGGTTCTTGAAATTTCACGTCTGCTGGACGGGAACATAAATTCCGGAATTTCTGAAGACCATGCCAAAAAATTGATTGCATCCATAAACAAGGCAAAGATCGCCTCTCATGATGATACTGAAAAGGAGGACGAAATATGAAAAAAATGAAAGTTCTTTTAGCTGATGACAATGAAGACTTCACCGAAATACTTTCTGAGTACATAAACAACCAAGACGATTTCAAGGTTGTAAATATTGTAAATGATGGACTTGATGCATGCCGATATTTAAAAAGGCATGTGGTCGATATTGTAATACTCGACATAATAATGCCTAAATTGGACGGTATAGGCGTCCTGGAAAATGCTAAAAGTTTCAAGAGGGGATCTTCCCCCAAAATAATCGTCCTTTCTGCATTAGGGCAGGACAATGTAACCCAGCAGGCTATGGAAATGGGTGCTGACTACTATTTCGTAAAGCCATTCGATTATGAAGTCCTCATAAGCCGAATCCGACAGATAATGCAGAATCCAACTGACCGATCTATTTTTTCAGGCAATCCTGTTATTGACATCGACAGCAAGGTCGGCGACGTTTTGAGGGATTTTGGTTTCCCTTTGCATGTAAACGGATATGAATATGTCAAGAAAGCCATAATAATGTCTTACCATGATTCTACATATTTGAAGGGACTTACCAAGCGGCTGTATCCGGATGTCGCAAGCTGCTTTGAAGAAGCGACGCCAAGCCGAGTGGAAAGATCCATCAGGAATGCCATAAACATGGCATGGACAGACAGCCCCGTTTCAAAGAAAAGATTAAAACATACGCTTAAAAATTATAACCTTGACTCAAAAAGACCTACAAACGGCAAGTTCATAGCTTCAGTTACCGAACGATTGAAGTTTATATATTCGAAATGAGGTATAAAATGAACATAGAGAAAACTGTAAAGACGGACAAGTTATATCGAGGCAAAATCATCAATTTGAGAATAGATACTGTAGAATTGCCAAATCAAAAATATTCAAAGCGGGAAATAATCGAGCACGGAGGCGGTGTGGCCATAATCGCAATTAAGGAAGGGAAAATCGTATTGGTCAAGCAATACAGAAAAGCTATAGAAAAATCAATCTACGAGCTCCCTGCAGGAAAACTTGAATCCACTGAATCACCAAAAGAATGTGCAATAAGGGAGTTTGCGGAGGAAACAGGATATGAATCAAACAAGATGAAATTTCTTTTCAATTTTTACAGTTCACCGGGTTTTTCAAATGAACTGATAAATTTATTCATTGCCGAAGACATTTCCTTTGTCGGTGCAAACCCCGATGAGGATGAATATATTGAAACCGTTGAAATACCTTTTACGGATGCCTTTCAAATGATTAAAAGCGGTGAAATAATCGATGCAAAAACTATAATAGGCTTGCTCTATGTTTCAAACAAACAAATCTGTGATTAAGAGTATTATACATTTCAAAAAGTTCAAATAATCCTTTGTGACGAAGAAGGATTATTTTTTTTAAAGGACTTTCAATAAAGTTGTTGAATAAGTAACTAATCGCCATGCTATACAAATCAATTAACAAGAGGGAGAAAAATGGAAAAAATCGTCGAAGGTTTCGAAAAATATTTATACTCGAAAGAATTATCCGAAAACTCAATCCGATCATATCTATCTGATGTTTTCAAATTTCTCTCATATTGTAAATCGGATATTCAAAAAAAATTCATAAATGTCAACAGAAAGGATATTGTCACTTATGTTGACATTCTAAACGCCAACAATAAATCGGCTTCAACCGTCTCAAGATACCTTTCGTCTTTAAAATCCTTCTACACTTTTTTAATGTACGAAGGACTTATGAGCAACAATCCGGTTTACAAAGTCAACGTGCCAAAATCAAACAGAAACATACCCGAGATATTGACTGTTGAAGAAATAGACAAACTGCTTGAGCAACCTTCTTTAAACAAAAGCCGAATGTCTATTCGCGACAAGGCTATGCTCGAATTGCTGTATGCAACCGGTATGAGAGTATCGGAAATAATAGCTCTGGACATAAAAAATGTCAATCTCAATCTCGGCTACATACACTGCAGTGGTAAAAATGCCAGGAAGAGCAGAATTATACCAATTGGAACCTTGGCGAAAATCTCTTTACTCAATTACATATATGAGCTCAGAAATCCAATGGTTTCAAAAAACAAAGAAGCTCTTTTCATCAATTACACAGGAAACAGGCTTACAAGACAGGGCTTCTGGAAAATAGTAAAGAAATACAAAAGACTGGCAAATATTGAAAAAGACATTACTCCCCAAACCCTGAGACACTCATTTGCCGCCCATCTTTTAAAAAACGGTGCAGATTTGAAATCTGTCCAAAAAATGCTTGGCCATTCGGACATATCCACTACACAAATCTATCTTCAGCTCAAAGACGACAAAATCAAGGATGTCTACGATAAAACCCATCCAAGAGCTTAAGAAAGAAGGAGGATTTTGTATGAATTTCCAAAACATAATAATGAAGAAAAGAAACGGAATTGAACTCGACGATAAGGAGATCCGTTTCTTTATCAAGGGCTACACCAATGGTGAAATACCGGATTATCAAGTTTCCGCTTTATTAATGGCCATTTATTTTAAAGGCTTAAATGAAAGGGAAACTCTTTCTTTGACTAAAGAAATGCTTTTTTCAGGGGAAACAGTCGATTTATCAGAAATAGAAGGTATTAAGGTGGACAAACACAGCACAGGTGGAGTGGGGGACACCACCTCCATGATAGTTGCGCCGCTTGTTGCGTCTTGCGGGGTTCCTGTTGCCAAAATGTCAGGTAGAGGCCTGGGCCATACTGGAGGCACAATAGACAAGCTTGAGTCCATACCTGGATTCAAGGTCGAACTTTCAATTGACAGTTTTATTGAGCAAGTAAAACACCATAAATTGGCTCTTATAGGACAAACCGGAAATTTGGCCCCCGCGGACAAAAAATTATATGCACTCAGAGATGTTACAGCCACCGTTGAAAACATATCTCTTATAGCCAGCAGCATAATGAGCAAGAAATTAGCCTCTGGAAGCGATGCAATAGTATTGGATGTCAAAATCGGTCATGGCGCATTCATGCAAAACTTGGAAGATGCTGTTGACTTGGCAAAAACTATGGTCAAAATCGGAAATGGGATGAACCGAAAGGTCTTGGCTCTTGTCACAAATATGGACCAGCCTCTTGGTCTGGCAATAGGCAATGCACTTGAAGTAAAAGAAGCCCTTCAAGTGCTTAGAGGCAAGGGTCCTTACGACTTGAAGGAAATATGTTTGAGACTCGCGACTGAAATGATATCATTTGGTCTTAAAATTGATTCTGTTTCGGCAAGAAGAAAAGCGGAAGCAAACCTGAATTCAGGGAAAGCACTGGCTGAATTTTTTGATTTCGTAGAAGCCCAGGGAGGCGATGTCAATTATTTAAAAAACCCATCCAAATTGCCGTCATCAACAGAGACAATCGATGTTGTTTCACCAGCCAGCGGTTATATAACAGGAATAAACGCTTTGGAATTGGGCCTTTGCGCTATGGGACTGGGAGCAGGCCGCTCTACCAAGGAAAGCAAGCTTGATTATGCTTCAGGAATACTTTTAAAAGCAAAGAATGGAGATTTTGTCGACAAAGGTCAAACACTCGCCACACTGCATCTATCTAATTCATTGAAATACGATTCGGACATTGAATCAAGGGTCGTGGATTCTTTTACAATAAATTCGGACAAGACCGCTTCATCAACAAAACTTGTTCTGGCAAGGGTAAGTGAATCTTCAACTGATTATTATTGAAGGCGGCGCTTAATGAATATTTTATCCGCGTTGAAAAAAAGAAAAAATCTATTTCAGGTCATAAGAATAATTTCAGATTGCCATATGATTGAATACGGTCGAATTTATCTTGTAGGCGGAGCTGTACGGGATTTAATTATGGAAAGAAACAATATATGCGACCTTGACATATTGATAACTTACGGAAAACCATCGGAATTTGCCAAATGCCTTAAAAAAGCAATTTCAGTTGAAAACATATGCGAAGATAAAAAGTATAATACGGTAAAACTTTTAGCAAAATACAAAGAAAAAAGCTTTACAATAGACATAAACCGTACAAGAACAGAAAATTACGCAAGCCCCGGAAGTCTTCCTGAAATCAAATGGGTAGATTCCCTTTTTTATGATATGCAAAGACGAGATTTTTCCATAAACGCAATTGCCTTGTCAATAAACAATGACAGTTTTGGAGAGCTTTTGGCTTATTCTGGCGGAATAAATGATTTGAATGATAAAAGGATCCGGATGCTTTACGATAAAAGTTTTATTGACGACCCGACAAGACTGATTAGGCTTATAAGATACAAAGAGAGGCTTGGCTTTAATATTGAAAAGAAAACCGAATATATTTTCAATAAAGCCCTTTCTGAAAACTATTTGAAGCATATAAGCGATGACAGAATTTTAAATGAATTGATAAAATGCCTTCGTGAAGATTATTCGTACCTTTCTTTCAAATCTTTCAACGATTTCAACTTTTTCAAAGGATTCATTTTTAACACATCTGACTTAAAACGTTTTGAAAAATTCTTAAATACTAGTGTGGCTGAAATTTGTATTCCTTCTGATATAATACTTTTAAAAATATTGATTCTTAAGAATCCTTTATTTCTAACGTATAATTTACCCTGCAATTACAAAAAACACCTCAAAGACCATATCAAGAATTTCAACGCTTGGAAGAAAAGCATACTTTTATCTAAATCGGACAGTGAACTTTACAGAATTGCAAAATCGGTGCCAGATGAATCTTTGTATGCTATTGCTTTTTCAAGCACGCCAGGCGATGATTTATGGATTTTGATAAATCACTATTTTAAGTCGCTGAAGGGGATCCGAACTCATTTGACAGGCAAAGACTTAATTTCAATGGGAATAAAGCCGGGTAAACGCATAGGCCTGCTTCTTAATGAAATTTTGGAAGGCAGGATAGACGGAGTCATACCAAACAAGCGCAAAGCCGAAATTGAATTCATAGAAAAAAAACTTGGAAGGAATGTTTAAGCAATGGATTATTTGATTGAAGTTGAACAATTTTCTGGCCCTTTCGATTTACTTTTCCACTTAATAGAAAAAAATGAGATAGACCTTCATAATTTGCCAATATCTGAAATAACATCTCAATATATTGAACATTTGAAGCTAATGAAAATTATTGATTTAGACAATCTAAGCGAATTCATGCTACTTGCCGCAACCTTGCTTGAAATTAAGTCTAAAATGCTTCTTCCAGAAAAATCTGACAAAGACTTATTGTCAGAAGATGATCCCAGGGATGAATTGGTCCAAAAGTTGATTGAATACAGCAAATTCAAGAATTTATCATTACTGTTGGATAAAAGGGAGCAGAGCTATTCAAAAGTTCTGTACAGAAGAAATACACCAAATGATATTTTAAACATTACTACAAAACTGCATAAGGACATCGAATTCGATTTTACAGAAAACTCGCTTATTAACGCACTGGCTGAATTATTGTCAAAATTGGATTCAATAGACCATAACCGAAAAAAATATTTCAAGCAGATAGAAGCTGATACATGGACGGTTGAGGACAAGATAAGGCACATCCGGAATATTTTTGTAAATCATACAACGATGGAATTCGAAAAATTGTTTCATCAGGATTCCAGCAAAGGAGAAATCATAACGACATTTCTGGCTTTGCTGGAGTTAATAAGAACCGGAGAAATTAAAGTACTGCAAAAACGCATTTTTGACAGCATCCAAATTACAAAATCTAAGGCAGGTGAAATTTCAATATGAATAACAAGGAAGTAAAATCCATCTTGGAATCTGTGCTTTTCATATCAACCGAGCCGATTACAATCAATCAATTCAGCCGTCTGCTTGAAGTTGACAAAAGGCAAATTTCCGATTGCCTCGAAGAACTGAAAAACTCATACTCGGAACAGAGAGGAATAAAATTGGTCTCCATAAATAACGCTTATCAATTCTCCACAAACAGCTGCAACTATTATTATATAGAACGCTTTTGCAAAAATATAAACATTAAAAAACTGTCGCAACAAGCGCTGGAAGTATTGTCAATAGTAGCATACAAACAACCCATAACAAAGGGTGGTATAGAAATGATAAGAGGAGTCCAATCTTCAGGAGTAGTAAATACACTTATCGAAAAGGGATTAATAAAAATAAGCGGTCAATTGGATAAAATCGGTCGACCTCTTCTCTATGGAACTACTGACAACTTTTTAAAAACATTCGGATTTTCATCACTGAATGATTTGCCTGATATAGATTCATTCCAAAACGCTGATTTATTCATGAGTCTAGAGGATTAGTCATGAGACTCCAAAAGTATATTTCAAAAGCCGGATACACGTCCCGAAGGAAAGCCGAAAAATTGATAAGGGAAGGAAAGGTTAAAGTAAACGGTTTGACTGTTAAAGAAATGGGTGTAATAGTCGACCCTGATAAAGATTTCGTGTCTATTAACGGCAATATAATCCATATTCAGGAACAAATGGTATATATTCTTCTAAATAAACCTGAGGGAGTAGTCACAACCTTGTCCGACAATTTTAACCGTCCAATTGTAACTGACTATATAGACGTCAAAGTACGCATATTTCCAGTAGGAAGGTTGGATTACGACTCAAAGGGGCTTATCCTTATGACAAACGATGGAGAATTAACCAATAAGCTTACTCATCCCAAACATCATATTCCAAAAAAGTATCTGGTTTGCATAAACAAGCCTCTGTCATTCAAAGAACTTGAGATTTTCAAAAACGGAATTGATATTGGGGGATATGTGACCGCGAAATGCGATATCATTCAAAAAAAATCGATTTGCTATGAAATAATCCTTTATGAAGGAAAAAACAGGCAAATCAGAAGGATGTTTGCATCTATGGGCCGTAATGTAGTTTCCCTTCAACGTATAGCAATCGGCAAAATAGAAATCGCTTCCCTCAAAGAAGGGAAATGGCGACATTTAAAAAAAGCAGAAGTTGAATATCTTAAAAATATCAATTAGAAAGAGGTGCCTGCAAATTGAATGAAGACTTCAACAACGCTGTGAAAATCAAAAATCTTTTTATAGAAAAAATGCTTAAGGTTGGAGGAATTGCAGTTGATGCTACAGCCGGGAATGGATATGATTCCCTTTTGCTTTCAAACAGAGTCGGAGAACAAGGAAAGGTTTTTGCTTTTGACATCCAGGAGGCCGCAATTACCAATACCCTCTCCTTGTTGGAATGCAATGCCAGACATGAAAATTTCAGCCTCATTTGCGATTCTCATACCAGATTCAACGAATATATAAATGTACCAGTTGACATGTTTGTCTACAATTTGGGTTACCTTCCAGGAGGAGACAAATCCAAGACCACTGTAGCTGAAAATACAATGGTTTCAATCAAGAGTGCCATGTCGCTCTTGAAAGCAGGGGGAAGCTTACTTATTGTGTGTTATCCCGGACATGAAAGCGGATGCCGCGAAGAAGAATCAATACGTTCATTTTCCAATGAATTAAAACAAAGAAAATGGTCTGTCCTAAGATCCGAATTCACAAATCAGGTAAAGAATCCCCCTGTATTTTATTTCATACAAAAGAGGTGATCATATGAATTTACTTATTACAAACGACGATGGAATTAATTCCAAGGCAATGCTGGACTTGGCTGAATTCATGAAGGCATACGGTCATGAAGTGACAGTTGTGGCACCTAATGTCGAAATGAGCGCTGTAAGCCATGCCATTACAATGCACGACCCCATCAGGATAAAAAAATTGCCTCAAAAAATTTCATGCGACTGCTATTCAATAAATGGAACCCCTGCCGATTGCGTAAAAATAGCTTTGGAAGTAATAATGGAAAATAAACCGGATTGGATAATTTCAGGGATAAACAAGGGCCTTAACCTGGGTTCAGACATATTCTATTCCGGAACTCTGTCAGCGGCAATGGAAGGATGGTTCCATGGCATTCCCGCTCTTGCGCTTTCCTCTCCGGAAAAATCATGCAGCAGTTCATGTTTCATAAATGAATTTTTTAACAAGTCTATTTTTCAACCCCTGCTAAGAGCGAAATGCAAAGGACTTTTCAATATAAATTTCCCCGATTCAGAAGATTTCAGTGAAATAAGGGTAACCGAACTCGGAACACTCAAGTATGTCAATATATACAATAAGCGAATAGACCCGAGAGGAAACACCTACTACTGGCTATCTGGCGAAATATCCGATAAAGTAAAAAACAATATTTCAACAGACATACACGCCGTGCAAAACGGATTTGTTTCATTGACTCCCATAAATACCGATATGACCGATTATGACAGAATTATAGAACTCAATCGTTACTTTGTCTAAACAATATTGGATAACTGCTTACATGTATACTTGTAATTTGTTATCCAATATTATTTGCATACAATTGCAGGATTTTATTCATATTTAGCAGTATAATCGCTTTTATGAAATATTTATTGCATACTATGTTTATGTTTGCTATATTTGATATATAGATGAATCGAAAGGAGCTAAGAGACTTGAAAAATGATAAATCGAAATTAAAACTCAGAATCAAGAAGGAATGGTGCAAGGGGTGCGGTATTTGCGCTGCTTTTTGCCCAAAAGATGTACTAGAAGTCCAAAATGGCAAAATAACTATTGTTAATGATGAATGCATAAAGTGCGGGCTTTGCGAACAAAGATGTCCGGATTTTGCCATATACTTGGAAGGAGAAGATACAAATGGAAAATAATTTTAAACTGATGCAAGGAAATGAAGCGTGCGTCGAAGGCGCCCTTTACGCCGGCATGCGTTTTTATTCAGGATATCCCATAACTCCTTCAACGGAGCTAATGGAAAAATCCGCTATCAGACTACCACTAAAGGGCGGCAAGTTCATACAGATGGAAGACGAGATAGGCGGAATCGCAGCAGCTATAGGAGCTTCACTCACTGGTCTTAAGTCAATGACTGGAACAAGCGGACCAGGTTTTTCACTAAAACAGGAAAACATAGGATATGCGGCAATAACGGAAGTGCCTCTTGTAGTTGTGAACATACAAAGAGGTGGACCAAGCACAGGACTGCCTACATCGCCAGCTCAAGGAGATGTAATGCAGGCAATGTGGGGAACCCATGGCGACCATCCAGTAATTGCACTCAGCCCGTCTTCAGTAAGGGAAATGTTTGAACTTACAGTCAGAGCCTTCAATTTGGCTGAAAAATTCAGGACTCCTGTAATATTGCTGGCTGACGAAATAGTCGGACACATGAGAGAAAAAATTGTAATGCCAAAGGCCGGTGATCTTGAAGTAGTTAATCGAAAAGAACCTGCCCCAAACAATGAAAACTATTTACCCTACGCAGTCGATGAAGACTCTTACGTGCCTGAAATAGCTTCCTTTGGAAATGGCTACAGGTTTCATGTAACGGGATTGATGCATGACGAAACCGGTTTTCCAAGCAATAGCACTGAAAATGCGGAAAAATTAATTAAACGCCTCATGGCAAAAATCAGCGAAAACAAAGAAGAAATTATTGATTTCGAGGAATATATGACAGAAGATGCGGATATTATTATACTTGGTTATGGTGGAACCGCCAGATCTGTAAAAAGTTCTGTCAAAGCTCTTAGAAAGCAAGGCATAAAAGCAGGAATGTTCAGACCTAAAACGATTTGGCCTTTCCCTGAAGAAAGAGTCAAAGAATTAAGCAAACAAGCAAAAGCCATACTGGTAGCCGAGTTGAATTTAGGACAGTATGTGCTCGAAGTGGAAAGAGTGATTAAGAACAATTGCAAACTTGGCTTTGTTGGAAAAGCCAACGGAGAAGTTCTTATGCCTGATGAGATAACAGCAAAAGCAAAGGAGGTCCTCTAATCATGGCAAGCGCATTGACTGAAAAATATATACGTTCAGACAAATTCCCACATATGTGGTGTCCCGGATGCGGACATGGAATTATTATGAGATCCATTATAGACGCAATAGATCGATTGGGGCTTGAAAAAGACAAGGTGTGTGTAGTTTCCGGAATAGGATGCTCTTCAAGAGCACCAGGATACATGGATTTCAACACATTGCATACGACACATGGGCGTGCATTGCCTTTTGCCACAGGAATAAAACTCGCAAATCCCGACCTTCACGTAATTGTCGTGTCAGGTGACGGAGATTCGTCGGCTATTGGGGGAAATCATCTTATACATGCGGCAAGGAGAAATATCGACATAACTACAATTGTATTCAACAACAATATTTACGGAATGACAGGTGGTCAATATTCGCCTACAACACCTACAAACTATTTTGGAACAACGGCACCTTATGGAAACATAGACAGAACCTTTGACATAGCTCAACTTGCTGGTGCAGCCGGCGCCACATATGCTGCCCGCTCCACTGTATTCCACGTTCCTCAACTTACGAATTATATAGAAAATGCATTGAGAAAAAAAGGCTTTTCACTGGTTGAAGCAATTTCCACTTGTCCTACAAGTTTTGGGAGAAGGAACAAAAAAGGCGATGCAGTAGATATGATCAAATGGCTCAAAGACTCTGCCGTAACAACAACAAAAGCTGCAAAAATGTCTGAAGAAGAAATGGATGGAAAATTTACCATCGGCGAATTCAAAGACACTGAAGCGCCTGAGTACGTTGAAGAATACGACAAGTTGATTGAAAGACTCAAAGGAGAGGATAACGAATGATGGCGCAAAATGAAATCAGGCTGACAGGATCAGGTGGACAAGGGCTCATATTAGCTGGTATAATATTGGCAGAAGCTGCTTTGCTTCAAGGAGATAACGCTGTACAGTCGCAATCTTACGGTCCTGAAGCAAGAGGTGGCGCAAGCAAATCGGAAGTCATAATCAGCGAAGAGGATATTGATTTTCCAAAGGTAAACAAAGCCGATATTTTACTTTCTCTTACGCAAATTGCTTATGACAAGTACAAAAAAACCACGAAGGAATCAGCAACCGTGATTGTGGACTCTTCTATCAAAATCGATGAGACCTTAAAAGTTGGAAAAGTAATTAGAATACCTATTATTGATACAGCATCAAATAAAATCGGAAAATCAATTGTTTCAAACATTGTAGCCTTGGGAGCCATTCAAGAAGAGACTGGTATTGTAAAACGCGGTTTTCTTGAAAAGGCTGTGCTAAACAGGGTTCCCGCAAAATTCAAAGACTTGAATCGCAAGGCATTATCGGAAGGATTCAATCTTATAAAAGAGTGATGTCATGAACGAAGAAAAACGCGACATATTTAAAATCATTAATAGAAGATACGAACATTTCAGCAAAAGCCAGAAACTAATTGCAGATTTTATAATCGAAAATTATGACACGGCCGCTTTCATGACCGCTTCTAAACTCGGAGAACATGTTGGAATAAGCGAATCAACGATAGTAAGATTTGCAAATGCCCTGGACTTCAAGGGATATCCTGAATTGCAGAAGGCTTTACAAGAGTTAATAAAAACGAAATTGACAACCGTACAAAGGTTTCAACTCACAAATAAATACAGCGGTGAAATGAGTACAATAAAAAAAATCATGGACTCCGATATACAGAACATACGCAAAACTATGGAAGAGCTTGATAAAGATGTACTTGATAAAGTCACAAATGAAATATTAGCCGCTAAGAGGGTATATATCCTGGGACTAAGAAGTTCATCCGTGTTGGCGGAATACCTGGGTTTTTATCTCAATTTCATTTTAAAAGACGTTCATGTTATAAAAGCTCAGTACAACGATGTTTACGAACAACTCATAAACATAAACAGCGAAGACGTAGTTATTGCTTTAAGTTTTCCAAGGTATTCAAGGAAAACCTATGAATCGGCAAAACTGCTTAGGCGACAGGGTTGTAAAATAATTTCAATTACAGACAGTCAGTTTTCACCATTGAAATCAATTTCCGAAATGACTCTATACGCAAAAAACAATGTTACTTCTTTTGTAGATTCGCTTGTGGCACCTATGAGTCTTATAAATTTGTTGATTGTTTCCATAAGTCTCCAGGAAAAAGAGTTTTTGACCGAAACCTTCCGCAAATTGGAAAATGTTTGGGACGAATTCGATATATACAGTAAAACGTAAACAAGAAATTCAACTACCCATTCGGGTAGTTATTTTCTTGTTTACAAACTTCAAATACGGTATAATGCAATATGAATAAAAATATGGGAGAGATTTATGAAAGCTAAATGCATTGCTATAGACGGCCCGGCAGGATCCGGCAAAAGCACAATTGCAAAAGAAATTGCCAAATTGCTTAATTGGACATATATAGATACTGGAGCAATGTATCGCGCTATAACTTTGAAGGTTTTGACTGAAGATATTTCTTTTGAAAACATAAACGACATTGTTTCAATGTTGGAAAACACAAATCTTGAGTTTAGAAATTCAAAATTGTTTCTCGACGGAATAGATGTATCAACTAAAATAAGAAGTGAAGAAATAGACAAAAATGTTTCTGCAATCTCCTCAATTAAAGAAATTCGTACAAAACTTGTAGAGCTTCAACGAAAATATGCAAATTCGCATTCGGTAGTTATGGACGGAAGGGATATTGGAACTGTAGTATTTCCTGACGCTGAATACAAATTTTTCTTAACAGCTTCACCGCAAGTGCGAGCCCAAAGAAGACACAATCAATTGATTGAAAAAGGTATCTGCATACCTGTCGAAAAAATATTGAGGGAGATTGTAGAACGCGACAATAAAGATTCAACACGTGAAATAAGCCCTTTGAAAATGGCTCCGGACGCATGTTTGATAGATACAGATAATCTTGATATAGGACACGTTGTAGATTTACTTATGTCTCATTTGAATAAACCCAATCCCAATGAAAGAGAAGGTTTATAAATGCATTTTATAAATTTTGCCAAAATACTGGTTAAACTGCTATTCAACATTTTTTATAAAATAGAGATAAATGGATATGAAAACATACCTGATACAAATAGTGGCTACATTTTATGCTCTAACCACTCTTGTTGGTTCGACCCTCTTCTTATTGGAAGCCACTATCCGGATATTCTTTATTTTATGGCAAAAAAGGAATTGTTCGAATCACCGATGCTCGGATTTTTTGCAAGAAAACTCAACGCCTTCCCCGTCAACCGTAAAGGCAATGACTTAAAAGCAATAAAAACTTCTGTAAATATTCTAAAAGAAGGTAAGATTTTAGGTATTTTCCCGGAAGGAACCAGGAATTTGTCGGGTAAACCCAATTCAAAAGCAGGTATTGCAATTATTGCAATAAAAGCCAAGAAGAATGTGTTGCCTGTTGCCATATCATCCGATAACAAGTATAGAATTTTTTCAAGAATCAATATAACGATAGGCGAAATAATCAGTTTGCAAGAGTATTATTCTGAAAAAAGAATTACTAAAGAATCTTACCAGTCCATCAGTGATGATATAATGAACAAGATATACGAATTGAAATATTTCAATTTGAATTCAAAGAACAAATAAATGCTAAAATGATAATTTGCGGAGGATATATGGAAATAATCATCTCGGAAAATTCCGGCTTCTGTTTCGGAGTAAAGCGTGCAATGGATAAAACTCTTGAACTGGCCCGTACAAATAAAAAAAGGATACACACATTCGGTCCTCTTATTCACAACAATCAGGTAATACAGCATCTTGAGGATTTGAATGTATTTTGCGCAAGCTCCATGGAAGAAGTAGGCAAAGGACCTATGATTGTAAGGTCTCATGGCATACCTTTGGCCGATTACCAAAAGGCAAAAGATTTGCATGTGGAAATAATCGATGCGACTTGCCCTTATGTCCGCAAGGTTCAGGAAATAGCTAAAGCAGAATTTAATAAAGGTCGACAGGTCGTAATAATTGGAAACAGTAACCATCCCGAAGTAATTGGCATTAATGGATGGTGCAATAATAGCGCAATTGTAATAAATGATGAATCAAACATTGATTCAATCTCAAATTATGATAAAATAAGCGTAGTTGCGCAAACCACTTTGAATATTGAGCTATGGGATTGCCTGACTGGTATTATTAAAGGCCTTCAAATAGACATGCAGCTATTCAATACTATTTGTTCAGCAACAAGAAACAGGCAGAGGGCGTGTGTTGAATTATCAAAAATTGCCGATACAATGCTTATTGTCGGCGGATATCACAGTTCAAATACTCAAAAATTATTTGAACTCAGTAAAAAACACTGTTCACAAAGCCATCATATAGAAATGGCTGAACAGTTGGATTCAAAATGGGTTGAAAATGCCGGAACAGTCGGCATATCGGCAGGTGCATCAACCCCGGATTGGATCATTAACGATGTTGTTAAAAAAATTAAAATAAAGGTAGGTAGGCAAACTATGGAAAATGAAAACATGATGAATGAGATGCTTGAGGAGATCGAAAAGTCTCTGAGAGTGCCGAGGAGGGGTGAGATACTAAAAGCTAAAGTTGTGCAAATTTCAGATGATGAAGTTGTAGTCAATATCGGCTATAAATCTGATGGTATTATCCCGAAAAGAGAATTGACCTCTGAAGAGGGGGTTAGTCTTAAAGATATACTGAATGATGACGATGAAATCGAAGTCATGGTAATGAAATCAGACGACGGAGAAGGAAATGTCCTGCTTTCAAGAAAAAGAGTGGATGCACTCAAACAGTGGGACGACCTTAAGGTGTTTATCGATGAAGACAAACCGGTTAAAGTATCAACGAAAGAAGTTGTAAAAGGCGGCATAATTGCCTTTTTTAATGATATCAGAGGATTCATTCCGGCTTCACACCTTTCACTCAACTATGTAAGCAACCTCAGTGCTTTCGTCAATGAGGAACTTGAAGTCAAAATAATCGAATTCAACAAAGAAAAAAGAAATGTAGTATTTTCACGCAAGGAAGTACTCGAACAAGGTAGAAAGAAAGAACTTGAAGCCCTTTGGGCTGAACTCGAAGTTGGACAAAAACTTCAGGGTAAAGTCAAGAGACTTGCTAAGTTCGGCGCTTTCGTCGATATCGGCGGTGCGGATGGATTAGTTCATATTTCAGAACTGTCTTGGGGACGAATAAAAAACCCCGGCGAGCTTTTGAAAGTCGGTGACGACATAGAAGTCGTAATAATAGGCCTAGACAAGGAAAACAACAAAATTTCTCTGAGTCTGAAACAAATTCTTCCGGACCCGTGGTCTTTAGTAAATACAAAATACAACACAGGTGATGTAATAAACGGAAGAGTTGTAAACTTGACCGATTTCGGAGCATTCGTAGAAATTGAGCCCGGGCTTGAGGGACTTGTTCATATTTCGCAGATTTCTAAAGAACATGTCAAGACCACTTCAGACGCTCTAAAAGTGAATGAAGAAGTAGAAGTAAAAATACTTGGCATAGACAAAGAAAAACAACGCATCAGCCTGTCAATAAAAGATGCGACAGAAGAAGATGTTGTCGAAGAAGAGCCTTCTAAGGAATTGGAAGAAGAAGAGGTTGACAACACAAACGTTCCTGAAAGTGTAAAAGAAGAAACCATAACTATCAAAGACATGATTGAATCAAAGCAAAATCAATAATTCAATGATTTGAATCAAATAAAACCAGAAAAGTGGAAATCCTATTGGGATTTCCACTTTTCTGGTTTTAAACTTGTCTTTTAGATATTTTCCTAAAGCAATTATTTTTTGTCAGGATAAGCTTCCAAACCTAATTTCAGTATGTTCATGGCTTTTTTCAAGGATTCCTGGTTAAGGACGTAGGCCATTCTTATTTCATCCACACCAAGTCCGGGAGTAGCATAAAAGCCTTCGGCAGGAGCAAACATTACAGTCTCGCCATCAACATCAAATTCTTCAAGCATCCATATTACAAATTTTTCTGCATCCTTTACTGGCAATTTTGCTACAATATAAAATGCTCCATGCGGTAATTCGCAAATTACTCCGGGTATTTCTTGAAGAGCTTCGAAGACAATGTCCCTTCTTTGTCTATATTCCTCTTTTGTTTTTTCAAAATATTCCTTTGGAACCTTTGCCAGTGCAGCTGCTCCAAGTTGTTCGATTGTCGGTACGCAAAGTCTTCCTTGGCAAAGTTTAAGAACTTGAGCAATAAGATCCTTATTCTTTGATGCCAATGAACCGATTCTTGCTCCGCATGCAGAATATCGTTTTGAAATACTGTCTATTATTATGACTCTGTCCGAAATATCGTCAAACTGCGCAAAACTCATATATGGGAAATCATCAAAAATATACTCTCTGTAAACCTCGTCGGCAATTATGTACAAGTCGTTTTCCTTGGCCAAATCGCGGACTATGTTCAATTGCTCTTTTGAATATACAGCACCAGTTGGATTCCCCGGGTTGGAAAGAAGTATTCCTTTTGTTTTTGGGTTTATGCTCTTTTGAATTTCCTCTTTAGGCGGAAGCGCAAAGCCATTTTCAGCTTTTGTAGTTATTGGAACCACATTAATTCCAGCAACATTTCCGAATCCATTATAGTTTGTATAAAAAGGTTCGGGAACAAGAACTTCATCTCCATTGTCACATATGGCCAGCATTGAAAACAACAGAGCCTCACTGCCTCCGTTAGTTATAAGTATATCCGAAGGATCAAAATCAATACCATAACTCTTGTAATAATTGCTGAAGCTTTCAAGCAATTCAGGGCTTCCTTGAGAAAAACTGTAAGCCAAAACTTCTTTATCAAAATCCTTCAAAGCATCAAAGAAAACTTCTGGTGTTTTAACATCCGGCTGTCCGATGTTCAAGTGGTAAACTTTTTTGCCTCTTTTTTTTGCAGCCTCTGCGATAGGAACCAATTTCCTTATCGGAGATTGTTGCATATCTGTGATTCTACCTGAAAATTTCATTTTTCTACCCCCTATTAAAATTTGAAATAATATGTCAACCAGCTTAATGATATCATAAATAGTGACTCGATTTAACATATTTTCTTTATTAATGCCATAATATTGCAGTAATTTAGTTATGCCTTCTATCTGTTGGAATTTGTCATCATAATTGATATAATGGTAAATGATGCGTCCACAAGGAGCGTATCGCTATTTTTTTAACAGGGAGTGTAAAACATATGAAACAATTGAAGTACTATATAAGAACATGGGGCTGCCAAATGAATGAACATGATTCCGAAAGATATTCGGGAATGTTCAATCAAATGGGCCATTTGGAGGTCAGTAAAATAAAAGATGCGGACATAGTCCTTTTCAATACGTGTTGCGTACGAGAAAACGCTGAAAGAAAGGTTTTGGGAAACATCGGGCGTCTTAAGCATTTCAGAAAACAAAAGCCGAATCTAATAATTATTATTGCCGGTTGCATGATGCAACAACCGCATGTAATCGACACAATTAAAAAAGATCTTTCTTTTGTAAATCTCATTCTTGGAACATACAATATTCACCGTTTCCCTCAATTGCTAGAAAAAACACTTAAAGAAAAACGTTCGAAGGGTCCCTTGGTGGAAGTATGGGATCAAGCCAAAAGTGTAGTCGAAGGAATCCCTTCCATAAGAAAATTCAAATTCAAGGCATTTGTCAATATAATGTACGGTTGCAACAATTTTTGCTCTTACTGCATTGTCCCATATACAAGGGGGAGAGAGAGAAGCCGCAGCAAGGAATCAATCATAAAAGAAATTTCATCTCTGATCAAAGAAGGTGTTTTGGAATTTACATTGTTGGGCCAAAATGTAAATTCGTACGGGAGAGATTTGTATGATGAATACGATTTCTCGGATTTGCTTGGAGAAATTGACAAGATTGATGGAATAAAACGCATCAGATTTATGACATCCCATCCCAAGGATGCAACCGAAAAACTTATCGATACGATAGCCGCTTCCAAAAATATCTGCAAAAACTTTCATTTGCCAGTACAGTCGGGAAGCAACAGTGTGCTTAAAAGAATGAACAGACACTACACAAGAGAAGAATATCTTGAATTCGCAGAAAAGCTTTATAAAAAAATCCCAAACATAACTCTTTCAACGGATATAATAATAGGATTTCCAGGTGAAACGGATTCAGACTTTTTCGAAACCCTTTCCCTTGCGAAAAAAGTATCATTTGACAATGCCTATGTTTTTCTATATTCGAAAAGAAGCGGGACAAAAGCTGCTGAATCCCCACACCAAATTCCCGAAAGTGTCAAGCATGAACGTTTCGACAGGATTCTTTCGGAACTTAATGCTATTGCCTACAAAAAGAATCTTGCTTTAGTCGGCAATATTGAGACCGTGCTTGTAGACGGCATAAGCGATAAACATCCGGGAAGCATACTCGGAAGAAGCAGGGGCAATAAAATAGTGACATTCCGTGGAGATAGTTCACTGATTGGAAAAATTGTTCGAGTTCGCATTATTAAAGCAAGGAGAGCCACATTAATTGGAGAACTGTGTTGATCGCTACATCTTTCTGAAAGGAGTCTTTCATGGGACTTACACCTATGATGCGTCAATATCTTGAAATAAAAGAAACATATGAAGACTATATACTTTTTTTCAGGCTCGGTGATTTTTATGAAATGTTTTTCGACGACGCACTGACATGTTCAAAACTGCTTGAAATAACCCTGACAGGAAAATCATGCGGTCTTGAAGAGCGGGCACCCATGTGCGGTATTCCATACCACTCTGCTGACACATATATAAGAAAGCTCGTATACGCCGGATATAAAATAGCCATTTGTGAACAAACCGAAAACCCTAAAAAATCAAAGGGAATAGTAAAAAGGGAAGTCGTAAAAATTATAACCCCGGGGACAATAACTGAACCCGAAATGCTGGAATCTTCACTCAACAACTATATACTATCAATCTATGAGAGCGGAAATTCAATTGGGTTTTCATATGTTGACATCACAACCGGGAAACTGCGCGTTACATCATTCAAGGGGATTTCACGCTATAAAGACGCCGAAAACGAATTGCTTAAGGTGAACCCGCGTGAAATACTCATCGACTCTTCATCTCTTTCTATAAGAATAAACGATTTTATTCATTCAGCCATAGGTCAAGCCCTGGTAACAGACGCCGGAATTCATGCGGATTATGCTGAATCAAAGAGAATAATCCTAAAACAATTCAATATAGTTTCAATAGACAGTCTGGGGCTTTCTGGAGAAAAAGAAATCATACCTTCTTTAGGTAGCTTGATACATTATGTGATCGAAACACAAAAAGTCGATTTGCCGCATATAAGAAACATTCAGCACTACAGCCCTTCAGACTTCATGATCATCGACGATTTCACAGTCAGAAATTTGGAATTGTCAAAAACAATCATGGGAGATAAGAAAAAAGGTTCCCTGTTATGGGTCCTCGACAAGACCAAGACCTCGATGGGGTCCAGAATGCTATTCAAATGGATCCATGAACCGCTCTTGAGCAAAGATGAAATTAACAGTAGATTAAGTATTGTAGACATATTCTTGAAAAATCTGCAAACAAGAAATGAAGTCCGTGAAATACTCGAAGCTATATACGATCTTGAAAGACTCACTTCAAAAGTTGTTTATGGAAATCTTAACGGAAAGGATTTGATTTCACTCAAGATTTCAATCAAAAGGCTTCCAGAACTTATAGGCCTGTTATCAAAGCACACAAATTCAAGTCCTTTGTCGTCTCTTTACGAATCGATTGATCAGCTTATTGATGTCCATAGCTTGATAGAATCGGCAATAGAAGAAGACTCCCCTGCGACAATAACCGAAGGAGGAGTAATTAAAAATGGCTACAATGACGAACTTGATTCGCTCAAGGATATTTTGTCAAATGGCAAATCATGGCTTGCCAGCATAGAAGCGAGGGAGAGAGAATCAACCGGAATAAAATCTTTGAAGATAAAATACAACAAGGTTTTCGGATACTATATCGAAATCACAAAATCTAATTTGCACCTTGTTCCAGAGGACTATATTAGAAAACAAACGCTTGTAAATGCGGAACGTTATATAACGCAAGAACTAAAAGAACTTGAAGACAAGATAATCAATGCCGAGGAAAGAAGAAACAAATTGGAATACACAATATTCCAAACTATAAGGAACGAAATTCTCAAAAACGTCGACCGCCTTCTCAACACGGCTGAAGCTCTTG
The DNA here is from genome assembly GCA_964644525.1 of uncultured Peptostreptococcaceae bacterium. Lineage (GTDB taxonomy): Bacteria > Bacillota > Clostridia > Peptostreptococcales > BM714 > BM714. The sequence goes on from CAZXWC010000015.1 coordinate 25,570, forward strand.
CAAAACTCGATGTTCTGTCAAATTTTGCCCACGTGGCATACCACAACGGATATTCCAAGCCCGATGTAACAGACAGCGATATCATATCCATAAAGAGCGGCAGACACCCAGTTGTTGAAAAAATTTCAAATATGGAAACCTTCATTGCAAATGATACCGAGTTGGATAATTCCCATTGCCGTTTCCATATAATAACCGGTCCCAATATGGCGGGAAAATCAACATATCTAAGACAAGTAGCGCTAATTGCATTAATGGCCCAAATCGGATCGTACGTTCCAGCGGAAAGTTCTTCAATTGGAGTTGTGGACAGAATATTCACCAGAGTCGGTGCTTCCGACAATCTTTCGCAGGGTCAAAGCACATTCATGGTTGAAATGAGTGAATTATCCAACATATTGACAAATGCAACTCGAAAAAGCCTCATAATCCTAGATGAAATAGGAAGAGGAACAAGCACATACGACGGATTGAGCATAGCATGGTCTGTTGTCGAATATATAAGCAATCAGAACCATATAGGCGCAAAAAGCCTTTTTGCCACCCATTACCATGAGCTGACAGAGCTAGAAGGCAAATTGGAAGGAATCAAGAATTACTTTATAACTGTGCATGAAATGGGAGACGACATAATTTTCCTCAGGAAAATAAAGCGTGGCGGTGCGAACCACAGCTACGGAGTGCAGGTGGCCAAACTGGCGGGGTTACCTTACAAAGTAGTAGAGCGAGCAAATGAAATTCTATCGGAGCTTGAGAATCACGACATAAACAAAAAATCCAAATCAAAGATAAGCCTGATGGAAGACAAGGGAAAAGATACCCGGCAGTTGGATTTCTTTTCAGACGATAGAAACAAATTCATCACTTCCATTAAAAATATCGATACAAATGTTTTGACACCTATCGACGCAATCAACCTTTTAAACCATTTGGTTGAAGAATCCGAAAAATTATAAAGGCAGTGATATTCATGCAAACAATAAAAAAACTAAATGACTCTCTTATATCAAAAATTGCAGCAGGAGAAGTCGTTGAAAATCCAGCCTCTGTAGTAAAGGAATTACTTGAAAATTCAATCGACTCGGGGGCGACTTCAATAACCGTCGAAATTGAAAAAGCCGGAAAAAAACTTATCAGGGTTTCGGACAACGGATCAGGCATAGCCGGCTCCGAACTTCATCTGGCTTTTGAACGCCATGCAACAAGCAAGCTTTACAGGGAAAATGATCTTTTCGAAATCAAAAGCCTCGGCTTCAGAGGAGAAGCGCTTGCAAGCATAGCGGCAGTATCTGAACTGGAAATCACTACAAAAGCAGTTCAAAACCATTTAGGAAAACGTGCGACAATGAAAAACAGTGGATTGATCGAAATATGCGACATAGGGGCTGCCAACGGGACAACAGTGGTTTGCAGAAACTTGTTCAGCAAAATACCGGCCAGACTGAATTTTTTAAAATCCGACACGGTAGAAACCAACAGAGTAGTAAATGTCGTAAATAGACTTGCTGCGGCACAAAATCACATATCCTTCCAACTGATATCTGAAAAAAAACATTTATATACAACACCCGGCAATATGAATTTACTGGATACAGTTTATTCTATTCATGGAAAAAATATAGCCGGCAATCTTGCAAGCATTGACTTTTTTCACCAAAATATACATCTACATGGATTTGTGTCAAATTTACATAACAGCCACTCAAACAGAAACCTGCAGTCTTTTTTTGTAAATAAGAGATGGATTAAAAGCCCATTTTTAACAGAGCTTTTAAATGGAGCTTTCTTTCATATACTTGAAAAGAGAAGATATCCAATATCTTTTCTTTTCCTTGATCTCCACCCTTCCTCTGTCGATGTCAACATAAGTCCTAATAAGACTGAAGTTAAATTCAAGGATGAAAAATCAATATCAAATATTTTCAAGTATGCATTTTCTGAACTTATGGAAAACCATTCATGGATACCTGACGAAAAATTATATCCAGTTAGGAATGGATTCGAGCTTGAAAAAACAAATAAACAATCAATCAAGGAAACTCCAAATGTTTATTTTGAATCCAGCGATAATTTAGTAAAAACAAGCGAAATCGATTCGGCAATTCCTTCCACTCAAGAGGAAGACAATAAGGAAAAGCAATGCGTTCAATCATCACTCGATGCTCTTTTTTCAAGCGATTCTCTTGCAGGTGACAAGAAACTAAAAGACAAAGGTCCAATTGAAACACAAGCAAGCCGAAGAATGAAGTATTTTAAAAATCTGAATATAATAGGGCAGGTCTTCGATTCCTACATAATATGTGAAGACCCATTAACAACTGAAATGATACTAATAGACCAGCATGCGGCACACGAAAAGGTTATTTTCGAATCATTTGTAAAGCAATTGAAGAATAAAGCTATTCTGTCTCAAGTACTTCTTGAACCTTTTGCTATTGACATGCCTGAAAATGAAAAGTCCATTTTGTTTGAATCGGAAAGCCACCTTTGCTCCATGGGTTTTTCTTTAGATGATTTCGGCCCAAACTCTCTGCTCTTGCGCGAGGTACCGTCTATTTTCCCACTTCAAACATCAATATCATTTCTAGAAGAATTGAAAAATATGATGTTGAAAACATCTTCGGTCGACTCAATGAAATCCGAGGAAATGGTTTACCAGCTTGCAGTAAAAGCTTGTCATTCAGCCATCAAGGCAAATGATCGTCTTGAAAAAATAGAATTGGAATCCCTGCTTTCGGACATGGATGATTTAAATAATCCCTATACGTGCCCGCATGGACGCCCGACAGTTGTTCGGATTGGCCTCTCAGAGATAGAAAAATATTTCAATAGATAGATTCGAAATGGGGTATAGACATGAATAAGATAATAATAGTTGCAGGACCAACGGCAGTGGGAAAAACAGGCAGCGCAATAAAACTCGCTCAAGCTTTAAATACCGATATAGTATCCGCCGACTCAATGCAAATATACAAATATATGAATATAGGAACTGCAAAACCGACCCTGCAAGAAATGGCTAGGGTGAAACATCATATGATAAATGTAGCTGATCCTCTTCAAAATGACTATTCAGTTGCTCTTTACAAAAAACAGGCAGAAGAGGTCATACAAAAACTTCATTGTAAAGGGAAAATACCTGTGATTGCTGGAGGTACCGGCCTTTACCTGAATTCAATAATGTACAACATGGACTTTTCAAACTCCACATACGATCCTGAATACAGGAACATGCTTCAACACTTGTCCAATGAAAAAGGAAACTCTTATCTGCACAATAAATTAAAATCAGTAGATCCGGATTCTGCGGAAATAATTCATCCCAACAATGTCAAAAGAGTCATAAGAGCTCTTGAAGTCTACCACCGCACAGGTTTCCCAATAAAAAAATTCTCATCCGCCTTGAGACTTAATACGAAATATGAGATATTGTTTTTTCGTTTGCATAGGGAAAGAAATCTATTGTATGATAGAATCAACCTGAGGGTAGATGAAATGATTGAAAACGGTTTGATAGAAGAAGTGGTCAAATTGACTCAAATGGGCCTTACAGAAAAGCATACGGCAATGAAGGGAATAGGCTACAAAGAAGTATTGGAACATCTTTCGGGAATAACGGACATAAATGAAATGAAATACAAAATCAAGCTCAATTCCAGACATTACGCAAAGCGTCAAATAACATGGCTAAGAAGATATAAAGAAGCCATTCAAATTGAGCTTGAAGACTCCGAGGATCTGAACACAAATAAATTATTGGGAATTACAAAAACATTCATTATAAATAACAATAATAAAAGGGGGAAATGAATCGTCATGAAAAACATAATTAACTTGCAGGATATTATACTCAATCAAGCCAGAAAAGACAAAACTCTTCTCACAATTTTTCTTACAAATGGATTCCAGTTGAAAGGCTATGTAAAAGGATTCGATCTCTACACGATTGTCATTGAAAACGACGGAAGCCAGCAAATGATTTATAAACATGCAATTTCAACAATAATTCCTTCAAAGCGTGTTAACTTGAATCAGTTTATCAATCCGGATTCAGATGGAGAATAGCAACTTTTCCCCAAATATAATTTTCTTTATAATTCAAGAATAGTCATATATCGGATTTTCCGGTTCGAACGGCTTAAATGCCGTTCGTTTTTTTGAAAGAAGGTGAAAACAAATGAAAAAAATGAAAATCCCATCAGAAACATTTTTCGATATAGATGAAATGGTCTTGCAATTTGTAAAAAACTGCGAGAAAGAAATACAATGTCATTTTGATGCGATTGGCGACATCAGAGCCTATAATCAATACAAAGTTCTAAATGCAATGCAAAAAAACCATCTAAGCGACACAGACTTTTACTGGAACAGCGGATATGGATACAACGAAAAAGGAAGAGACACTCTCGAAAAAATATATTCCGACGTCTTTGGGACTGAAGACGCTATAGTCAGACCTATAATTGTAAACGGAACACATGCGCTTTCACTTTGCCTTACAGGAACACTCCGCCCAGGCGACAGCATTATTTCTGTTACCGGCCTACCCTACGACACAATAAGAAAGCTTATTGGGATAAACGACCCCGGACCATCCACGCTTTCAGAAATAGGGATACATTACAAGCAGGTGGATTTGACTCCATCAGGTGATTTCGACTACGATTCCATATCTGAAGCCCTTAAATCAAAACCCAAAATGGTTTATGTTCAACGTTCGACAGGTTACGACTGGCGCAAAGCCATAAGCGTAGATAAAATGAGGGTTCTTGCCGAATTCATAAAGAAGCGATCAAATGAAACCATATTAATGGTTGACAATTGTTACGGTGAATTTCTGGAAATGACAGAACCTACAGAAATCGGTTTCGACCTAGCAGCGGGATCTCTCATCAAAAATCCAGGAGGAGGTCTTGCAATGACCGGAGGATACATAGTCGGAAAGAGCAAATTAATCGATCTTATATCACATAAAATGACATCCCCCGGGATTGGAAAAGAATGCGGATTGTCATTTGGTATGAACAGGCATTTTTTCCAAGGTTTCTTTATGGCCCCGCATACAGTAAGCGAAGCTTTAAAGGGGGCTTTGCTTTGCGCCTGCATATTCGAGAAACTCGGATTCGACACCTTTCCCAGACTGACAGATGAAAGAAGCGATATAATCCAGGCAATCAAATTTAATTCAAAAGAGGCTGTGATCTGCTTTTGCGAAGCCATACAGGCATCATCACCCGTAGATTCCCATGTTCGGCCTATCCCATGGGACATGCCCGGATACGAAACTGAGGTTATTATGGCTGCAGGAACTTTCGTACAAGGCTCCTCTATTGAGCTTAGCGCGGATTCTCCCTTGACTCCTCCATATATAGCCTATTTTCAAGGAGGTTTGACATACGACCACGCCAGGATAGGAATTATGAAGGCCTTACAGAGTCTTATTAATCAAAAACACCTTGAAATTTAATCAAAACAAAATACGAGCCATTGCGCTGTAAAGCGCAATGGCTCGTTAATACCGTTTGGTTTTCTCTACATCAATCTGAAAACGCCTTTTATCTTTCCTATCACCATCAAATCCTCTTTCACAATAATAGGATTCATCGAGCTGTTCTCTGGTTGAAGCCTTATATGGTCATTTTCGCGGTAAAAAGTCTTTACAGTTGCCGAATCGTCTATCAAGGCAACAACCATGTCTCCATTTTTAGCTTCCCGGGTCTGTTTGACCAACACGTAGTCGCTGTCATGTATGCCGGCTTCAATCATGGAGTCTCCACTTACTTCAAGCATGAAATAATTTCCTTTTTCAACAAATTGCTCAGGCAAGGGGAAGTTCCAGTCAATATTCTCGACAGCCAAAATCGGAGTTCCTGCAGCAACAGAACCTACGACCGGCACCATTACCACGTTTTCATTTTCCTTTTCGTTAATATTCAGCTTTTTCTCATTCAATTCTATGGCTCTTGGTTTTGTAGCATCACGCTTTATATATCCCAATTCCTGAAGGGTTACCATATGATTATGGACAGAAGAAGTGGATTTCAATCCAACCGCCTTGCATATTTCTCTTACAGAAGGGGGATATCCTCTTTCTTTTACCTCTTCCAATATAAATCTCATGATTTTAGCTTGTTTTTCTGTCAAATCGTCATACATTTATCCTCGCCCCCCAATTTACAATTTTTACTTTAACGATTATATCATAAAAAACCACTTTAATGCAAACATAGGTTCGACTAA
>CAZXWC010000016.1:0-27504 GCA_964644525.1 uncultured Peptostreptococcaceae bacterium
TTCCGGGGGTTGCCAATTCAAGGACATTCATTGTTTTCTCAAGCATTAAGGAGGAAATAAACGGGGGAGAATATTCATGACGGCTTATATCAAGGGACTAATGCTTGGGATGACCCTCCAGCTGTCGGTCGGCCCCGTTTTTTTCGCGCTCCTCCACAAGGCCGTGAAAGAGGGTTTTGCGGAAGGCTTCAAGATGTCCTTGGGAGTCGCTCTTGTCGATGCGGTCTACATCGCCTTGTCTTTCACTGCTGTATCCGGCTTGATGGCTTCAAACCAGGGTGCGGAGTGGCTTGTTCGGATTGCCGGAGCTATGGTCCTTTGCTGGTTTGCTTTTGGATATATAAAAGGAGCCGGCAGGAAAGAGACAAGTTCGAAGGAATCAAGACTTGGCGGAAGCTTTATTTACGGAATAAAACTCACAATGATAAATCCCCTAAGCATAGTATTTTGGACCGGAACCTTCGGAGCGGTCCTTGCTTCGGGAATGATTCCGGTAGGGGTCGGAATAGTGGTTTATGCCGCCGGATGCGTTTCGGCGACAATATTTTTTATGACCGGAGCATCCTTTATGGGATCGAGAGTCGAAGGGCTTTTGACTCCATCGGCAACAAAGAAGCTTGACAGGGCCGTAGGCGTATGCCTTTTTCTCTTCGCTTCCAGCCTAATTTTCAGATAGTTTGAAATAATTGTGAAAAATTCGAAAAAAGTGTTGACATGCAATTGAAGCGCCTATATAATTGGGTTCAAATCAAAAAACAATAAAAGCGTTGACGGAGAGAAAAATATTCAGAATGAGATTACAGAGAATCGGCGGTGCTGAGAGCCGAGGTCGAAATGGATATATACTAATCACTCCCGAGCTTCCAAGCCAAAAGGGAAACCGAGTAGGCGAGGACGGATCCGCGAGAGCGGAGCGCCACCGTTACATGGCTAGAGTTGACGGATTGAAATCTGCGACTTGAAGAGGCGTACCGCGTGAGCCGTACGTAAACCGGGGTGGTAACGCGAGAACAACTCTCGTCCCTGAAATATGTCTTTGACATGTTTCGTGGATGGGAGTTTTTTTATACCAAAAACAGAGTTGAAAGGGGGAAATTTGATGAATTCCGACAGCACAATAAGAGCAAGAGTCAGAAATGAGCCGGAAATGCTTATGCGTGTGGTAGGCACTATGAGAAGAAGGGGATTCAGAATGAAAAAAGTTCTCATGGTGGAAGGAAGCATTCCGGACGAAGCATTTTTAAGCATTACATTGGCCGATGAAGAGAAAGATTCCAAGAGGGCCGTGACATATCTTAACAGACTGGTTGACTTTAATTTACTTGAATATTAATAATGGAGGAAGTTTAAATGGCGAAAATGTATTATGAAAAGGATGCGAATTTTGAATTGATGAAGAAAAGAAAAGTGGCTGTATTGGGATACGGAAGCCAGGGGCATGCCCACGCTTTGAATCTCAAGGAATCCGGAGCAAGCGTTGTTGTCGGTTTGTATGAGGGAAGCAGGTCCTGGGAAAGGGCCCAAAATGACGGATTTAAAGTACTTTCGGCAGGGGATGCAGTGGCAGAAAGCGATTTGGTCGTAATGCTTGTGCCTGATGAAAAACAAAAAAAATTATATGAAACAGCCGTAAAGCCCAACTTGAATCCCGGCGACGTACTCGTTTTCGCACATGGCTTCAATGTTCATTTTGGACAAATTGTTGCCAATGAAGGCGTAGATGTTTTCATGGTGGCGCCAAAAGGACCCGGACATCTTGTCAGACGAGTTTATGAAGACGGAAAAGGGGTTCCGGCCCTCTTCGCTGTTCATCAGAATCCTTCGGGTCAGGCAAGGGATTTGGCTCTGGCTTACGCAAAAGGAATAGGGGCCACCAGGGCCGGAGTAATCGAGACTTCGTTCGAGGAAGAAACCGAGACCGACCTTTTCGGAGAGCAATGCGTACTTTGCGGAGGCATCACAGAACTTATAAAAGCCGGATTCGACACATTGACCCAGGCTGGATACCAAAAGGAAATCGCTTATTTCGAGTGTCTCCATGAAATGAAACTCATCGTCGACCTTCTTTACGAAGGCGGTTTTGAAAACATGAGATACAGCGTCAGTGATACTGCCGAATACGGGGACTACACGGCTTCAAGGAGAATGGTTACAAATGATACCAGAGAAGAGATGAAGAAGGTTCTGGGAGAAATCCAATCGGGAGAATTCGCAAGAAGTTGGATTCTTGAGAATGCCGCTGGCAGGCCCTACTTCAATGCAAGGAAGAGGCGGGAACTCCAGCATCCCATGGTGGAGACAGGAAAAGAACTAAGAAGCATGATGTCTTGGATTGAAAAGTAGAAAAAGACGGAGGAAAAGAAATGATGACAGGTGCGCAAATAATACTGGAGTGCTTGAAACGGCAAAAAGTGGATACTATATTCGGCTATCCGGGCGGAGCAGTCATACCGCTTTACGATGCCCTGTATAAAGACAGTGAAAGTTTCACGCATGTGCTCACCTGTCATGAGCAGGCTGCGGCACATGGGGCCGATGGTTATGCCAGGTCTACGGGAAGAGTTGGGGTATGCTTTGCCACATCAGGGCCGGGGGCTACTAACCTAGTCACATCTATCGCAACCGCTTATATGGACTCCATACCCGTGGTTTATGTTACAGGGCAGGTGCCGAGCCATCTATTGGGTAAAGACTCGTTTCAGGAAGTGGATATAACGGCAGTCACTCAGCCCGTAACAAAGCATAATTTTATTGTTCGCAGCGTGGACGATTTACAGGATGCGATGGAAAGTGCCTTTAAAATTGCCGGACAAGGAAGAAAAGGTCCGGTGCTTGTGGATGTGCCAAAAGATGTTTTTCTTGCCGAGGCGCAATTCGATGAAAAAGGCGATGAAAAAAGTGTTGAAGAGGCATCTTCGGTTCAGGGTGATGTCGTAAAAGCGGCAGAATGGATTATGGAATCAAAGCGTCCTGTAATTTATGCGGGTGGTGGAGTTGTTCAGGCAAATGCTTCGGGACAGCTAAGAGAATTTGCCGAAAAAACCGGGATTCCAGTAGTAAATACATTGATGGGGCTGGGAGGATTTCCAAGGGGCCACAGACTTTCACTCGGAATGGTGGGCATGCATGGCCTTTATGAGGCCAATATGGCGATTTCCAAAAGTGATTTGATTATAGCAATTGGCGGACGTTTCAGTGACAGGGTGATAGGTCCCCCCAATTCCTTTGCTCCCAAAGCTCGAGTTGTGCATATAGATATAGATTTTACCGAGATTGGGAAAAACATAAATGCGACTCACTGGATTCTTGGCGATATGAAAGGCATACTCAAAATACTTACCGAGTTTGTAGGTGAAAAAAGCCATGAGGACTGGATAGCAAGTCTGCCAAAAGCGGATTGCCCATTATACGAAGCCGATTTCCATCCACAGCAAATACTTGAATACTTGAATTGCCGCCTGGGAAAGGATGTTCTGGTTGCTACAGAGGTGGGGCAGCACCAAATGTGGACTGCCCAGTATTGGGAATTTGAAAAGCCGAGGACGTTTCTGACATCGGGGGGATTGGGAACCATGGGCTATGGAATGGGAGCAGCTGTGGGAGCGGCCTTCGGCAGAAGTGGAGGACGCGTTTTGCTTGTTTCGGGAGATGGAAGCTTCAGAATGAATTTGAACGAACTTGCGACTCTTGCTAAATATAATCTGCCGATTCTGATAGTCCTTATGAACAATAAGTCGCTTGGAATGGTAAGGCAGTGGCAGGAGAAATTTTGCGACGGGAGGCTTTCGGAAACAGAATTGAGCCAGGAAGCCGACTATATCGGAATCGCAAAGGGTTTCGGAATAGATGGTGCCGTTGCATCTGACATGAAAAGCATGGGTGATGCTGTCGACAAAGCGCTCGAAGGCATGAAGCCATTTCTGATTGACTGCCGCATATCGGAGCAAACAGGAGTGTTTCCATTTGTTCCCCCTGGCAAAGCTCTTGAGGATATGGTGCTAGCGTAAAAGACTTATGTGCATTATTCCCCGGGAAATAAAGAATTTTACTTTTCATAAAAGATATATATTATTTGGAGCGGTTGCCATTTTGGCTTCCGCTCCTTTTTGCAAGAGGGGAGTAGGCAGTAGGTACAACAGCATTGAATCCTTTGCTTTTGCTTTTCAATCTCTTGCTTTTGTTCTTTCTTTCCACTTACTACTTTCCACTTACTACTTCCTTCTTTCTTGCCATAAGCCCCGCGTGTTGGTAAAATAAACATGGGTATTATTCTACTGAAAGGCGGAGTTATTATGGATAAAAAAAGAATTGGATTGTTTTTGGTTCTTATGGGGCTGTCTCTTATACTATTTTCGATTTTGAACAAATAGAAGAGAAAATTTGAAAGGGGTAATCTTAATAGGGAGAGCCCTTCTTTTATGATTTTGTTTTCATTCGTCTTGCGGGGGAATATATAATAATGAAAAGAGAGGCAGGACCAGGCATTCTAAATTGAGATTGTATACTTTAAAGTACTAAGACCTTGAGTGTATCCATCGGGTTCACTTTTACATAAAACCGAATGGAGATGATGAAATGAAGATGCAAAAATGTTCAATTTGCAAAAAGAATCTTGCAGTAATATACACAACCAAAACCGTTGATGGAAAGTCCGAGCTTTTCGGGCTTTGTTTGGATTGCGCAAAAAAAATGGGCTTGCCTGTGATGGATCAATTAATGAAACAGACTGGAATGTCTCCTGATGAGATAGAAAATCTTTCAGAACAGATGAACCAGATGTTTCAAAGCATGGATATGGAAGAGTTGGAAAACAATGAAATGTTCATGAAAATGATGTCAATGGGAACTGGAAACAAAGATTTTGAGGATGATGTCAGCCTTGGCGATGGGCTTGAAGAAAATGGGCCATCAGAAAGCGGTGGAGAAAAAATCGGTCAAAAGTCGTCGCAAAAGGCTAAAAGGAAGGCAAAGGGCAAAAAGAACCTTGACACCTATGGAAGCAATCTTACTATGGAAGCAAAGGACGGAAGAATAGATAGAATAATAGGACGAAACCTTGAAATGGACCGGGTTGTGCAGATATTGAACCGCAGAAACAAAAATAACCCCGTATTGATTGGAGAGTCGGGAGTCGGCAAGACTGCAATTGCCGAAGGGCTTGCGGTCAGGATAAACGAAAGGCAGGTTCCTGCCAAGCTTTTTGATACAGAAATATACCTGCTGGACATGACGGCTATTGTGGCGGGGACCCAGTTCAGAGGGCAGTTCGAAAGTCGAATGAAAGCCATAATAAAGGAAGCCGAAGATTTAGGCAATGTTGTGCTTGTGATAGATGAGCTCCATAACATTATGGGAGCCGGGGAAGTCCATGGAGGCGTAATGAACGCCGCAAACATACTAAAGCCCGCACTCGCAAGAGGGGGGATACAGATAGTCGGTGCCACAACGCTGGACGAATACAGAAAGCATATAGAAAAAGACGCCGCATTGGAAAGGCGTTTCCAACCTGTGCTTGTAGAAGAACCCACAGTTGAGGACAGCGTTGAAATTCTTATGGGAATAAAATCATACTATGAAGACTATCATAAAGTTATAATTTCGGAGGAGATAGTCAGAAAAGCGGTCTCCTTGTCAGAAAGGTACATTACGGACAGGTATTTGCCGGACAAGGCTATAGATGTTTTGGACGAGGCGGGCTCGCGTGCAAACCTCAAAAACAAGGGTATAGTGGAACTGCAGCACCTAAATAATGTCCTCAGTGGCCTGCATGAAAAAATGGAGGACGCTGCAGTAACCAAGGACTATGAAAAAGCTGCGGAACTCAAGGCTGAAGAATGCAAACTTGAGGAAAAAATAAAGACTATGGAGGAAGAAACTTCAGATGTCGAGATAACAATCGACGACATAGGATATGTGATTGAGGCGTGGACAAAAATCCCAGTACGCAGTGTCACTGAAAACGAGGCTGAAAAACTTATGCTTCTTGAAGAGAGGCTTCACAAAAGAGTGGTTGGGCAGAATGACGCCGTTGAAAGTGTTTCAAGGGCTATAAGAAGAAATCGGCTTGGATTTAAAAAACGCAAAAAACCTTCTTCGTTTATATTCGTAGGGCCTACGGGTGTTGGAAAGACAGAATTGGTCAAATCACTTTCATCCGAGCTTTTCGGAAGCGAGGAAGCATTGATAAGACTAGACATGAGCGAATACATGGAGAAACATACCGTATCGAAACTGATTGGAGCGCCTCCGGGATATGTCGGCTATGACCAGGGAGGCCAATTGACCGAGAGGATAAGAAGAAAACCCTATTCCGTGATTTTGCTTGATGAAATAGAAAAGGCGCATGGAGATGTATTCAACATGCTTCTTCAAATACTTGAGGATGGAAGGCTGACGGACAGCCAGGGCAGAACGGTCAATTTTGAGAACACGGTAATTATAATGACGTCAAATGCCGGAACCGGACTCAAGTCGGCTGGCATCGGGTTTGAAAAAAGAGGAGACAGGGCTGAAGAGGAAAAGGTTAATGAAGCGCTAAGAAAAATATTCAGACCGGAATTTCTAAACAGGATCGATGAAATAATAGTATTTTCAAAACTGACAGAGCAAGAGCTTAAGAAAATATTAGAGCTCATGCTTAGCGAAGTTGAAATGGAAATAAGGGAAAAGGGCATTGAGCTTGAAGTATCGCAAAGTGTTCGTGATTTTCTTATCGAAAAAGGTTACAATGATAAATATGGGGCAAGGCCTTTGAGGAGAGCGGTTCAAAAGTATATAGAGGATGAGCTTGCCGAAAATTATCTCAGAGGGAAATTGGAAAAAAGGCCGCGCCTGTTAATGGACATGAAAGACGGGCTTCCTTGGATAGTAGAATAGATTTGAAACAAAAGTGGGCAAAGATTCGTCTAATATAGAGATGTGGAGAAAGGCTTTACAAGCAAAGGGGGTTGCCGTGAAAAAAAAATCAATTTTGACAGTGTTGATTATTGGGTTTGTTTTTTCATCAATAGGCGCGGCATATTCCCAAGAGGTAGAAAAAACCTTGCCGGATTATTGGGATGAATTCTTTAGCGAACCAATAATGTATAATTTCTATATAAACAATGAACAGACAGACTATTCCATGGGAAGGCCATATATCAACAAGGATATGATAGTAATGGTTCCTCTAAGAGTTTCTGTGGAAAAAATGGGTTACAAAGTTGTTTGGAACAACAACATAAGAACAGTAATAATATACAATGACCAATCAATGTATATATTGAAAATAAACAGGAACAGATACTACAGCCGCTACAATTCTTCAGCAGTTCTTTCAAAGGAGCCGGTAATAAGGGAGTCTAGAACTTATGTTCCCTTGGAATTTTTCACTACGCTTATGAAGATTGACGCCAAAATCGATTCTGATGGAAATTTGTTGATAAGATACTGAAAAGGGAATCCCGCATAGATTAATGCGGGATTTTTTGTAATAGAATAAGGCGCAATGCGGTTAAAATCAATTAAAGAATTAGAAAGAATAAAGCCCGCATTATAACAAAAGAGGAGGAGCCAGTTTGAAAAAAACCATTTACGAGTCAAAGGATTATAAAATAGAAATACTGGATGAGGAGAACGATTTTGTCAAATTGCAGAACCTTTGTAAAAATTGCGGCGATTATTACGACCTGCACGGAATAGAAGAGATAGGGAATGAAACGGTTCTGGGTTTTTTTAATGAATTTCCTGAAGGCAAAAAAAGAGAAGATAAATTTGTACTGGGTTTATTCAAGAAGGAAAACCTTATAGGCGTAATTGAGGGGGTAAAGGACTACCCGAATGAGGGAACATGGTTTATAGGGCAGATGATGGTGGACAGCCAAAAGAGAAGCAGCGGGCTTGGTGCCTCATTTTTCGACGAGTTTCAGGACTGGGCGGAAGATAACAGGGTTGAATCATTGCGTCTTGCAGTAATGTGCGACAACACGCTTGCGGAAAAATTCTGGAAAAGCAGGGGCTTTGAATTTTGTGAACAGAAAAGCGACATGGAAACAGGAAACATCAGGGCGGATTTGAATTTGTATGAAAAGAAATTAAAATAGTGTGTATTCAATAATATATTGAATACATCTATTCTTTGTGTTAATATCTTTATTATAAATGAAAATAGTGTTTGGATGAAGGTTCCGGAAGCTGAAGGCGACCGGTTCCGGACAGACCTCTGGAGAGACTCTCAGGAGCACCGAAGGGGAAAGCCGTAAATGGTGAAACTCTCAGGTAAAAGGACAGGGGATTCGCGTAAGCACGGCACACCTATGCTTACTATCGATTTCCGGCTTTGAGAGACTGTTTTTACGGTCTTTTTTTTATTACAAAAATAGGGAGGAAATAAGATGAAAGTTGTTATAACGGTTATTGGTAAGGACAAAACAGGGATAATAGCAAATGTGTCTAAGACACTTTGGGAAAACGGCGTCAACATATTGGATATCAGTCAAACAATAATGCAGGAATACTTTGCAATGATAATGATGGCGGATATTTCGGAGATGGAAATACCGTTTGGCGAATTGAAAAAGAAACTAAAGACTGTGGGCGACAGCATACAGATGGATATAAGAGTTCAGAATGAACAAATATTCAATGCAATGCATCAGATATAGGAGAGTGGGTAAAAATGAATCAATATAAAAAAATAATGGAAACAATAAATATGATAGACCGCGAAAAACTTGATATAAGAACCATAACAATGGGAATATCCCTTCTTGACTGTTGTGATGGAGACGGAGAGAAGGCAAGAAGGAAAATGTACGAAAAGATAGTACGAAAGGCGGAAAAGCTGGTAGCGACAGGAGAAGACATTGCAAGCAAGTACGGAATACCCATAATTAACAAGAGGATTTCAGTGACGCCTATTTCGCTTGTTGCCGGAGCTTCTGCGGACCAAAATTATGTCGCTTACGCTGAAATGATGGACAGGGCCGCACGCGAAACGGGAGTCAATTTCATAGGCGGATTCTCAGCTCTAGTGCAAAAGGGTTTTTCAAATGGCGACAAAATACTTATAGAATCAATACCCGAAGCTCTTTCGGTTACAAAGAGAGTCTGTTCTTCGGTAAATGTAGGAGACACACGATCAGGAATAAACATGGATGCAGTAAAAATAATGGGTGAAACGATTAAGCGAACTGCTTACCTTACAAGAGAAAATGACAGCATAGGCTGTGCAAAGCTGGTGGTCTTTTGCAATGCAGTGGAGGACAATCCCTTCATGGCCGGAGCATTCCATGGAACCGGTGAGTCAGACAGCGTAATTAATGTAGGGGTAAGCGGCCCTGGCGTAGTGAAGTCGGCCCTCGAAAAAGTCAAGGGGGAAAGCTTCGACCAAGTTGCCGAGACCATAAAGAAGACGGCTTTCAAAATCACAAGAGCTGGACAGCTTGTGGCAAGGGAAGCGGCCGAGACTCTAGGTGTACCTTTTGGGATAGTGGACCTTTCCCTGGCCCCGACCCCGGATGTGGGCGACTCTGTTGCAAGAATTTTCGAAGAGATGGGCCTGGGGGCAGCGGGTAGCCATGGTACCACGGCGGCCCTTGCAATGTTAAATGACGCTGTGAAAAAAGGCGGCATAATGGCAGCGGAGCATGTTGGAGGGCTGAGCGGGGCATTCATACCAGTAAGTGAGGACGAGGGGATGATAGAAGCTGTAAGGAGCGGCGCTTTGTCGCTCGACAAACTCGAGGCAATGACATGTGTCTGTTCGGTGGGTCTGGACATGATTGCAATTCCGGGCGACACTCCTTCGGCAAGCATTTCAGGAATGATTGCCGACGAGTCGGCAATAGGCATGATAAACAATAAGACAACAGCTGTCAGGGTAATCCCGGTGCATGGAAAAGGCTTTGGAGATGAAGCAGTTTTCGGAGGCCTTTTGGGAACAGCGCCCATAATGAAGGTGAATCCTTTTTCAAGCGAATTGTTCATAGCGCGCGGAGGACGGATTCCGGCACCTGTACACAGCTTTAAAAACTGATGCAAGAAAAGCGTAAAAGTAGAAGAAAGTTGGACGGTTGGAAAGTGGAAAGAAAAGAAGGAAGATAAGAGCTGTTTGCAGTGAGTAAAGGATCAAAAATAAAGATAAAAACCAGGGCATATATCAGATGTCATTAGTCAGATTTCAGGAAAAGTTTGAGACAAAAGGATAGAAGTGAAGGCAAAAGCAAAAGTAGAAGAGGTTGAAAAAACAAACCGGGAGTGAGTGAAATCAATGATTTTACTCACTCCCGGTTTGTTTAATAAAGGTTTTTAATCAAGATTCAAGGATGGACGCAATTTCGACCAGCGATTCTTCCAGATTTTTCTTCAGCTTAATAAGGTTTTCAGAATTGTGGACTTTGCTTGAGAGCACAAAGTGAAGTTCGTTATCATAAATCAGATATCTAAGACCATATCCATTCTCTATAGCAGGCCCGTATCCTGCATAGAGAAGCCCAATCGGATTGCTTGTGCTTGTGGAAAAGAAGTCGCGACGAATTTCCCTGTAGCTTGGCGAAGAGAATATTTCAGGCAAATCATCGTCTGGGAAGTTTTCCTCATGTATCTTTTTAAGGCCAAACATGTGCCGGTCTACTCCGTATCCCTTCTTGCATTCTTTTATTCGCTCTATATGTTTTGCCATGGCTTCCCTGAAATTGTCGCTTGTGGGATTTTCCGCAAAGGCAATGGATTCGGGTGTTACAGGCCGCATGGCTTCGGTTCTTCCGTGAAGGAATTGTTTTGTCATGACAGATTCGTATGTATTGCGGACCTTTCCAAATGTTTTCTTTTGAGTAAGCTGGTAGGCTATTTGAACAAAACTGTCGGGACTAGTTTTCAATTCCTTTATCCGCTTCTTTCCAAACTTGTCAAAAGGCAATACTTCAATGGATAATTCATTAAAAACCCTGTTGCTTTCAGCCTTTGCTTTGACAATTTCCATTTCTATATCTTTGTCAAGAATAAAATTTATTTCTTCGGTTGAATGAACAGAATTTCCCGTTTCATTTTTTTCATAGGCTTTAGTGTTTTTGTAAATAAAGCGGACAAGATTTCCCAAGGTTGTGCCGTCAACACCTGAATGTTCATAATTGATTGCAAAATGTCCGTTCTTGCTTAATATTAGTTGGATTGACTTGTCATACCATCTGTTGTGGGAGTTTCCACACAGCATATTTTTGAACATATCAGAATCAGATGAGTATTCATTTTGGTCAAGCACTAAAATTGCCAAAGCCCCTTCTATTTTATTTAAAGAATCGGTATTTAATGGACTCAAATCTAGAATTTTGTCTCTGTTTTTTGCCCAAGTGCTTCTGTTTGTCGAGGTAAGGCAGCCGACGGAAATATTATTGTCCCTTTGGGATTCTTTCAATATAAATTTTATTGATTCGTAGAAGTGGGTGTAATTTTGGGCTATGTTGTTTTTAAAAGCTGCTTGGATTGAATAGTAGTGCCCGTTGGAGATTACCACAAGATGGTTTGCTTCAGTGTTTGTTTTGAAACTGTCGTAATTTGTGCCGGGTATTCTTGCTGTTCCCAGAAGGGTTTTGTACTGGCTCATGCAAAGTGCGGTTTTCCCTTGGAAATCAATATCCATATTTCCGCTGTAGAGCAAATTGCGGTATTCGAACAGAGACACAAGCAGGCTTGCCGCAAATTCCGCCTGCGCCAAATCTTTTGATTCTGTATTTTTGTCAAGAACGAATGAAACATTGCTGTTTGCAGGCAGAGGGAGCCGGCTTCCAAGATAGGTATTATACCAGAAGGGCTCCAGCCAATTTAACGTCTCCTTGCGGTTTCGTAATTCATATAGTTTTTTCTGCAGAAAAGGACCTTTTCCATAGTTTGAAGTAAAAGAATTGACAGCCTTTTTGGACGATTCATAGTCTTGGGAAGACAAAAGGGGTTTGCTCCATTCTAAAAGCTTGCGGCATGTTTCATCAAGGCTTGGAAGGGGAAGTCTCGGCAAATTGCCTTGGTTTTCATACATTTTCATAGTATCCTCCAATCGGAACATTAACAAAAACAGAAAATCGACAACCTTACAATTTTACTTAAATAGATTAAATTTCCAAAGATGGGTTTAAAGCCGGGATCGGCAAAAACCGACCCCTCAAATATTGACTTATAAAGAATGCTTGATTTTAAAAAAATAATTCAATTAAGAAGGCATTTCCTGCCGAAGTTTTAATAGCCTAAATCTTTGTTTACGATGAAGACCTTAATGCGTCCCTTAGCGCCTTGCCTCTTAATGGAAACGAAAGCGTTGCATATGCGTTCTGGGCTTGAGCAATCTATGCAATAGCCCATTTCGGTGCATGGCGTTTTTCTGCCAAGCCGCCTTGCATTTGCAGGCCCGGCTGTTTCGCGATACCTTTCAAGTGCTTCTTCTTCGCTTGCTACAAGCTTGTTTCTTCCCACAACAACAATTACATGGTCCGGGCCGAAAATCATTGCGGCCGTCCTGTTTCCTCTGCCGTCTACATTAAACAGCGTCCCGCTTTCGCTTACAGCATTTGTGCTTGTAAAGTAGTAGTCGGCTGAAAAAGAGTCTCTGAACAATTGTGTAATGTCTTGAGGTGACAGTCCTTCAGCGTAACGATCCAGGAATTCGAAGTTGCCCATTCTCAAAAAGTCGATTAAACCTGTTTCGAAAAGAGTCATTGAACCACCTACTGAAACAAGAGAACCTGGAGCAATCATTTCTTTCATCTTTTCAATCAATTCATTCTCGTCTTCAACCATAAAAGCTTCCATGTTGTTTTTTTCGAGATTATTAATTGTTCTTTCTATTCTTTTTTCATACAGCCAATTCATGTTTCCATCCATTTCTGCGCCTCCTTAGTATATTGAATAATTTTACTATAGCTTAATTATAAGCTATTAGGCATGACAGGTGAAGGAATGAAAGTGAATCAAGTGAAATTTTTGATTTTCTATTTAGTCAAAATCAAGGAATGTTCTTTAATGAAAAAATTAAAGCGGTTGCAAAAGGCCTAAAAGAAACAGATAATGGAGATAGGTGCATTCATGTGTATACAAGATGCGAAAATACCGGCAATTTAAAGTTAGAAGTTTTGATATTAAAAAACACTTATAAAGTGTGGATAAAGTTGAATTCATAACAATCAATTTAAAGGTCGGGAAATTTTATTGCCGATAAAGAATACAAAAATGAGGAGATGTATTTATTTGATTGGGAACGGCAGCATATTATCATTTAATAAAGCAGAGAGAAGCAAATGTAATCAAATTGTAACAGGGATTATATTTATTTATATAGCTTTTTCTGATAGTATTTGTCTTTGACAAAACATTGAGGGGTGATTCGAATGGTTGCAAAAATTAAATCAAACAAAATATTGATTGATGTTCTGGTATTGAGCTTTGGATGCATAATGTTGGCTTTTGCCATTGCGTCGATACTTAAGCCAAATGGGCTTGTGACAGGTGGATTTACAGGATTGTCCATAATTGTGGGGCATCTGTTGAATATCAATTACACATACGTATACTATGGTTTTTCTTTGGCGGTTATGCTAGCCGCATTTATTTTTCTTGGAAAAAAGAATACCTTGAAAATACTTTTGATATCAGTTATATTTCCATTGGTCCTTATCGCAGTTGATGAAATGTGTTTTCCTCTTATTGAAAACGACTTATTTTTGGGATCGATATATTTTGGGGTCATAGGGGGAATAGGAGCAGGACTTGTATTCAAAAGAGGTTTTTCCACGGGAGGGACTGACACCGTTGCTCAAATTCTCCACAAGAAGATTTTTCCTTTCATAAGTCTTAGCCAAATAATATTTGCCGTTGACATATGTGTGCTTTCCCTTGCAGCCCTTGTATTTGACAGGAATATTGCACTTTACGGAATAATATCGAATTATGTTTTTGCCAAATCGATTGACCTGGTTCTTTTCGGATTTGGTTCGAAGAAGCTTAAGCTTGAAATTATTAGCGATTACAGTAATCAAATTGCCGACTACATTATAAATTCAATAGGGCGGGGTTTGACAATTCTTGATGTCACTGGAGGTTACAGCAAAGATACTAAAAGCAAGATTTTAACCATTTGTTCTCCCAGGGAGACTATGCTGATTAAGCGTTTTATTGCGGATATAGACGAAAAGGCATTTGTATATGTATTGCCAGTGGTTTCTGTATGGGGAGAGGGAAGCGGTTTCGACAGGCTGCAGGAAGAAACTTAGTTTAAAGAAAATTTAAAAAGAGCGCATGCCCTTTTTGGCATTTGCTCTTTTTTTGATTAAAACTCCCTTTTTTTGTAAAAGCTCAATGAAAACAAGTATGAAGCCATCCCGAAAATGGCTATGAAAACTGCCATGAATAAGCTTGTCTGCAGCTTAGTAGCGGAATTAAGGTTTCTTATCCAAAGAGGGCTTTCCCCTCTAGCAAAAAGTTTTCCTATCATAGTGGGAATCATGAACACGGCAAAGAATATGGCAAAGTTCACCAGCTTGGCTTTCAAATATCCGACTTTGAAATAGACAGGCAGATAAAGGAAAACAACAAGGCATATTGACCATGTAGCAATAACGAAATCGAAAAGAGAAATAGGACGCATGCCCGGCAAGAATCCTGCATACCCAATTACAAGACCGCTTAGAGCCATAAGCGCTGAAGACAATGCTATGAATACAAAAAGCGACATATACCTTTCGGCGACAATGTCTCGCCTCTTAAGGGGAAGGCTGTTTAGCAGGGTATCGCTATTGTTCATGTTGTCGTAGGCAGTGCTGTACATAACAAGCAGATAAGATATCATTGTTATTCCCATTACATAAATCATTTGGGCGTTCATGTCTGTCCTCGAAAATATGAAGAATATCATGAAGCTGTACAAAATCATTATCCAAAAATTTCTTTTAAGCAGCATTAAGTCCTTTTTTAAAAGATTAAGCATTTGAATTCCCCCTAACCGTGTAAAGCATTATGTCTTCAATGCTGGGATTTTCAACCAGCGTACTTTCAATGTCAAAATGGCTTGTTGCATTTTCTCTTTTAAAAAGTGCTGAAAATCCGTATTTGTCTCGCCTGAAGCCAACAAGCCCCTGGTATTTTTCCGTCGGGTCAAACAGGCTGTTTGGACCTTTTATAAGTGCATAGCCTTCAAGTGCCGAATGCTTTTCCTTGCTGAATACGAGCTTGCCGTCGTTGATGAAGGTTACATAGTCCGCCGAGCGCTCGAGGTCTTGCGTTATGTGCGATGAAAAGAATACCGAGCGCTTTCCGTCTTCTATGACTTCCGAAAGTATGTCGAGGATTTCACTTCTGAAAACAGGATCGAGACCGGATGTGGGCTCGTCCATTATTATCAGCTCAGCTTCATGCGACAGAGCAAGAGCAAGAGAAAATTTTGTTTTCATCCCGCGGGACAGTTCTTTTATTTTCTTTTCGGGATTCAAACCGAATCGATTCATATATTTATAGAAAAGACCATCGTCCCACAAGGGATAGTAAAGGGACAGAAGGGACTTCATTTTTTCCATTTTAAGGTCGTCATAAAAATGGTTTTGGTCGTAAATGAAACCTATTCGTTCCTTCACAGCCTTTTCGTGATTTAGGTAATCTTTTCCAAAAAGGTGGATGCTTCCGGAGTCTTTTTTGACAAGATTCATTATCAACTTTATGGTGGTGCTTTTTCCGGCGCCGTTTGGGCCGATGAAGCCCATGATATAGCCTTTTTTGAGGGAAAACGACAAATTGTCGAGTTTGAAACCATCATAATTCTTTGTAAGGTTCTTTAATTCCAGAACATTTTCCATTTTAATCCTCCTCAATCAATTTAAGCATTTCAGCGAGTTCTTTGGAGGTCAAACCAATCATGCTTGCTTCTTTCAGTATGTCGGAAAGCTTGGACTCTATTTTTCTCAGCCGCTGCTCGTAAATGAGCTCTCTGTTTTGAGCCGACACAAAAGAACCTTTTCCGGCAACTGTATCGATGAAACCCGCCGCCTCCAATTCTTCATAAGCCCTCTTGGTAGTTATAACGCTTATTCTCAAGTCTTTTGCAAGACTTCTTATAGAAGGAAGAGCTTGTCCTTCCATTAAGACTCCTTTAAGCATGTGTTCCTTCAACTGATTCGAAATTTGCATATAAATTGGGTTTTTGCTTGAGTTCGAAATAATAATATCCATAGACATACCCCTTTGTTCATACTGTATATAACGTATATGCACAGTATGAACGCTATTGTGAATTTTGTCAATACAAAAAAGAAAAAAAGGATTTTAAATAAAGAAATCTAATTAAAATAATAAGGCTAAAGCATAAATACAGGAGGAAATCATGAAAAATTTATACGAAAAGGTAAAAGAATCAGCGGCATATATAGAGAAAAGAGTAGAAGGGAAAGCCAAAACAGGAGTGATACTTGGATCGGGACTGGGGCGCTTGGGGGAGTCAATCAAGAATCGGTTGGAGATTGAATATTCGGACATACCCCATTTCCCGGTGTCGACAGTAAAAGGGCACGAAGGAAAACTGATTTTCGGAAAAATCGGCCAAACCGACATTTTGGCAATGAAAGGCAGGTTCCATTTTTACGAAGGGTATTCCATGAAGGAAGTCGTCTATCCGATTTATGTAATGAAATCCCTTGGTTTGGACAAAATGATCGTTACCAATGCCTGTGGAGGAATCAACAGGGGATTTGAACCGGGAACACTGATGATAATAGAGGACTTCATAAATATGTTCAAGGACAATCCTCTGATTGGCTCAAACGATGAGCGTTTCGGGACACGCTTTCCAGACATGTCCGAGCCCTATTCAGAAGGACTGATTGTTATTGCGGAAAACACGGCAAAACGGCTTGGAATAGAATATGAAAAAGGGGTCTATGCAGGAGTTACGGGGCCTTACTACGAAACGGCGGCTGAAATCAGGATGCTGAAGACAATGGGCGCGGACGCTGTTGGCATGTCTACTGTTCCGGAAACCATAATGGCAAACTATCTTGGCATGAAGGTTTTGGGCATATCCTGTGTAACAAACATGGCCACGGGCATAAGGAAAGAAAAACATTCCCATGAGGGAGTTGTAAAGACAGCAAATGCGGCTTCCGAAAAACTTGGGGAATGGGTGGAAGCGGTAATAAAAGGAATTTGAAGAACAGGAATAAAAGTTTTTCAGCATTAATTTCCGTAAAGCGGATCAAAAACCGAAAAATTGATAAATATAATAAAGTCCGCCTTTGTTGAAATGCGGACTTTATTATATAATCAGACTTAGAAATGCATAAA
The DNA here is from genome assembly GCA_964644525.1 of uncultured Peptostreptococcaceae bacterium. Taxonomy (GTDB): domain Bacteria; phylum Bacillota; class Clostridia; order Peptostreptococcales; family BM714; genus BM714. The sequence continues at coordinate 17,290 of CAZXWC010000016.1, forward strand.
CGGAGGAGTCGAGGATTTTATGGAAAGAAGATACGCGATTTCCAAACTTAAGGGAGAGTTCGCCAACAAAGTTACGGAAAAAGAATACTCCCTTTTTTATACGGAAAAAACAGTACCCATAGTAAGACGAATAATCATTATAGTGGCTATCATGAATTTTCTTTTTATTGTGCCCGATTATTTTGCCCTTGCAAACAGGGATTTGTTTGTGAGGGTAATATTCGACAGATGCATATTCTTTGTCGGATTCCTGGTTTTTTACCTTTGGTTTAACCAAGGTGATAACCATGCTGACTATTTTAAAGGGCTGACATTGATGGAACTTTTTGCGGTCACTTTATTTTTGCATATATATTGGATTTACCAACCTGTAAATTTACTCATCCAGACCATGGGTCTATTTTTGGCAATAGTCGTTTTGGTAACAATCCACAACCGCTGGATTTATGTATTTTTTGTAAATATATACATGATAACAGGTTTTTTGGCTGTTACCTTGGTCGGGGAAAAAGGAACGGATGCTTCGGAATTTTTAGCTGTGGCTATATACGTCTTAATAACGGCATCGCTTCTCTTATACCGTGATTACGAGGTAAATGTATATAAAAGAAATCGATATGAAAGAAACATGGGGCTCGAGAAAATTTCAATGATGGATTTTTTGACAGGAGCTTTGAACCGGGGGGCTTTCGAAAAAGAATTGGAAAAAGCGCTGGAAAGATGGAAAAGACATGGTAGGATTTTTTCTATTGTGATGTTTGATATTGATGATTTCAAAAAGGTAAACGACACCTATGGTCACATGGAAGGCGACCTTGTTTTGAAAGAAATTTCGCAACTGGTAATGGAAGAGACTCGCAAAATAGATGTATTCGCAAGATGGGGCGGAGAGGAATTTGTAATGATACTCCCGGAGACCGATACAGACACCACACTTAAATTTGTAGAAAGAATCCGTAGAAAGGTAAAAGAAAATCGCTTTGGCAAAGCCAATATCACTTGCAGCTTCGGAGTTACACAAATACGGGAGGGAGACACAAACGAAAGCATTTTCTACAGAATAGATAAATATCTATACCTTTGCAAGCGTAGCGGCAAGGACATGGTTTATCATGATTTTAATAGTTGCACAGAAACAGGCAAATAAATAATACAAAGGGAATGGGGGAGATATAAATGGGAATTGAAGGCGTAAGAAAAGAATTTGCCGAAAAAGGCTATAAATTTAAAATCATCGAGTTCAATGAGAGCACTGCTACCGTTCAGTTGGCGGCAGAGGCTCTGGGAGTTGAGCCGGGCATGATTGCAAAGACGATGGCCTTTGACCTTAAGGATGAAGATATTTTGGTTCTCATGAAAGGTGATACAAGAATCGACAACAAGAAATTCAAGGCGGAATTCGGGAAAAAGGCAAAGATGCTTCCCTCGCAATCAATAGAGGAAAGGACGGGGCATCCTATGGGTGGAGTTTGTCCTTTCGGGAACATTAAGGGATTGAGAGTCTTTTTAGATGAAAGTCTTAAGATATATGATGTGGTTTACCCGGCTGCGGGCTCAAGGAATTCGGCGGTTCAGATAACTGTTGCCGACTTGGCTGAATATGCCGGCGACAGGTGGGTCTCAATAGGAAAGGAATAGAAATGGAAAGAGAAATGAGAAGAAAAGATAGAAAAGTTTCAGATGAAAAGGCTTGGGAAATGCTAAAAACAGCCGAATGGGGAGTTCTATCCCTGGCTTCCTCGGAAGGGGTGCCCTACGGAGTGCCGCTAAATTATGCCTGCCAAGGCAAGTGCATCTACATACATTGCGCAATTGAAGGAAAAAAAATAGACATAATAAAAGAAAACGAAAAAGCTTCCTTTTGCTGCGTCCTTTCCGCAGAGACGATTCCGGAAAAATTCACAACAGAGTATTCAAGCGCAATTGCCAAAGGAAAGGTTGAAATCGCTCCGGATAAAGACAAGAGAAAGGCATTGGAGCTTTTGCTTGAAAAGTATTGCGGGGGAATGAAAAAAGAAGGTTTGGATTATACAGAAAAGCTTTATGGAATCACTGAAGTGATAAAGTTTACGGTTGAATCCGTTTCAGGAAAATCCAACATATAGCCACTTGAAAAGCGCAGCATGGAATCCATGCTGCGCTTTTTTCAGCAAATCAAATTTTTGATTTTTCATAGTATTCTTTCATAGTTTTCTCAGGCACCATGCTTCCGCCTGTTGCCCAAGGAAGGTGCAGAATGTTTTCTGCCTTCAAACCATGTTTTTTGAGATATGACTTTCCTTTTTCGCTGTTTTCAACCAGGCATGGCCCGGTGAAACCGGCAAGTGCGGAAGGCTCAAGCCATAGGTCTTCGCTGTCTGCAAGCATCCCCAGCAGCTTGTACATGTTTTCATCGGTTGATGTATATATTCCGCTTATAAGTTTTTCCATGGTTTTTCCTACAAAGCCGGAAGGCCTTCCAACGGCAAGGCCGTCAGCTTCGGTAAGATTGTCGATGCCAAAATCTTGAACCGAAAGCTTTTCATGAAGCCCGGTCATCATGCCAATCAACATGCAGGGGGAATGGGTCGGTTCTGCAAAAAAACAGTGTACAGAATCTCCGAATACGGCTTTGAGTCCGAAGGCCACGCCTCCGGGACCGCCGCCTACACCGCATGGCAAATATGCAAAAATTGGATGCTTTTCGTCTACTGTGATTTTGAGTTCTTGCAATTGTTTTGCCAGACGCAGGGCTGCGACAGAATAGCCCAGAAAGAGGGTTTTAGAATTTTCATCGTCAACAAAGTGCATGGAGGGGTCGCCTTCCGATTGGCGCCGCCCCTCCTTTACGGCGAGGCTGTAATCCGAATCGTATTCAACAACGCTTACTCCCTTGCTTCGCAAAAGATTCTTTTTCCATTCTTTGGCGTCTGCCGACATATGGACAAAAACGCGGAAGCCCAGTTTGGCGCTAATTATTCCTATGCTTAGGCCCAAATTGCCGGTGGAGCCTACAGCAATGGAATATTTTGAGTAAAATTCCCTGAATCTGTCATCAGCCAATATGGAATAATCGTCGTTAGGCGTAAGCAGCCCGTGTTCAAAAGCCAAATCCTCGGCGTGCTTGAGGACTTCATATATTCCTCCCCGGGCTTTTATAGATCCGGATATGGGCAAATGGCTGTCGCACTTTACCACAAGAGATCCATCAAGCCGGCAATTGTAGAAATCATCCAAAGAGCTTTTCATAAGAGGTGTTTCCCTGAGCGGCGATTCTATGATGCCTTTAAAAGGTGATGTTTCAGGAAAAACTTTTTCCAGATAAGGAGCGAACCTGGCCAGTCTTTTTGAAGCGTCCTCAATATCCTTCATTGAAAGGCTTATTTCTTCAAAGGCTTTTCGGGATTGTCTGTAAAGAGGATTTACCCAGAAAACCTCATTTGTTTTGACCATATCACTTATAAGTGGATACTTCTCTGTCCACCAGCCCAGGCTTTCCCCTAAAATTTTATCCATGAAACAGGTCTCCTTTCATAATGGTTTTTTAATGATGCGGTTTTCTACAAAATGACGTTTATCTGCACTCCTTTAGAATAAGCAGAGACATTGTCCAATGCAATTACGGCCCTTCTTTGCAGGGCTTCGTTTGTGGCGAAAGCCACATGAGGAAGCAGAGTCGTGTTTGGCGCTTCAAAAAGTGGATGACCTGACGGAATTGGCGGCTCCATTTCAAAAACGTCTATTCCTGCTCCGGAAAGCCGACCATCCCTTAACGCTTCCGCAAGCGCGACATTGTCAACAATGGGGCCTCTTGCAGTGTTTATGAGTACCGCAGACGGTTTCATAGAATCGATCAGATCCTTGCTTGCCAGCTTTACCGTATTTTCGTTTAGAGGGACATGAATGCTTACTATGTCGCTTTCACAGAAGACTTCGGGAAGGCTTTTATAGACTATTCCCAAATTTTCAGCTTCACTCTTTTGGCTGCGGCTGTAGGCGATTATCTTCATGCCGAAAACCCCAGCCAAGGTGGCTGTTTCCATTCCTATGGCTCCTGTGCCGATTATTCCCAGCGTTTTTCCTTTAAGCTCTCTGCCTATATGCCCTGCCCGTGTACCGCAGGTTCGAGTTATTTTGTCGCATACAGAAACATGCCTGTAAACCGATATCATCAGTCCTATTGCGAGTTCGGCAACTGCCGGAGTCGAATAGCCAGCACAATTGCTTACGGTGATTCCTTTTTCTCGGCAAGCATCCAAATCAACATGATCAACTCCGGTGAAGGCTACCGAAATAAATTTGAGTTTGGGCATGGCTTCTATTACCGGTCGTCTTAGGGGGCTGTTTGCGATTATGAGAATATCCGCTTGCTTGCACCTTGAAATATATTCACGGTCATCGCCGGGCGGAGTTTCAAAAATGGTCAAATTAAATTCTCCTGAAAGCTTTTCGCTTGCAATGGTGTTGATTATTTCCTTGGAAATCCCCAAGGGTTCTGCTATGACAATATTCATTTTAGTATCCTCCAATTTATTAGCTTTATTTTAAGTATATCAAATAAAATGGAAATATTCGAAGATTGTTAAATGATTATCGAAACGCCATGTGCAATAAATGTGGTATTATAAAAATAAAAGAAAAGGAAGGAATACATGGATAAAAAAGAATTTGCAATTCCGAAAATATGCGGTTCAATAAACGGGCAAACCTTAAAAGCGGTTGAAAAACAATTTTCGGATTCTGAAAAAACCGGAATAGATATGCTGGAATGGCGCATCGACCCTATGGTTTTTACATATGAAGATTTTATTGATAAGAAAAGAAAGATAAGGGATTGCATTAAGATGTTTGAAAAATGCAAAAGGCCAATTATACTGACATTGCGAAGCGCTGTTGAAGGAGGGTATTTCAAAGGCGATACAAGTGAATACTTCAAAATCATTAAAGAAATGCTGGAAAGCTATGAATTTAGCATGGTTGACATAGAATACGCCAGATGGATGCAGAACAGGAATGCTGATCATGGAATTATGCCAGGAAAAAATCCGGCCAGAATTGTTTCCCACCATGACTTCAAGAGAACACCTGAAAAAAGTGAACTTGTCTCTTTGTTAGAAGGAATGGCCGAACTTGAAGCGGAATATGTTAAGGGAGCTTTCATGGCAGGGGATTTTTCCGACACTTTAAAGCTTATTGGCGCGGCGCTTGACTTTAAGAGAAAGCGGAAGGGAAAAGAACTTATATACATGGCAATGGGTCAAGCCGGAATGGCCAGCAGAATTCTTTCCGGGGAAGCGGCTCCGGCAATAAGCTATGCAAGCCTGGACATGGAAAAGCCTACAGCTCCGGGGCAATTCAGGCTGGATATACTGGTTGAGATTTTAGAATTGCAAAGAAGACAGGCCGGCATGAGTTTGAGTAAATAGAATAAGATTTTTTTTAAGGAGGGGCGGTAAATGGATAAAGGTAAAATGGATGGAGTGAGAAAAGATATATTTTTGATAAGCGTATTGACCGGTCTGTTTGTAAGCAGTTTTTTCAATTATTTATTGTTTCACAGTCTGGTTGGCATCTACAGCATATCGATAGCCTTTGCCGTATTCATGGTTGCATGGAATTCAAGGAAATACAACAGGGGAAGCTACATAATATTCCTTGGCATAGCATATCTTTTCGTTGGATTCATAGACCTTATGCATTTACTTTCGTTCAAGGATTTTACGGTTTTTACCGAACACAAGAATATTGCAGGGCAGTTCTGGATTGTGGCAAGGGTTATGGAAAGCCTTACGCTTCTTATAGCGTTCAAGTTTAACAAAAGGCTTAAGGGAATAAATTACGACATTGTGTTTTCAATATATTTTGTGGCTACGCTTATATTTTGCACAAGCATACTTTGTTTCGACACATTTCCTTTATGTTGTGTTGGTGGATTGAGGTATACTCCATTTAAGATATGGGCAGAGGCGGCAATAGTGATTATGCTTTTGGCTGCATGGTTCGCATTGGACAAAGATCGGTCGGAAGTGGGGGAAAAGGCCTATCCTTTCCTCGTTTGGGCAATAGCATTTACATTGTTGTCAGAACTTTCTTTTTTGGTGGATTTCGGAAAGCAAGGGCTTTTGAATCTGCTTGGACAGTTTTTAAAGCTGACGTCGTTTTACATGATTTACAAGGTAGCGATAGATTTGGGGATAAAGAAGCCACAAGATGCATTTTTCAGGGAACTAAAGCAAAACGAAAATTCACTCAAGAACGTCGCTTTAATAGATTTGGAGACAGGCCTTTTCAACAGGCAGGCATATGAAAGGATAAAGGGCAAGCTGTGGGTTTTGTTCAAAAAATGCAGGACAAGGGTCGGCATAGGACTTTTTTCCATAAGCGACTTTGAAAAATTGGAAATGGAATATGGGAAAAGGACATCGCTTAAGATTTTGAATGAATTAGTTGAGATAACAATAGATGCAATATCCCAGGACCACTTCTTTTTTCGAGTCGATACAAACACATTGCTGATTCTTTTCGGAGAAGAAGAGGAAAGAATGAAAAATTACGCTGAGACAATAAGGAAAAAATTTGTTTTGCAGGTAGAGAGCAAATATGGCATAGAATCAAATTTATATTACGGCATAAGCGAGCACGACTCTCTTTTGACATACAACCTGGAAAATCTTTACGAGTCTGCCAATGAGAATATTTCGAGAAAAAAACTGAGATATGTTATTAGAGAAATGAATAGAGACAATTGATAATAAAAAAGATGATTTGATGACGGGAGATGAAAAAGTCATGCAGGCGATATTTGAATATTTCAAGGAAATAAGCAAAATACCCAGATGTTCGGGCAACGAAAAGGGAGTCAGCGATTTTTTGCTAAGCTTTGCCCAAAATCTCGGCATTGAAGTTTTTCAGGACGAACATAAGAACATAATAATGAAAATACCGGCATCTAAAGGATACGAGAATGCGCCAACAGTTATGCTTCAAGGGCATATGGACATGGTATGTGTAAAGACAGATGAAAGGGTACATGATTTTGAAAGCGATCCTTTGCAGTTGCAAGAAAAGGATGGATTCATTTCGGCAGTTGGCACTTCGCTGGGTGCAGACAATGGAATTGCCCTTGCATACATAATGGCCATTGCCGCGGACAGAGAACTCAGGCATCCGGAATTGGAGTGTGTAATAACTACATGCGAGGAAACCGGCATGAACGGGGCAATAGGTCTTAGAACAGAGGACTTGAAGGCAGAAATACTGATAAACCTGGATTCGGAAGAAGAAGGTGTTCTTTTAGCTTCAAGCGCGGGCGGTGTAAACAATATTGCAAAGATTGACATTGCAAGAAGAAAGGAAGCCCGGAATGAGTGTTGCCGTAAAGTAACAATAAAGGGTCTAATGGGCGGACATTCAGGAGCGGAAATCGACAAAGGACGTGCCAATGCCATAAATCTCATGGGTAGGCTGCTTGAAGAACTTGATTCAGGAGATGTTGCAATAACGGCAATAAATGGCGGCACAAAGAAAAATGCCATAGCTGACTTTTGCTGTATTGAAACGGTTTCTTCGCTTGAAAGAGTAAAGCATTTGGAGCAAACAGTCCTCGATATGGAAGAAAAATTTCGCAATGAGTTTAAAGCGGCTGAACCGGGGCTGAAAATAGAAATTTCGGAAGGATCATTAAAAGGACAAATCCTTGACAAAAAAAGCATTGAAAAACTTGTGAAATTTTTACGTCTTGTTCCAAACGGCGTACAGAAAATGAGCCGGGACGTTCCTGGACTTGTTGAGAGCTCAATTAATTTGGGTATTATAAGAACGCATGAAAATCAAATAGAGATAACAGCTTCGGTAAGGAGTTCCCTGAAATCACTCAAGGATGAGATAAATGGCCGGGTGGCTTTGATTTGCAGTTCGATTGGAGCTGAAATGCAGCTCGAATCGGACTATCCGGGATGGGACTTTGTCTCTAAATCATATATCAGGCAAGTGATGAAAGAGGCATACAGTGAATTGTTCGGGAAGGAGCCTTCGGTGGAAGCCATTCATGCAGGGTTGGAATGCGGGTTTTTTAAAGAGAAAATGCCGCATCTGGACATAATATCCATGGGTCCTGACATGTCGGATGTCCATTCTACAAGGGAACGTCTCGACAAGGGGTCAGCGGAGAGGACATGGGACTTGCTGGTCAAAACGCTTGAAAACATAAAGCCCCGGGCTTAAAAAATATTGGAGGATTAAAATGACAAAAGTTGAAAGTTTCGAATTGGACCATACAAAAGTAAAGGCTCCATATGTCAGGAAAGCGGCCGAATCCAAAGGGGAAAAGGGTGACGTCGTAAGCAAGTTCGACCTTAGATTTACACAACCGAATGAAGTTTTCCTTTCTACAGCCGCCATACATACGCTTGAGCATTTGTTGGCAGGATACATGAGAGAGGAAATGGAAGGAATAATTGATATTTCACCGATGGGATGCCGCACGGGTTTCTATATGATCTGCTGGGGGGATCCGGAATCCAGGAACGTGGCACAGGCATTGAGGAATTCGCTGGAGAGAATTATGGCAACAAGTGAAGTTCCGGCCGCAAGGATTGAGTCATGCGGCAATTACAGAGACCATTCCATGCAAGAGGCAAAGGAATGTGCCGAGCTGGTGCTTAAGGACATGATCGACAGCTGGTAGAGGAGGTTGTGAAAAATGCAAAAGATAGAATATGCGATATTGGATTCGTTGCCGGCTCCTGTTTTTTTCAAAGACATTGAAGGAAGGTTTCAGTACTGCAACAAATCATTCTGTGAATTTATGGGAGTAGATGAAAGTTTGATAATCGGTAAAAAAGCTGACGAAATAGGGCTTGAATCAGTAGCTGAGAGATTCAAAGCAGTTGATGATGCATTGCTCAGGGGTCAAGGCGTTCAAGTTTATGAAGTCAAAGTTGCAAACAACAAGGGGGAATTGCGCGACCTTCAAATAATGAAAGACCTTGTCTGTTGCCAAGAAATGGGTGGATTGATTGGAATTGTAGGAGTGGTTGTCGATATAACCGAAAGAGTCAACCTTTTCAAGAAAATGAAGGCCTTAAATAGAATAAAAGACATAGCCATTCAGATAAACCAAAGACTTTTGGTTTCGGACGAGGAGACAGATACATTAGGCATGCTGCTTGAAAAAAGCATAGAGTCGATTTCAAATGCAAAATTTGGCGCAATCCTCTTGATTAACGAAAACGGTTTTCTCAAAATGCCCAAATCAAAGGGCTATCCAAAGCAAATGACAAAAAATTTTAAAGTCCGGCTCGAGGACAGCCTGGTGGTAAAAAGCAAGGGACAAGTGCCCAAAGAAATTTGTGTTGTAAGGGACATCGATAAAATGAAAGCAATAGAGAGTCCCGAGTTGCTCGTGCTCGACGGGGAGAGCGTTAAGACGTCTTTGGTCTCTCCTATATGGATTGACGATGAACTTTACGGATTCATAAACATTGACAGCACAAAGAGAACTGCTTTTGATATGGTTGATATCGAAATTATGGAATACATGAGGGACCAGATACAAACAGTTCTTACAAAGCAGCGAAAGTATCAAAAGAAACTTATGAGCATGAGGACCGATCCGGTAACAGGTCTGATCAACAGGAAATATCTTGTCGAGATGATTCAAAAGGCAATGGATATAGCGGATGTATCCAGCCAGAAGATGAGTCTTGTACTGATGGATATTGACGAAATGAAGCAAATAAACGATGCATACGGACATCTTGCAGGAGATTTAGTCCTCAAAACTTTTGGTAGAAGAGTGATTGAAAAGATAAGAGACTGCGACATTATCGGAAGGTTCGGAGGAGATGAATTCATCGCAATTTTTCAAGGGAGCGGAGAGAAAACTATTACGGAAAAAATGGAGAAAATAAGGAGGCTGCTTGAAAAAGAAACGGTGCATCATGGAAAAGTGGACTTGCATTTAAACTTCAGCTTCGGCGTTTCTGAATACCCTAGAGACGGAAAATCCATTGAAAATCTCGTAACAATTGCCGACGCTGAAATGTATGCCGACAAAAGAAGAAGAAAAGAGAATAAGAGTTAATAGGACAAATGGCTGACAACAAAACGAAGCCCTCCAACAGGAGGGCTTCGTTTTGTTGTCAGTTGAAATTTCCAGATAATTTCTTCAAAAGCCTTAGTAATTCTTTTGCTTCATCTTCAGAAAAATTTTCATAAGCTTTTTCAATCAGTTTT
>CAZXWC010000017.1:0-27354 GCA_964644525.1 uncultured Peptostreptococcaceae bacterium
GAAGGCTGAAGCAATCCCGGGGATAAGTGGGGTTGCTTTTTGCATAAATAACAAAAATAAAATTCTATTAAAGGAGGAAGAAAAATGTTTAACAGAATAATGGACTCATTGAAAAAAGCTTTCAGAAACGAGAAAGGGCAGGGTATGGTAGAGTACATACTGCTTGTAGTAGTTATTGCTCTAGTAGCATACGTTGGATTCAAAGCTATTGGTGACAATACGTTAGTAAAGGCAAATGATGCAGCTGACAAAATTGGAACAGGATGCATGTATATGGTGAAATAGTATTATTTAGGCGGGCCTGATCATTAAGTGGACCCGCCTAGTAATAAAAAAATGGGTGAAATATGAATATGAAAACGGAAAAACCAAATTGCACAGGTCAGGCTATGGTGGAATACATATTGTTGGTAATGCTCATTGCGCTTGTTGCTTTGGTTGCGTTCGCCGCATTTGGTCATCAAATTGAAAACAAGACAAACGACGCTAACACGGAAATATCTAATATCGGTTAGGTCAAGGGTGGTTTTGCCATAAAAATTTACACTTGAAATGTGGTGGCTTAAATGAGAACTCATAAATTCATAAATAACAGAAAAGGACAAGCGATGGTTGAGACGATTTTCGTACTGCCTCTGCTTTTTTTACTTGTTTTCGGAATAATAGAATTCGGAAGGATTTATTTTACATATTCGATACTTTCTAATGCCGTGCGTGAAGGTGCAAGGTATGCAGCAGTTCACGAATATGACGATTATGATGATGCGATTCTCAGAATGCAAACAGTGGCGGGTACTTTGTCTTTGGAAGACGATGATATTGACATTAATAAAGTAGGAGATAATGTTTTAGCGGAAGTTACCTATGAGTTGGAGACAATTACACCTATCGTAGGTCCGATGATTTCGGATGATGGGATGTTTGAATTGCATGCCAGTGCAGAAATGAGAATCGAATAGGAGGTGAATGAAGTGTATGAAAAAATGAAAAATGAAAAAGGAATAGCAATGATTATGGTTGTAATAGCTATGGTTGTAATAATTGGCTTTGCCGCACTTGCTGTGGATTTTGGAAATGCGGCAGTAAGAAAGAGTAGGCTTCAAAACGCCTGTGACGCCACTGCCTTGGCCGGAGCCAAGCAGTGGGCGATGGACAACAAATCTAAGGAAAATGATTTGGATGGAGCTGGAGAGACGGCGGAGAATATTTTTGAAGTCAATATTGATTCCAATATTCCCAATGCTTATGCTTGGAGTGACGATTTCACCGGAAGCGAAACAGGAATAACTACAAATGTTGTATTCGACCATTCGGCCGCTACAGTTTCTGTCTATGCAAAGGAAAGGATGGATACATTTTTTGCCGGTATTTTTGGCATGGATCAAATGGAGGTAAATACAAAATCGGTGGCTTTAATTGGTACGGCTGCTGCAGGTGTTGACAATTTGATGCCCTTTGGAATAGAGGAAGAAAACTATGGTCCAAATGTAGAGATTGTCCTAAGAACGGACAAGCCCAGCACGCCGGGAAATTTTCATTTAGTTGATTTTGATAAGATAGATGACGATGATTGGGATCTGACAAAGATTGACGGTTCAACAGAGCACAAGATTGCCTATCACGGAAGCATCAATGCTTACAGTGTAGGGCAGATGATTAATACAGAGCCCGGGAAGGCGAACTCTGTCAATGGCGGGTTGGACGCAAGGATCACTGGGACTGAATACAATCCGGCAAAAAACTCTGAATATGAATATGAACCCGTCTCGTGTGAAACAAGCTGCGGACTGAATCACACTTCTTCGAATCCGAGCGATCATAAGGATTCCTGCCCGAGATTTGTCACTGTTCCGATTATAGAGGACTTCGATGAAGCGCAAGGTAGAGACAATATAAAAATTGTTGGCTTTGCAACAATTTTTATCACAGACTACAACAATAATGAAATTAAAGGCAAGTTTGTTGAACACGTAGTTGTCGGAGAAGTTGATCCGGGAGCGACTTTTATGGGGTCATGGGCGGTTGATTTGATTGAATAATAAGGGGGGAATTGAATGAAACTGGACAAGAGAATAATCATTTTTGCAGTTGTCCTTGCCGCAATTACTACTTTCGGCATATACAAATATCTTGAATCCCTCAAACCTGAAGAGGTTGAGATTACATATGTCGAGGTTTGGGTTGCAAAAGAGACCATACCAGCAAAGGTAAAGATAACAGATGCAATGATAGACTACAGGGAGATAGACAAAAAGTATGTGCATCCCGAGGCCATGACGGACGGCACGAAAATTGTAGGCAAATACACAGTGGAAAGGATACTCGCTGATGAGCAGATTCTTGAAAGCCGCCTCTTCGACCTGGAGGCCTTGAGGTTTTCATACAACATTCCTACAGGGCAAAGGGCAATGACCATACAGGTCAACCTTATTGCAGGCATATCGGATATGGTTACGCCGGGCGACCATGTGGACTTGCTTGTTCATGTAGACGGAAGGGAGAAAGACGGATTAAGCTATCCGCCTGCCACAAAAGCTTTCATAGAAGATGTTCTTGTGCTTTCGATAAACAAGATGGATTCCATAGAGGAAAAGAAAGCTTCGGATGATGCGGCAGAAGAACAGGCGTCTAGCAGGTTGTTGACTTTGGCGGTCAATTCATCGGAAACCGAAAAACTGTTTCAAGCAGATAAAACCGGTGAAATCAGGCTTGCCTTGAGGCACCCGGACGCAGAGGACGAAATACGGACAAACGGAAGCATTACAGACGATTTTGTGCCTTTGAGAAGATGACCTATAAAAGTCTCAATAAACGGAGAGGTGTATATGGAACATAAAGTTAATGTATTGATAGCGGACCAAAACGAAAAGGATATTGAAAACATGCGGGTGGCCCTAAGCCATGAGAACCGCATAAGAATTGTAGGAGAATGTACTGAGGGAATTTCTACCGTCAAGATGGCAAAAAATGTTAAGCCGGATGTTGTTTTGATGGACATAAACATGCCTGGAATAAAGAATGTCACTCCTACTGAAATTCTTACGGCTACAATACCCAATGTGCTGGTTATAGTTACTTTCGACAAGGGTGGCAAGAAGAACTTGAAGAAAGCCATGAGTGACGGCGCCAGGGACTACATAGTCAAACCGGCGGCGGCGGATTTGTACATAGACACCATATTAGACCTTTACGACAAGGATTTGAAGAGAAGGGAAGTCCTCTACGGTAGAAAGCAACACGAGGAAGACATAAAACCCAAGATTGTATCAATATTCAGCACTAAGGGTGGGGTGGGCAAGAGCACAATAGCTACAAATATAGCTACTGCCTTGGCGCAAATGACCGAAGAAAGGGTTGCCCTTGTGGACTTTGACCTTCAGTTTGGGGACGTATCTGTTATGCTTAATCTTTATCCCGAACGTACCGTAATGGAATTGATCAAGGATATACAGAGTCTGGACAAGGAACTTCTTGAAGATTATATGATGCTCCATAATTCCGGTGTGCGAGTACTTCCGGCTCCTTCAAGACCAGAGTACGCCGAGTTTGTGACCGGAGGAAATGTGCAAAGGATTCTCAGGACACTCAAAGAAAGCTATAAATATATTGTTGTAGACATGGCGCCAGCGTTTGATGATGTCAACCTGGCGACTCTGGATTTATCAGACAGCATAATGCTCTTGACCACATTGGATCTTCCGACTATAAAGAACGTCAAGTCAGGTCTTCATGTTATGAAGACGCTAAACTACAGAGATGAAAAAATAAGACTGATTTTAAACAGGTATCATCGCAATTTCGGTATAAATATTTCTGATTTGGAAAAAACGACAGAAAAGAAAATATCCCATATAGTGCCTGAGGACAGCAAGACTATAATCGACGCTGTAAACAAGGGTAAGGCTTTTGTTCTTAATAATCCGGGGAGCTCGGTCACAAAAAGCATCTACAATATAGTCGACGAGATAATGGGCAAGGATGAAAAAAAATCAATGTTTGGAAAATGGATAGGGAAATAAGGAGGGAGAAAGATGTCTCTGTTGGAACGAATTGAAAAGGAAAAAAATGGTTCGTCCTTGAAAGTGGAAGCTGATCAAGGTATAAAGAGCGAAAGCAAAATTTCAAAAGGCCAGAATGAAATGCTGAAAGAAAAAATACAGAAAAGAATTATGGAAAAATCAAAGGATGAATCCATAGACAAAGGTAAAATAAGGGAAAGCCTTACAGGTATACTTGATGATATTCTCAGAGAAGATGAGATATTTGTGACCAGAAGGCAGAAAGAAAAAATAATTACAGATACCATAAATGAGATTGTGGGGTACGGGCCCATAACGCCTCTTATTAACAATGAAAAGATAACAGAGGTAATGGTCAACGGCTTCAACAGCGTATATGTTGAAAGGGATGGCAAAATTGAAAAAACGCCGGTTGTATTCAGGGATGATAATCATGTGCTTCACATAATAGAAAAAATTGTTTCTCCGCTTGGAAGGCGAATCGATGAATCATCTCCAATGGTTGACGCAAGACTTCCAGACGGATCGAGGGTGAATGCCGTAATACATCCATTGGCTCTTGACGGTCCCATATTGACGATAAGGAAATTTGCAACCGAACCCTATACCATAAGGAATTTAATTGACTTCGGAACAATATCTCCACAGGTGGCGAGCTTTTTGAAGGCATGCGTGGAGGCAAGGTTAAACATAATTGTATCTGGAGGAACTGGTAGCGGAAAGACTACGACGCTAAACGTTTTGTCATGTTTCATACCCGAAGAGGAGCGAATAGTGACAATAGAGGACGCCGCAGAGCTTCAGCTCAACCAGGAACATCTTGTTCGAATGGAAACAAGGCCTCCCAACATAGAAGGAAAGGGGCATATTACAGTAAGGGACTTGGTAAGGAACAGTCTCAGGATGCGACCAGACAGGATAGTTGTCGGAGAGGTAAGGACAGGTGAGGCTCTCGACATGCTTCAGGCAATGAATACCGGTCATGACGGTTCTCTTACAACGGGACACGCCAATTCTTCAAGGGATATGCTGACAAGACTTGAGACAATGGTTTTGATGGCGGGATTGGAGATTCCTCTTGCTGCGGTAAGAGAGCAAATTGCTTCGGCTATAGATCTTATTGTATACCAAAGCCGTTTCAAGGATGGAAGCAGAAAGATAACAAACGTAACAGAGGTGCAGGGAATGGAAGGGAATATTGTTACGCTTCAGGATATTTTCGCATATAAGGGGCAAGGCAAGAATGACTTGGGAATGATAAAGGGCTCCCTCGAATTTACGGGAATCAGGCCTAAATTCATTGGCAAGCTTACAGACTCAGGCATCAGGGTGCAGGAAGAATGGTTCAGCTGACGAAATGGTGGTGAAAGCATGATTTGGTTGATACTTGCAATTGTTTTCATAGATGTGGTTTTTGCTGTTGTTGCATTAAGTATAATAAATACCAAAAGCAAGCCGATTGCCAGACTTGAAAAATTTTTTGATTGGGAAGAACATAAAAAAGAAAGACTTGAGAGGCGGCTTACAAAAGCTGGTTTTCAAAATGGCATAAGAAGCATTGGCGCATTCATAGTAAAGCTGTTTGTTTTAGAACGGTTGAGAAAGAGGATAGAAAAAGACCTTGAGCGGGCGGACATACCTGTCAGGGGAGAGGAAATGCTATTGTTTCTATTCTCCTCGACAGCGGTTTTATATCTTTTGACAGTTTTTTTTACAAAAAGAATATTGCTCAGTCTTTTGATTGTCCCAATGTTTATTATATTTGCAAGGCTTGTTGTGTCAACGAAAATCAAGAAACGTCTTGAAACGGTAAACGAACAGTTGGGAGATGCGCTTGACATGATGGCAAGCTCCCTCAGGGCTGGATACAGCTTAAATCAGGCTATTGAAACAGTGAGTCGAGAGATGCCAAAACCCATAAATATGGAATTCAAACAGGTTGTCAGAGAGACTGCGTATGGGGTTTCTATGGATCAGGCGCTTGACAAGATGCTTGAAAGAGTTGAGTTGGACGACCTGGAACTTGTGGTCACGGCAGTCAAGATACAAAGGCAGATTGGTGGAAATCTTGCCGAGATATTGGATAATATATCAGGTACCATAAGGCAGAGAGTACAGCTTAAGGGAGAGGTAAGGGCCCTTACGGCGCAGGGGAGGCTTTCAGGTGTAATAGCTTCATCGGCTCCGATTATGCTTGCAGTTTTAATGTTCATAAACAGCCCGGACCATATAAAACTCTTGTTTACTGACAGCCTGGGGCAGAGATTGCTCATAATTGGAATAATAGGTCAATTACTTGGATTTATTTTCATAAAAAGGATAATCGATATAAAATTTTAGGAGGGGTGAAAATGGTTTATTTGCTTACGAGTATGATATTTCTGTCCCTTGGGCTCTTTTTCACCTTTTTTGCAACAGTTTTTTTCTGGAAAAAATTGAGTATAAGGCACCGCCTTGAAATGCTTGATGATGTTGTGGGAAAAAAAGAGGAAGTTGTTTTAGAGGACAGGAAGAGATTGCCTTTTGAAAAACGCGTAATCGAACCAATAAGGGAAAAGATAACTGAAACGACAAGAAAAATAACTCCCAAAGGGACCTTGTCAAGGATAGACGAAAAGCTTAAAGCGGCAGACTATCCTTTACATATGGGTGTGCTGAGTTGGATATTCTTAAGGTGTATTTTTATTGTTTCTTTTCCGGCACTTTACTTTTTCTTTTTCATGGGAAATACAGACTCGCTTCTTATGAGGGTGACTGTAATGCTTGCAGCTTTTCTCGCAGGAGACTTGATTCCTGTATATTTGCTCAAAAGCAAGATAAAGGAAAGAAAGATAAAAATGACGCAACAGCTTCCTGACATACTCGATTTGTTGACAGTGAGCGTTGAGGCGGGGCTTAGCTTTGACGGAGCAATGGAAAAGGTTGCTACAAGAGGAAGAAACGAAATGACAAGGGAATTCGGGAAAGCAGTTAAGGAGATAGGAATTGGTAAAACAAGGCGTCGGGCTTTGACGGACATGTCAAAGCGATGTGACTTGCCTGATTTGCAGATATTCATTTCCTCAATCATACAAGCCGAGCAAATGGGAGTAAGCATAGGAAAGATTTTGCGCATACAGGCCGACAACATAAGGGTTAAGCGAAGGCAAAGAGCCCAGGAGACTGCGCTCAAGGCGCCTGTGAAAATGTTGTTTCCATTAATTCTTTTCATTTTCCCCAGTCTTTTCATAGTACTTTTGGGACCTGCTATGATAAAAATGATGGAAGTTTTTTAATAGCAGAATGAATGAAGAAACACATATTTATATATATAAAACGGTAATGGTTAAAAAAAACAACAAGTGCATGTGGCTTGTTGTTTTTTCTTGTGTTAACATTGAAGCATGATGAAAGCTTGGGAGGATTATTAATGAAAATATTATCAAACAAGACAGAGATATTTACAGAATCTGTAATTAGAGAAATGACCAGGGTAAGCAACTCATATGGAGGCTATAATCTTTCACAGGGTTTTCCTGATTTCGGAAGTCCGGACATCCTTAAATATGCAGCAAAAGAAGCCATTGATGCTGAATGGAACCAGTATCCGATTACATTTGGGGAAAAAGAGCTCAGGCAAGCCATAGCAAGGAAGGAAAAAGCCTACAATGGAATCGATTGCGATCCCGAAAAGGAGATAACAGTCACATGCGGGGCTTCGGAGGCCATGATTTCAACCATGATGGCGCTTGTTAATCCGGGTGATGAAATAATTGTTTTCGAACCATTCTACGAGAACTACGGGCCGGATGGAATACTTTCCGGAGCGACACCGCGTTATGTAAGATTGAGGCCGCCAAATTGGGAATTTGACGAAGTGGAACTTGAAAATGCGTTTAATGAAAAAACAAAAGCGATAATAATCAATACGCCAAATAATCCGACAGGAAAGGTTTTTTCAAAAGATGAGCTTGAGAAGATAGCGAAACTTTGTATAAAGTGGGATGCATACGCTGTCACCGATGAAATATACGAGCATATTCTTTATGATGGCGAAAAGCATATATCAATGGCATCTCTGCCTGGAATGGAAAAGCGAACTGTTACCATAAATTCAATTTCAAAGACTTATTCAGTTACAGGCTGGAGAGTGGGTTGGGCTATAGCCGACGAGCGAATCACAAGCCGCATTCGAAAAGTGCATGATTTTTTCACTGTTGGCGCGCCCACTCCATTTCAACATGCGTCTGTAACGGCCCTCAATCTTGATGAGTCATACTACAGGGGCTTACAGGAACATTATACCCGGGCAAGAAATCATGTTTTCGAAACATTGCAAGAAAGCAAATTCAAACCCTACAGGCCCAAAGGAGCTTATTATATAATTGCCGATTGTCAAGATCTCATGAGGGAATACGGAATTGGAGACAATTACGATTTTTGCATTGAATTGATAAAAAGGACGGGTGTGGCAGTTGTTCCAGGGACCTCTTTTTATTCAAAGAAAGAATACGGAATCCATCAAGTGAGATTCTGTTTCAGTAAAAAATGGGAAACCCTTGAAAACGTAAGAAAAGCCTTCAAGGATCTCTAGGGTTTATAAGTTAATTGTCTTTAAGAAGGATGAAATTATTCTATGTGCTTTATAGGTTGGTTGTTGTAATCGATTATTTTAACCATCAGATGGTGCCACTTGTTTGTTTCTTCCTTCTTATATAAGTACTCATTGTTGTCTACAGGGGTGTTTGAATTAATTGTGTAGATTCTAAAACTTGGAATTTCATCAGAAACAAATTTGCATTCCACAGAAAGCTTGAAAACTTTCTTGGTGTTTTCAGAAAGTTCCTTCTCGAAATTGAGTTTAAGTATCTTTGAATCATTCGAAAAGTAGGATATTGAAATTTCATTTTCAAAGATTTCAGAGGAATCCAATTCTGAATAATCCAGCATATGGTGTTTGTTTTTTTCGTTTGCGTCGTACAAACATATGATTTCACGTCTTGTATCTATAGCCATGGCTTTTTTATGGCCGGACGGATCTTTTATTCCGAAAAGCGCATAAGTAGGATTAAAATCGTCAATAGAGCTGAAAAAACCCATTGTTGATTTAGAAAAAGTTTCTGAACTTTTCAATTTTTTTTGCTGTATTATGAAAAATATGATAAATGCTACTGCTATGATGGCAAGCGAAGCATAAATTAGCATAATAACGCCTCCTTTATTGTATATAATAGATTTACCCTAATGGTAACAATCTTATTCTAAAAAGTTAAATTGAATATTTATTTGATGGTATAATGAATTGTAAAAAAACAGGAGGGTTTAGAATGAAAATAAAGATTGATTTGAGAGTTTTTGAGGCAATGATTTATTTTTGGAAAGCTACGCTTGAAAAAGAAAAGGTTGGAGAGAGATACATTAATGATATAACCAAAATGGACGATATGAAACCGCTTTATGATGAGGATTTCAACAAGGAATCCGTCCGAAGAATATTAAGCGCAATATCCAACAGGGAAATGTTTCGCCCTGCAAACAAAAAAGAGGGAAGCTTCTGGAATTATAATATGTGGATAATGGAAGATCCTGAAGTGATGGATATGATAATTGAAACCGTAAAAGCTATAAAAGTGAAAAGCATTGAAGAAAAAATACATGGAAGCAAAGAATCATCATTTGAAATTGCATTTATTCCAGGACATGGACAACCATTCTATTCTCTTGATGGAAAGCTGTTTGTAAATGTTTTCTTGTTCCGTTATGATTTCAACGAAAACATAATTAACTATATGGATAAGCCGATTGAAGATTTTATAGCTGAAACAATATCGGAAATAATATAAAGACAGGTTGATTTTATTAATAATATGTTTTACAATTATAACGAATATTAATTAAATATATATATTAAAAGTTCGTCCGTATATCTTTGGTGATATGGTCCAAAAGTTTCTACCGGATTGCCGTTAACAATCCGACTACGGGAGTATCTGTTTTTGACTCCCATCCTTGACCGGTTGGGGTTTTGTTTTGAGGGGGAAAAATGAAGACACTTAAAGAGCGCATATTGAAAGATGGCAGAGTATTGGATGGAGAAATTTTGAAAGTAGACAGTTTTATAAATCATCAAGTGGATTATAAGTTGATGGACGATATAGGTGACGAAATACATAAAAGATTTTCAGATTGTAAAGTGGACAAGGTTCTGACAATAGAGACATCCGGCATACCGGCAGCGTATTCTGTGGCCAGAAAATTCGATGTTCCTTTTGTTTTTGCCAAAAAAAAGGTTTCAGGCAATATGGGGGACGAATTTTATCAAACAGAAGTGTATTCATATACTAAATCACGCCATTATAAAGTTGTTGTATCAAAGAAGTATTTGATGGAAGGCGAAAATGTCCTTGTCGTAGATGATTTTTTGGCGAACGGACAGGCTGCTTTAGGTATGATAGATTTGGTTGAGCAGTCAGGAGCAAAAGTCGTCGGTGTGGTTGCCTTGATTGAGAAGGCTTTTCAAGACGGCGGCAAAATTTTAAGAGAAAAGGGATACAGGCTCGAAGCCCTCGCGTCCATTGAAAAAATGGACATTGAAGGTATAAAAATAAAATAACAATTTATAGGAGGAGTAAAACATGTTCAAAAAATCTTTTGTAGTATTCATGTCATTGTTATTGGTTTTATCCATGTTGTTTGTGGGTTGTGCCAAGGAAGAGGCCGCACCGGCAGAAACTGCGCCTGAGGCAGAAGAAGCGGCTACGGAGGAAGCTTTAAAAGTTGGATTCGTATATGTTGGACCTATCGGGGACGGCGGATGGTCGTATTCCCACAATGAAGGCAGATTGTATCTTGAAGAACAGCTTGGTGTAGAGACACTATACAAAGAGTCTGTTCCTGAGGGACCAGAAGTTGAAAAGGTAATGAAAGACATGATCGATCAGGGGGCGAAAGCAATTTTCGTTACAAGTTTCGGTTATATGGATTATGTGGTAAAAGTGGCAGAAGAATTTCCCGATGTTACATTTATGCATTGCTCTGGATACAAAGATGCACCAAACATGAACAATTATTTTGGTAGAATATACGAAGCGAGATATTTGTCAGGAATAGTTGCAGGACTTAAGACTGAAACAGGCAAGATCGGTTATGTGGCAGCATATGAAATACCCGAAGTAATAAGAGGTATCAATGCATTTACTTTAGGAGTTCAATCAGTAAATGAAAATGCTACTGTAGCGGTTAGATGGACGCACACATGGTACGATCCCGCAAAAGAAAAAGAAGCTGCAAAAGCCCTTCTTGACGAAGGCGTGGATGTTATAGCCCAGCACCAGGACACTGCAGGACCGCAACAGGCGGCAGAAGAAAGAGGAGCTTTCTCAATCGGTTACCATACCGACATGAAGGATACGGCTCCAAATGCATACATGACTGCTCCAATTTGGGATTGGGGACCATATTATACAGAACAAGTTGAAAAGATAATCAACGGGGAATGGACAAACGAGCCTTTCTGGGGTGGAATGGAAAACGGAGTAGTAAAACTTGCACAGCTTACTGAAAACGCGCCTGAAGATGCCCAAGCAGCTGTTGACGAGGCGACTCAAGCTATGAAAGATGGAAGCTTGTCAGTATTTGCAGGACCGATATATGACCAAGAAGGAAATATAATGGTTGAAGAAGGAACAGAAATGAGCGATGGCGACATGCTTTCAATGGGATGGTTTGTCAAGGGAGTAGAAGGAAAAATAGAATAAACGGGTGATGATATGTTGCAGGATAAGAAAAAACTTGTAGAAATGAAAAACATCACCAAAACATTTGGAAAAGTCCAAGCCAACAAAGAAGTTTTTCTCACGCTTTACGGGGGGGAAGTCCATTCCCTCCTGGGTGAGAATGGCGCAGGTAAAAGTACATTGATGAACATACTGTCAGGCATATACCAGCCTGACAGTGGTTTTGTTTTTGTAGAAGGACGAAAAGTGGACATTGCAACACCAAAAACGGCAATTGGTTTGGGTGTTGGAATGGTACACCAGCATTTCAAATTGGTTGATGTTTTAACCGCAAAGGAAAATATAATTGCAGGACAAAAAGGAATGCCATTTATTAATGGTGGGAAAATATCCGAAGAGATAAAGTACCTTTCCGAACGTTATGGATTGGAAATTAATCCTGATAAAAAGATATACGACATGTCTGTTGCCGAAAAGCAGAGGGTTGAGATTTTAAAGGTGCTTTACAGTGGAGCCAAAATACTGATTCTAGATGAACCCACGGCAGTATTGACGCCGCAAGAGACAGAAAAATTGTTTGAAATCATTAACAAAATGAAGAAAAGTGGTTGTGCGGTTGTAATAATAACACACAAGCTGAATGAAGTGCTTGAAATAAGCGATAAGATAACAATATTGAGAAAAGGCGAATACATTGAGACTGTAGACAATAAAAATCTGGATTCGCGTGAACTGACTGACAAGATGGTTGGAAAATCAATGAATCTTTCAATAAACAGGCCCGAAATAAAAGAAAAGAAATCCTTGTTGAGGGTAAGTGGACTTACGGTTAAAGATGAGGAAGATGTGAAGGTTTTAAAGGACATAACATTTGATTTGAGCAGTGGAGAAATTTTGGGAGTTGCAGGAGTCGCAGGAAGCGGGCAGAAAGAACTATGCGAGGCAATTGCTGGCTTGCAGAAAATCCATAGCGGGAAAATCAAATTCAACAAATCGAATTTGGTTGGTAAAAGTCCTAGAGAAATAATAAAAACCGGAATAAGCATGAGCTTTGTTCCTGAAGACCGGCTTGGGATGGGGCTTATAGCTTCGATGGACATAGTTGACAATGTTCTTCTTAAGGAATATCAAAAGCAGAAAGGGTTTTTCCTGTCAAAGAAAGAGTCCAGAGAAAAAGCATCGGATTTGGTTGGAAGACTAAACATATCAACTCCAGACATTTACACAAAAGTCAGCATGCTTTCAGGAGGCAACATACAAAAAGTTTTGCTCGGAAGAGAAATTGAAATCAAACCGCAACTTATGATAACCGCATACCCTGCAAGGGGACTGGATATAAGCTCGGCGCACCTTGTTTACGATTTGATTAACGAGCAAAAGAAAAATGGCGTGGCGGTTCTCTTTGTGGGAGAGGATTTGGATGTGCTTATACAGATGTGTGATAGGATCATGGTTCTTTGTGATGGCAGACTTATTGGAACGGTTGATGGTCACCAGGCGACCAAAGAGGATTTGGGCTATATGATGGCTGGCAATCCCTTGAATAAAGGAGTTGACGATATATCATGATAAGAATAGCCAAACGCTCGGAAATAAGCAAAAATAGAAGTGTCATGACAAGAATTGCCGCTATAATAATGGCATTGATGTTGTCTGCATTGTTTATAGTATTTCTTGGACACAACCCCTTGAAGGTTTATTTATCTATGCTTGAGGGATCTTTTGGGTCGCTTTACAGGTTCAAGGAAACGATAATAAGCACAATACCTCTTGCAATAACGTCTTTGGGAATACTCATGGCGTTTAAGATGAAATTTTGGAATATCGGGGCTGAAGGGCAAATGATAATGGGAGCTTTTTCAGCAAGTTACTTTGCATTAAACTATCCTGAAATGAACAGCTTGGCCTTGCTGGCTTTAATGTTTGCGGCAGGAGCGGTTGGAGGAGGAATCTGGGGACTTATACCGGCATATTTCAAGTCAAAGTATGGAACGAATGAAGTGCTCTTTACGCTTATGATGAATTATATTGCATTAAAATGGATAACTTATTTGCAATATGGTCCATGGAAAGACAAGAATGCCCTTGGATTTCCCAAAATCCCTAATTTTACTGGCAATGCAGTACTGCCTAAACTTTTTGGGATTCACATTGGCTGGTTGATTGCGTTAATTTTGACTGCATTGGTATATGTCTTCATTCATTACACAAAGAAAGGTTATGAAATAAACGTAATAGGGGAAAGCGAAAGCACCGGAGCATATGCCGGAATGAATGTAAGAAGAATTATTCTGCAGGCAATGTTTTTAGGCGGAGCTCTTGCCGGAATATCCGGAATGATACAGGCGTCGGCGGTAAGTGGAACTCTTTCGGTTGAAGTTACCGGGGGTGTTGGATATACAGCCATTATAGTCACATGGCTTTCAGGTTTGAGTGCACCGCTTATCGTTGTTGTGTCATTTCTTTTTGCAATCCTTATTCAAGGAGGATCATACATTCAGACGGCTTTTCAGATTCCGCAGTCAGCGGCTCAAATATTGCAGGGCATGATATTGCTTTTTGTTTTGGGAAGCGAATTTTTTGTTAAATACCAAATCGTATATAAAAACATCAAATTAAAAAAGAAGGAGGGGAAGTAAATGGCAATAATAGTTTTTCTTAATGCGGCAGTGCAGGCAGGAACACCTTTGCTGTTTGCGACCCTCGGTGAAATAATGACTGAAAAGGTGGGAAATCTCAATCTTGGTGTTGAAGGATTGATGCTTATGGGTGCTGTTGCAGGATTTGAAATTGGACTTATGACATCAAATCCATACATGGCTTTATTGGGAGCTGCGATTGCTGGAGCATTCGGGGGTTTGATATTTGCATTTCTTACTGTCTCACTTAAGGCAAACCAGGTAGTGACAGGGCTGTCTCTTACCATACTTGGAACAGGACTTTCCGGGTTTGAAGGGAAAAGCTTGATGGGAAAGGTTGTTCCGGCGAATGTTGGGAACTTTTTTAAAGCATTTGAAATACCCTTTCTTAAAGACATTCCAATATTGGGCCAAATTCTATTCAATCAAAATGTATTCATTTATTTTGGATATTTTATGGCTGTTGTTCTTGGTATATATATGTACCGGACGCGATGGGGACTCAATATGAGAATGGTCGGAGAAAATCCTTCTGCTGCAGATGCGAGTGGAATAAACATAAACCTTTATAAATATGTCCATATATTGGCAGGAGGAGCTTTATGCGGACTCGGCGGAGCATACCTTTCACTTGTATACGTACCTGCATGGCAAGAAAATGTTACAGCAGGAAGAGGATGGATAGCGGTTGCTCTTGTAATATTCAGCACATGGAATCCAAACAAGGCAATACTTGGAGCTTATTTTTTCGGTGGATTGGATATAATCGGTTTCAGGCTTCAGAAGTTTGATATAAGCATTTCACAATATATAGTCGACATGTTTCCGTATTTGGCAACAATAATAGTTCTCATAATGATTTCGTTAAGGAAAAGCAGGGAAAATATGCCTCCGGAAGGTTTGGGTAATCCATATTTCAGAGAGGAAAGATAATTAAGCTTGCAAAGTAATTCAATATGTGGTATCATTCCAATAATATAATTTAAAGGCTATGAATAGGAGAGTAATCCCGAATAAACGGTCAGAGAGGAAGCAAACAAGCTGGAATTGCTTCACGGTTGGAAGCGGGATGAAGTGCACCTATGAGCTGGCAGCTGAATCAAGTAGGCTGACCCGGGTTATACCGTTAAAAAATATGAGAGATTATTTGTCTCGATAGAGTGGAAAAGTGGATGTAAATCTGCCTCTGTGAGTGTTAACAGAGGCAGATTTTTTATTTAAGGAGGAAAAAAGATGAAAAAAATTAGAGCTTTTGGAATGTATTTGGATTCAATAGTAGATCGTGATCCGGCTGTTAACAGCAGACTGGAGGCTGTACTTTGTCATCCGTGCATATTTTCTGTTGTATCGCACCGCTTGAATCATATGTTGTATTTGAGGGGGTTTAAAATTGCTGCGAGGTTTCTTTCTCAAATAAGCAGATTCCTCACGGGAATTGAAATTCACCCGGGCGCGAAAATAAAGGAAAATCTTTTTATAGACCATGGCATGGGAGTTGTAATAGGAGAAACAGCCGAAATTGGTAGCGATGTTACCCTTTATCAAGGAGTTACTTTGGGAGGAACAGGCAAGGATTCGGGGAAAAGGCATCCCACAATAGGAAACGATGTTATGATAAGTGCCGGGGCAAGAGTTCTCGGACCTCTTAGTATTGGAGATCGTTCAAAAATCGGGGCAGGATCCGTTGTTCTAAAGGACATACCATCAGATTCAACTGCAGTAGGAATACCAGCAAGAGTGGTAAAGGAGAAAGATGTAAAAATACATTTAATAAAGCGTTCGGTAAGTTTTGGCGACCTTGACCAAATTCATATTCCAGACCCATTGGAAAAAGAATTGAAATCCATGAATAAAAAAATAAACGAGCTTGAAGAAAGACTGAAAGAATCTTTAGAAAGAAAAGCAATTTAGGAGGGTGAAATGAAAGTATATGAAAGCGTTCTTGAAATGGTGGGTCATACGCCTGTTGTTAAACTTAAAAGTTACTCAAAGCCCGGAATTGAAGTTTTTTTAAAGCTTGAATTTAAAAATCCGGGAGGAAGCATAAAGGACAGACCGGCTTTGAAAATTGTGGAAGAGGCTGAAAAAAGAGGTGAGCTTAAACCAGGAGCAACAATTATTGAAGCGACCAGTGGAAATACCGGTATAGGCTTGAGTCTTGTGGGAGCAGTTAAGGGATATGATGTAAAAATAGTAATGCCTGAAAATATGAGCATCGAGCGTCAAAAGATAATGAAAGCTTATGGTTCTGAATTGATTTTAACGCCAAAAGAAAGTGGGATGAAAGGGTCGATAGACATTGCAGACAAGCTTAAAAAGGAAAACCCAGAATACTTTGTTGCAAATCAGTTTAAAAACAGAGATAATCCAAAGTCGCATGAGGAAGGCACGGCAACGGAAATCATAGAGCAAATGAACCATGAGCTGGATTATTTTGTAGGCGGTATAGGAACGGGCGGAACTGTTACCGGGGTAGCAAGGACTCTGAAAAGGAATTTGGACAATTTAAAAATAATTGGAGTCGAACCTTCCGGTTCGCCGGTCCTTTCAGGAGGGGAAGCCGGGCCGCATAAATTGCAGGGAATCGGCGCCGGATTTATTCCTGAAGTATTGGATGAAAGTTTATTGAATGAAATATTTCTTGTAGAGGATGAAGAGGCATACGAAGAAGCCAGGTTTTTAGCGAGAGAAGAGGGGTTGATGGTTGGAATTTCCACCGGTGCAAATCTCGCAGCAGTAAGAAAACTTGTATCAAAAGTCAGAACGGAAAGCAATATTAAAATTCTTACATTGGCTGCAAGCTCTGGTGAAAGGTATTTGAGTACCGATTTGTACGAATAAAGTGATATAATTAATTTGTTTAAAAATCAACGCTGGGAGAAACCGAAATGATACAAATAGGAAAAGCTTCAATAGATGAAAACTACACAATGAAAGATGCATTAAAGTCTGTAAGAAAAGCTCTGGTTTTGCACGAAGAAGGAGAGACGCGAATACCTGTAAGAACAAGTCTTGATATTGCAAGTAAGCGGGGGACATGCCTTTTTATGCCGGGAATGATTGAATCAATGAATTTGATAGGCGTAAAAATTGTCTCTGTGTATCCAGACAACGCAAAAGAGGGGTTTGAGAACGTTCCTTCGGAAATGATTTTGATTGATGGTGAAACGGGATATGTAAAAGCGATGATTAAAGGAAGCATACTTACCGAAATGAGAACCGGTGCTGTTTCTGCAATAGCGACTGATTTGATATGTCCTAAAGAAGTTACAAATGCGGCGATAATTGGTACTGGAGGACAGGCACCATGTCAGATTGAAGGTCTTTTGACAGTAAGAAATATAAATACTGTGAAAATTGCGGCCAGAAGTTATGAAAAGACGATTCGATTCGCATATGAAATGAACAAAAAATTGGGGTATAAATTCAAAACTGAATTTATTGCATGCAAGACGGTCCAAGAGGCTGTTGCTGAAGCGGATATTGTCACAACGGTTACAACATCAAAAATCCCTGTAATAAGCAGAAATATGCTGAAAGACAAGGTGCATATAAACGCAGTGGGTTCTTTTAGACGGGATATGCAGGAAATCCATGAGGATATAATAGGCAACGCTGGTTTCATATTTGTTGACAACCTGGAAGGAGCACTGAAGGAAGCGGGGGATTTGCTTATGCCTATGGATAAGCAAATCATTGAAAAAAGTGATTTTGATTGTGAGCTCGGTTCCTTTGTGTCGGGTAGAAAGAAATATTCAGGTTCGGGGGGGATTACTGTATTTGAGACAGTCGGATTTGGAGCCCTTGATCTGGTAGTTGCAAATGACATACTGAAAAAATGCGAATCAAAAATTTAAAAAAAACGGTACAAGAAAAGGAACAAGGGCAGACAGGGTAAATCCGTTGATAAAAGATATCAATGCTGTTTCGCTATCAGTAGCTTCTGAAATTATGGGAAGCGTCGAATCCATGCTTGTAGCACCTGCTGGAGCTATGCTTGTCAAAAAATTCAAGTGTTTTGCAAGCAGAGGAATGATTATTACAGCTATCAATTCTCTGAAAACATTACTTAGAAAAGCAATAGCTCCTATCTCGGCGTTTGCAAGTCGGGTTAGCAGAATGCCGGAAAGGCTATACCAACCGAATCCTGATGCGATTGAAAGACTTGTTCCGATACTGCGGTTAAGCATAATGCTTGTCAAAAGGCCGCCTGTAAGGCTGCCAAAAATTATCGATAGGGGAATCAGAAGAACTTTGGGTCCCAGAACCCTTAAACGGTGGAAAACACTTCGGTTATATCCCAGTTCTATACCTACAGTCAGTATCAAAAAATATAATGCAAAACCCGATGCTTGGTCGATTAACGGTTTGATTTCGGCAGGGAAAAACAGAAATCCAAATAGAATTCCTGTGCAAACTGATATTATTATGCCTATAGACATGGCTTAACTCCTTTCAAAGAATTTTTTTGTAGTCATGTAAACGAATATTATGCTGAAAAATGCGGCGCTTGAGGCATAAGCGAAAGAATCAATTCCTATGGTTTTTAGATTGGACAGAAGACTTTCATTCATGCCTATGGAAGAACCCATAAAAAATAAAAGAAGCATCAGTCCAAAGAATTGAAGTTTTGAATTCAAAAGGACTGTTTTTTTATTTAGATTGGCAAAAGAGCCTATGAACACCCCTATAAACAAGGATATCAAAACGTTGATCATATTAATTCCCCCAATGTTTGTTGAAATATTGATAGTAATAACTTTTTATGCGTCCATTGTAAAGCTTCCTGTTTTTATCGGCTTTAATTCCGAAAGCTGATTCAAAGTGTTCGTGGGCAGTTATTATAAAGTAAGACCAGTTTTCCAAAAACATTAGTCTTTTTGCTAGAATTCTGTAAAGCGTTTCAGAAGATTCTTTTGTTTCCAATCTTTCTCCATATGGAGGATTAGTTATGACGCAACCTTTTTTATCGCTTGAACTTAATTCCTTAACGTCTCGCACCTGAAAATGTATGCAGTCTTCAACCCCTGCTTCCGCAGCATTGGCTTTTGAGGCTTTTACAGCGCGCCTGTCGATGTCGTAGCCCTGAATGTTTAAAGGCTTGTTCAAATCAATTAAAGAATAAGCTTCTTTGCGAACAGATTTCCAAACCGTTGCGGGAATGAAATCCCATGTTTCGGAAACGAATTTGCGATTTAATCCAGGGGCGATATTGCGCGCAATCATTGCTGCTTCAATAGGGATGGTGCCCGAACCGCAAAATGGATCTATCAGCACTTTGTCAGGATACCAGTTGCTTAGCAAAATCAATGCGGCCGCCATGGTTTCCTTCAATGGGGCAAGAACAGGCTCAATACGGTATCCGCGCCTGTTTAAACCTTCCCCGCTTGTGTCTGCAAGTACGGTGACTTGATCCTTGAATATTGAAACATGTATGGGAAAACGGTAACCGTTTTCCTCAAACCATTCAATCCTGTATTCTTTTTTCAAAGATTCAACAACAGCTTTTTTTGAAATGGATTGTATGTCGGAAAGGCTGAAAAGTTTTGACTTGACAGATTTTGCGTATACTGGGAAGCAGGAATCTTTGCAAAGATATTTGCTCCAATCAAAGCGTTTGATGTTTTGAAACAATTCTTCAAAGCTTCTTGCCTTGAATTCTGAAAGTTTAATAAAAATCCGGTCCGAAGAACGAAGCCATAAATTACACTTGCAAATGTCTTTTTTATTCCCAGAAAATTCTACGCCCCCGTTAAAAGTTTTCAAATCATTGAAACCAAGCTTTTTTAATTCTTTTGCTACAACGGATTCTAATCCGAAAGTTGCGGTTGCAATTAATTTATATTTAGCCATTATAAAACTCCTTTCATGCTAGTCACAATCCATTATAGCAAATCGGGAGGCTATGTAGGTAATTGAGAAGGATTTTCATTGAAAATATTATGCTATTGTATTATAATTAGCATATGCTATTTATAGGAGGGGTATTATGGAAATACGTAAAGAGAGAACCAACGACAACACAAATATCAAAAAAGTTATTGCAGTAATGAGTGGAAAAGGCGGAGTTGGAAAATCATCAGTTACGTCTTTGCTTGCTATGGCTCTAAAAAAGCAAGGACATAAAGTTGGAATAATGGATGCCGATATAACAGGTCCGAGCATACCAAAAATATTTGGAATAAACGACGAACGAGCTACAGGAGACGAAAAATCAATAAATCCGGTTGAAACGAAAAACGGTATAAAAGTTATTTCTTTGAATTTGCTTATAAAGGATGAGGATTCTCCTGTAATTTGGAGAGGCCCTCTTTTGGGAAGTACGGTAAAACAATTCTATACCGATGTAAACTGGGGAGAATTGGATTATCTTGTAATAGATTTGCCTCCGGGTACAGGGGATGTATCTCTTACAATAATGCAATCATTTCCAGTTGACGGGCTTGTAGTTGTAACTGCCCCTCAGGATCTTGTGACGCTTATTGTAAAGAAATCAATAAATATGGCAAACATGATGCATATACCTGTATTGGGAGTTATAGAGAACATGAGCTATTATGAATGCCCGGATTGTGGAAAAAGACATAATATATTCGGCAAAAGCAACTTGGACAAAGTGGCAGAAGACATGGATTTGAATATAATTCATAAACTTCCAATAGATTCGCAATTCGTAGAGCTTTGCGATGAGGGAAAAGTTGAATTGTATCCGGAAATGGGTTTCGGTATTTTTGATGATTTGAATGAAAAAGTAAAGAAATTCATAGTAGAAAAATAATATGATAAATTTGGAAATATGCCATTTTAATAGATGGGTTTCTAATATCTTGTTATAAAACCAAATTGAGCAAGTTGGCTTTGCAAGATTCAAAACATAATTATTTGAATTGAAATACAAAAGAGTTGAAAATGAAAGAAGAGCAATCGGGAGGTGTTTTATATCAGAATAGCGGTGGCTAAAAAAGACGAAATGATTTCAGAGCATTTTGGACATTGCGACGGGTATGAAATTTTTGATGCCGATGAAAAAAAAGTTGAAGACAAAGGTTTCCTTCCTTATCCTGGGCATAAACCGGGTTTTTTGCCTAAATTTCTCGCAGAAAGAAAGGTTGAAACGATAATTTCAGGTGGAATGGGATCGTCAGCACAGGAATTGTTTAGAAAAAAGAATATAAAAGTTATTGTTGGTGTATCAGGAAATGTTGAAGAAGCCGTTAAGAAATATCTTGAAGGAGAAGTTGAAACGGAGCATTCTGTTTGCTAAAATTAACACAAGAAAGCGAGATTATTATCTCGCTTTCTCTAATAAATAATGGATGTGATTAAATGAGTAGTAAAGTAAGCATGATAGAAGATATTTTAAGGAGAAAGAATTTCAAACTTACTTCTTCGAGAAAGGAAATAATTCGTATTTTTTTGGAAAGCGACAAACATTTAAAACCCGAGGATGTTTATGAATTGGTCAAAGCCAAGGGGATAAGTCTGCCGACAGTATATAGGACTATAGACATACTTAAAAGGAACCAAATCATAGAAGAAATAGCAATAGGCAAACACAGATACTATGAATTGAAAATTTTCAGCGGCAAAAAACTGCATATACACTTCAAGTGTGATGTTTGTGGAGAAATTTTTGATATTGATGATCAAAAGCTTGTGATGGACCTGATCGACATATCAAGCAATGTGGAAAGTGAATACAGGGTTGAGGTTGAAGATTTGCTTATGGTATTGCATGGCGTATGCGAAAAATGTAAAAATAGAACGCTAAAATAATCCCAGGAGGGAAAAATGAAACTTGGACTGATACAAATGAAAGTCAGTGTTGACAAAACCGCTAACATCGAGAAAGCTCGTGAAATGATTGAAAAGGTTTGCGATATGGGGGCGGACATTGCAGTTCTTCCTGAAATGTTCAATTGCCCATACGACAATAAGTATTTCCGTGAATATGCAGAAGATTCCTCAGGTGTCACAATTGAGGCAATGAAGGAAATTGCTAAAGAAAAAGAAATTTTTGTAATTGCGGGTTCGATTCCGGAGACTGATGGTGAAGATGTATACAACACTTCATTTGTATTGGACCCAAAGGGTGAAATAATAGCCCGGCATAGAAAAATGCATTTGTTCGATATTGATGTTGAAGGCGGCATACGGTTTTTTGAATCGGAGACGCTTTCCTCGGGAAAAAATGTTACAGTATTCGAAACGCCTTTTGGCAAGGTTGGGCTGGCCATATGTTATGATATGCGATTCCCGGAATTGATGCGTCTCATGGCTCTTAAGGGCGCAAGACTGATTGTCATTCCTGCGGCATTCAATAGAACTACTGGTCCTGCCCATTGGCAAATGACTGCCAAATCAAGGGCGTTGGACAACCAGGTATATTTTGCTGCGGTTTCGCCTGCGGTTGATTGGAATGCCTCATACAATGCTTATGGACACACAATTTTTGTAGATCCGTGGGGAAGAGCAGTAAATGAACTTGGCGATGAAGAAGGATTGCTTATGTGCGAGTTTGAAGATGATCTAGTTGAAAAGGTTAGGAAAGAGTTGCCGCTTATGCAACACAGGCGAACGGATTTGTACGATATAAAATACAAAGGGGATGATATGTAGCCGTGGACTACAATGATGTTAGAAATGAAGCCAAAAAAAAGATAGGAAACAAATGCAAAGTGTGTCCCGAGTGCAATGGCATAGCGTGCAGGGGTCAGGTTCCGGGGATGGGAGGAAAAGGCTCCGGCAACGGTTTTATAAGAAATTTTGAAGAGTTGAAAAAAATTAAAGTTCGAATGGATACGATTTATGAACCGGGAGAAATAGACGCGAGCATAGAATTATATGGGAGAAAATTCAAATATCCTTTCTTTGCCGCTCCGATTGGAGGGGTGAAAGTCAATTATGGCGAGGACCATACCGACACGACATATTCTCAAGCTGTTGTAAAAGGCTGTTTCGAAGCGGGCACGGCTGCGTTTACTGGGGATGGAATTGCGGAAGAGTCGTATGTAGGTCCTTTAGACGCTGTAGGAGAAGTGTCAGGATGCGGAATACCGACAATAAAGCCGTGGCACGTAGAAGAAGCAATAAGAAAGATAAAACTTGCCGAAAAGAGAAATGTGGCGGCTATAGCCATGGATGTAGATGCGGCAGGGCTTACGGTGTTTGCAAAGCGCGGTAAACCGTTGTTTCCTCAATCAGTGGAATCGCTAAAAAAAATAATTGAATCAACAAAATTGCCTTTTATTGTGAAGGGGATTATGACCGTGGAAGGTGCTTTAAAAGCAAAAGATGCAGGTGCTTCAGGAATAATTGTTTCAAATCATGGCGGAAGGGTTTTGGATGACACATTGTCGACCATAGAAGTCTTGCCTTCCATTGTTGAGGCCTGCAAAGGAGAAATGAAGATATTCATTGACGGAGGATTCCGTAAAGGTACGGATATCTTCAAGGCAATTGCTTTGGGAGCTAATGCAGTATTGATTGGAAGACCGTACGGAGTTGCCGTATATGGAGGAGGAAAGGAAGGGGCGAAGATATATACTGAAAAAATCGGAGCCGAGCTTGAAGATGCAATGAGGATGACAGGAGCAAAAAATTTAAATGATATAACGATTGATAAAGTGGGATTTGCAAAATGAATGATTAGAAATATAAAAAGAAGAGACGGCCTAAGGCTGTCTCTTCTTTGCTGCGGCAAAGATAAAGATTGACGGCGATTACTTTACACCGAAAAGATTTCTCTTGTAGATGGAATACAATTTCTCAAGCTCTGCCATTTTTGTTTGCATTTCAACTTGTAGTTTTGAAACGGCATCAAAGTCCTTTTCATCTATTGCGGACCTCAATTCTTCAAAAAGCGATTTTTTATTGATTTTGTTTTTCATCAAGTCATGTCTCAGCTGATTGATTTTTTCCCAATTTACAACATCGTAGTCGGTTGCATTCTCGATTTCATGTAGTTTCTTTGATGTTCGAACCGATTCTGTGTTGGATTCTAGAATACGGGAATTTAGTTCGTTTATCCACTGGCATATTGATGCGGTTTTGAGAGACTTGATTATGTCTTCGGTGAAGACTCCTCCGTTCAAAAGCACTTGAACTTTTTCGGGATAAAGATCCAAAGCCTTTACGTTATCGTAAACTGTTGCGGGGGGCACGCCGAACATTGAATCCCTTTCCTCGTCGGTATAATCCTCAAAAACGTCTTCCTCGCTCCTGTAAGCTCTGTCTTTTTCAAGGTAGAATGCATCATCCCCCGGCTTTTTAGAAAGTTCCTTTTCTATAGCTGACAAATCAAGGTCGGATGCTGAAATTTTGAGAATCCCGTCAAGCATTGCCTGATATATGGCAGCAACTGACACATAAGTGTTTGTTGTTGGATTCGGAGATCTGACCTCGAACCTTGTAGCCATCGGATTGTTCATATCCCTTATCAAGCCTGCAAGTATTGTCCTGTTCCTTGAAGGCTTTTCAACGGTGTGACCCAAAGATGTAACTATGCAAACTGGAGCCTCGAAGCCCGGTTTGAGCCGTCTGAGAGCATCATTGGTATTGCTTATGAAAGGATTCACGACTTCGTAGTTTTTTAGAAGTCCCATTATGGATTCGAATCCTAATGAACTCATATATGCAGATTTAGGGTCGAGTGGTGAAAAGAGATTGAGTATTTTTCCTGATTTCAATTTCAGTGCTAGTCCGATGTGTGTGTGTTTGCCGTTGCCGGCTACCCCTTCGATAGGCTTGGCAAGGAAAGTTACATCAAGGTTTTTATCGACAAAAGTGTCGTTGATTATATCCTGCGCGAACATTTCATTGTCGCCTGTTTGCATTTCTGAACTATATTTCCAGTCAATTTCAAGTTGTTCCATGATGTAGGTGAAATTACCATCGCTGTCCATCGCTGAAGGGATTCCGCCGACTTCCTTATGGCCCATTTCAACTTCGAAGCCGTATTTGTTGAGCTTTAGCAAAGATTCTTCGAGTGCTGTTTTTACAGGGCCTATAGTACGTTTCCAATACTGCTCTTTCAAGACTTGCGAGGTTGAAAGTTTTTCTATATCCGCCTGCTTGCCGGGAGTTTTTACCCAAAACTCCAATTCGGTTGCGGTAGTCAACAATATTTCATCAATCTGGTCTGCACTATCAATACCGAATTCTTTAAGCAGTTTGCTGTTGGTCTTGAAGAGTTCCATCAAGTTTTCTTTAAGGTTTTCTGCCGACCTCTTTAATACCGAACGCGAGCATACCATTTTTTCTTCGTGGCTCAGGAAAGCTGGAATAACGAGAGTACCGACAGGCAAAGAACTTGAAGGATCCGTTAGATCGTAATTGTAGTCGATGAACCATCTGACGTTTTTGTCTGGAATCAAATCGACCTTTGCATTGCTGAGGTCTGCGATTTCCGGAAGAACAACGCTTGAACCGTCTGTTTGGACACCTTTTATGAGGAAATCTGCAATATCTTCTTTGAAAAGCTCAATTGGGATCTTTTCATCTGTGTGGTTATTTCCCAAATCAACCGCAACAAGCGATACGAATTTGATTTCAGGGTGGTTGTCAAGAAGCTCCAATAAACCTTGATTGTCATAAGTTTCAGGGTTGATAAAATATACAAGATCGTCATAAATTTTTGAAACCATATAATCACCTCTTCTTAAATTATTTGATAATGAATAATTATAGCATAAAAAATATTAATGTAAAGATAGTAAAATATATGAAACCTGTATAAACATAGTGATATCAAAGCTTTAGAATAATAATAAATTATATATTAAAAATATTAAATCTGAATATAATACGTAATACTACGAATGAAATGTGATATATATATTAATAATGTTCGTCATTAAGAAACTTGTGCAATTCTAGAATATCGTTTAAGATTTAGCTATGAATAAATACTGAAGGAGGACAAAATGATTGACTTGAGAAGCGATACTGTTACAAAACCGACAGACAGAATGAGGACGGCAATGGAAAATGCCATTGTTGGGGATGATGTTTATGGAGACGATCCTACGGTAAATGAATTAGAGCGTTTAGCGGCAAAAATTATAGGAAAAGAAGCTTCGGTATTTGTGCCTAGTGGAACTTTTGGAAATCAGCTTGCCGTATTGACTCACACCAAACGAGGAGACGAGGTTATACTGGGAAAAGGGAGTCACATATTCCAGCATGAAGTTGGAGCGGCTGCAGTTATTTCGGGAGTCCAGCTAAGGCTGGTGGATGATGAAAAAGGCTATATGTCGGTTGACAGCGTGAAGGAAGCCATAAGAGGTGAAAATATTCATTTTCCCGACACTGGTTTGATATGCATAGAAAATGCGCATTCAAACGGAATGGCTGTTTCGCCGGATAACTATAAGGAATTACAAAAATTGGCGAAAAAGAATAAAATACCTATACATATGGACGGTGCCCGTGTATTGAATGCGGCTGTTTCGCTGAACCTAAATGTGAAAAATATTACCAAATATGCCGACAGCGTGATGTTTTGTCTATCAAAAGGATTGGGAGCCCCTATCGGGTCAATTTTGGCTGGAGATAAGGAATTTGTAAAAAGGGCGAGAAAGAACAGGAAATTGATGGGCGGGGGCATGCGTCAAGCTGGAGTTATTGCAGCTCCAGGAATATTGGCATTGGTTGAAATGGTTGACCGCTTGAAAGAAGACCATGACAATGCGAAGACGCTGGCTACAAGACTGGATGAAATCGGAGGTATAGAAGTAAAACACGACAGAAATGACATTAACATGGTTTATTGTAAAATACCAAAAGAATTGGTAAAAGAAGAAAAATTGGTCAAGGAAATGAAAAAGAACGGCATTTTGATAAATGGAGCAGAAAATGAAGAATACAGATTTGTTACAAACAAGGATGTGAGCAGCGGGGATCTGGATCTTTTCATCAATGTAATAATTGAACTGATTAAATGAAATCGATGAATTGAAAGAGTGTAAATTTATGGGTTAA
>CAZXWC010000018.1:0-26790 GCA_964644525.1 uncultured Peptostreptococcaceae bacterium
CATACTGTTTTTCTTTGCTTCAGAAAACAGATTCAAGCATCTTTCTTATCCAAATTACTGCCGCCACAAATGCAATAGCTTCAGAAAGCGGGAAGGCGTACCACACCATGTGTATGTCTCCATATCTCGAAAACAGCCAAGCCATGGGCAGAAGCAAAATGATTTGCCTGGAAAAAGACAAAACCAGGCTTGGCATGCCCTTTCCAAGTGCCTGAAAGGTTGTCGCTATTACAATCGCCGGACCTATGATTGGAAAAGCTATGCTTATGGTCCTTATCGCATCCGACCCTACTAGCAAAAGCTGAGCGTCAGGGTTGAACATGGAAACTAGCAGACCGGCCGATGTTTGAAAAAGCAAAAAACCCAATGTCGTAAATACTGCTGAAGTCATTATTCCATACCTGATTGCCTTTTTCATTCGATCAGGCCTTCCGTGTCCGTAGTTGTAGCCCACAATTGGCATATAACCCTGGTTTAATCCGAAAACGGGCATAAAAACAAATGACTGCAGCCTGAAATATACGCCAAGTGCCGCTACACCGTTTTCATCAAGCCCTCCAACAATCAAGTTCATTCCTCCTATCATGAAAGATGCAAGCACCTGCATGACTATTGCCGGGAGCCCTACTCTGTAAATTTCGACTATGGATTGCCGCTCAGGTGAGAATCCTCGAACTTTGGGCGCTATTTCATTTTCTCCCCTGAAAAGCATGTAGAGTATGAAAACACCACTGATTACTCTCGACAATACGGTTGCATACGCAGCTCCTTGTATGCCCAAACCCCCAAAAGCCCCTATTCCAAATATGAATATGGGGTCAAGAATTATGTTCATGACTGAACCTATGAGCATTGCAACCATTGGCAGAAAAGTATTACCCTCTCCTCTGAGTATGCTGTTGGCTATCATTGGAACAAACATGCCTGCAGATCCAATAAGTATTATCCGTATATAACTTTGACCAAGATCCACAAGCTCTGCGTTTGCTGTAAAGAAGGAAATGATTTTGCTTGAAAATAAAATGCCTATTGCCGCGAACACTATGCTGTATATTACGGACAGAAATATGGCCTGCTCGGCCGTCGCTGCCGCCCTTTCCTTTTTGCCGGCCCCCAAAAGTCTGGCTATAAGAGAGCTTGCTCCAACCCCGGTCCCTACTCCTATGGCTATCAGAACAAGCTGAATAGGGAAAGCCAGTGAAAGAGCCGACAATGCCGCTTTGCTCAAATGTCCTACGTAAATGCTGTCAACAACATTGTAAAGCGCCTGTATGAGCATGGAAAAAATCCCCGGCAAGGAAAGTCTTATAAGCAAAGAAAATACGGGATCCTCCCCCAGTCTGTTCTTGCCGGATTCAATCATATTTTTATTTTTAGGCTTTTTTTCGGTTTCTAATCCCTTCATTTTTTAACCCGCTTTCACACATTGATATATACGGCAATTTCCCGTTTTGGCCTGCACAATCCATAAGTGCTATTTTTCAAAAGGTCTGAATCCAATTTCCCGACCAAGCAATAACTCAATTGCTCTCTTCCTCCCACTCGGATAGAATCTGCTCAAATGCCGCAATTTGAGCAGATATGGCTATGTCCACTGATTCTCCCCTGCCTGTCCAATCATTTCCCTGGTTAATATAAAGACCCTCAAGCTGTTTTTTCAAATCTTCCTTGCTGTAAGTGTCGTCATTTTCTTTAAGATTGTTGAAATTATAATATACATTATTGAATATCTTTTCAAATTTTTCCTCTTTCCACTCTTGTAAAAACATTTTCTCACACCTTTCATAAGCATTTTATCAATCTTTAATTTGCCACTACAGCGTTGACGCCAAAACATCCCTGACATACTGACTTTGCGGATTTTCAATCAATTTATCGGTTTGTCCTGTTTCAACAATTTTTCCGTCGCTTATTACCGCCAGGCTGTCGCAAATTTTTATTGCGGCATTTAAATCCCTGCTCAGTAGGAGATAAGTCGCGCCATGCTCTTTTCTAATCTCCTCAAGCCTATGAATAAGCTGTCCCCTGACAGATGCATCCACCTTTCCAAAAGGCTCGTCAAGCACAATCAAATCCGGTTTCCAAAGGGCCGCCAATGCGATGCCGGTCTTCTTTACATCCAACATGTCAAGCTGGTCTATACGACAATCCGCAACTGCCATGTCAAGTCCTGCAGAATTCATTGTTTCTGTGATTTCCAGGGGCTTTGGGGTCTTTTGTATTTTTTTGCAATTTGCAATCGACTTCGCAATCACTTGTCCAATCGTCAGCCTTGTGTCAATATGCTGCTCAATTTCCTGAAAAACAATCTGAACCCTTCCATGGTATTTTTTTCTTGTTTTCCCCCTCATATTTGCCACATTTTTGCCTCTGAATTTTATCAATCCGGAGTCTGGAAGAGAAAGGCCGGCCACAATTTCTCCAACAGCGCTTTTTCCGCTGCCCCGCCCTCCTATTATGCCAAGCGCTTCATTTTCTAAAATCTTGAAGCTTGCGTCATCCACGGCTTTAATTGATAAAGCGGGGTCTAGTATGCCTCCCCCAGCAATATATTCCTTTTTCAAATTGATTGCCTCTATGATAGTTTTCATGATTCCGATCCCCCCACGGGATTGAAACACCTGGTCTTGTGGAGACCTTCCCCTGTAAGTTCAGGCATTTCCTCCGAGCAATAGAATTTCCTGCGGCTGCAGCCGCGGACAAAGGGACAGATTCTTCGAGCTTCATCAAGCCTGCTTTCTCCCCTTCTTGTCGTATACAAGACTTCATTCTTCCCCATATGGGATTCAATGCTTTTAATTAGTCCAAGAGAATAGGGATGCCTTGTATTCTCAAGCAGTTGGTTCACTGTGCCTTCCTCTATGACCAGACCCCTGTACATTATGATTATTCTATCACATACAAGCCTGGCTGAATCAAAGTCGCTAGTAAGGACAATTACGGATATCCTGTAATCTATGCTGATTTTTTTGAGTAAAACCAGAATCTCTTTTTTCTTCAAACCGTCAAAGCATGCTGCGGGATCTTCCACAATGAGTATTTTCGGTTTGGATGCTATCGCCATAGCCAGGAGAATTCTATATGCAAGCTCGTCTCCAAGCCCGGATACATAAACCTTGCTTATCCTTTTGAAGTCCTCAATTCCCAAGTTGACAAGTAGCTCGTCCATCGATTCCCGACTCCATGCTGATCCCAAGTGCTTTCGCAAAATATCCACTTGCCTGCCTATTGTAGCGTAAGGATTCAGGGCAAGCGCTGGATCGGCCGGAAGATGCGAAATTTCACGGCCACGTATTTTCATCAAATCGTGTCCATTCATGGAAAGAATATCATTTTCAAGATAAAGAACCTCTCCGGAAAGCACATGTTCCTTTTGATCTAAAAGACCCAAAATCGCTTTGGGCAAAATTTCCTTGCCGCTGCCGCTTTCACCTACTATGCCCAATATGCCTCCTTGTTCAAGTTGAAAATCCATATTTTTTACAAGTTTTATCGTTTTTTCTTTGTTTTTCCTCGAAACAGAGAGATTGCCAACCTTCAATATCGTTTTATGTCTCATGGAATCCTCCTAACGGCCAAGCATTAAAATTGTTTCGACAATAGCGTCGCCGAAATCTTCTATGTCCATCGAGCTTTCAGGAAAAGCGTCAAAAGAAATGGACAAAGTATTTATTCCGTCCTCTTTTGCAAGCCTTGAATCTTGCGCTTCCTTAATTCCGCTGTATTCAAAAGGATAATGGTTTCGTGACAATACAGACCTTAAGGTTTTTCCTGCGAAAACAGCATAGGCCTGATCTTCACCTGATGTTTCAATTCCATATGCAATGTGTCCCGACACATCCTCATATACTTTGGTTAAATCCATATAGAGACATATCTTTTCTTCTTCAAGCGGCAGATTCTTTGCAAAGTGGTCCATTCCCTCTCCACCCTCTCCTCCAGCGGTGTCGAAAAATGCCAGCGTCACATTTGCTCCCAAATCGTCCTGCCTTGCGGCCAATTGTTTTGCCAATTCGAGTCCAAAATCTATCTTGCCGCTTTTTAAAGGCTCGTATTGCCATCCGTAGGACATGCCTATCACAATAGTCTTTTGCTTTTTCTGCTCCGGATCTCCCATCTCCGCCAATACATTTATTCCTTTGTTATCATTTGTTTTGGCTATCTGCCTGTATGTGAGCTTGCCATGCTCTTCTGCCAGGCAAGCGGACATTTTTTCGCTTACTGTCACTACCGGCCTTTCCGAAAGAATGCGGCCTTGAGAGGCATGCCGGTTTTCATTTCCATTGCCGCAAACAAGAACTCCCTTCGCTTGTGATTCTTTTAAAATCCTTCGGGCAAAAGACATTATGTCCTCTTGACTGTATTCCCGCTTTTCAATCAATATCCACTTGTCCGAAAACTCTCCGTATTTGTCTTGCATGGAGTAATAATCCATTCTTCTCCCGTCATGGACTGCTCCAGATACGTCAAACCTTCCGTATGAATCCGCAAAATAGTCCTTTCCTGCTTCATATGCAATTTTGCTATTCTCTGTTTCAAAAACAAGCTCGTCGTAAATCGGTTCTATTACCGCTCCTCTTTCATAGCCTTGAAAATACGAACCTGAAATGGGCAAATACCCCATCTTCTCAAGCTCTGCCGCTATAAGCTCGGCGCTCTCGCCGGCTTGGAGGCTTCCTGGAATCATCTCGTCCGTTCTTTCAAAGACCAGGGACCTGCGTATTTCTGCAATGCTGAAATCAGAAGCAATAATATTTTTATTTATAAAGAGTATTGCCATGACAGATGCAGCAAATAAAAGTATGCCTTTTGCCGGCAACAAACTCCTGCCCTTTTTATCCGAGTCAATACACACTGGCCTTTTTTTTAATCCCTCGGCCAGCAGCATTGATGCAAAAATCCCAATGAAAAAGGCCAAAGCCGGGTAAAGCGCCAACCATGGTTTGGTATGCCAGTCCGGAATGAATCTGGCAATCCCTACGTGGTCTTGAGATTCAATCAAAAAAAGAGAATCGTTTACAAGTCCAAAGCCTTCAAATAGTCCATAGAATATGCAAAGCTGCGCAATTACCGTCAATACCTTGGCAGTCTGTTCAAAAAACATTGATGGGATACGGTCCCTCAAGATTCGTCCAATGTTTGCTAAAGCTATTGAAACGGGGCCTCTGCCCGCCGCCTCTCCGCCTTTTGAAAGACTTCCGCCGCCCAGCTCTTTCATCTCGCGCGAAATGCATCCAGCCGGCTCGCTCCAACCCGTAATGCTTAGCACAGCAATCATGATCATTGGAAATTGTCCTCTTAAAGATTCATTTGCATATGCTCCAGACAAAATTACCAGGCCGGCTATGTTTGCCGGTATAATTCTGAATAAGGATACAAAAAGGCTGATCAATCCGCTCAATGTCAAACTTCCCAAGCCTGATAAAATTCCTATTGCAATTGCTGCAATAAGACGTATGGCTGAAATCAAAATTGCCACCACTGCTACAGTTTGAATTCCGTTTATTATAAAGCTCAAATATTCCCTTTGAGTCAAGTCCATAAGGCTTTTGGAAATATGGATCTTGCTTAGACCTGCTGTCTCCGGAAAAAGCGAAAAAAAGAGTATTGCCGATAAAAATGCCGTTCCCAAGAAGATATTGCCTTTTTTACTTTTCATATCGGCACCCTCCCTTCGGGCTCAACAATGTCCGTAGTGCTCTGGATAAAAGCAAGGCCGCCATGCAGAATGCTCCTGTCAAAAGCATGACTCCTAAAACAGTTTGAGGATTTTTCATATCCGAGACCAGCCTGTTCATCAAACCCGGCAATCCAAATATGTATTCGACAACTATTAGGTTTGACAATGTCATAACCGTGATTTCCGGAATATATTTTACCGCTTCCGCCAAGACACCCTTGATCATACACCTTGAAACTATCTCGAATGTTCCAAAGCCCCTTGCCCTCGCCGACAAAACATACTCCTTGTCCATTTCCTCTCTAACGAATCCTTCCACAAGCAAGGATAAAAAAACAAATGGAATAAGGGCCGTTGAAACAAGAGGAAAGACAATCGTTTTTATTGAATACTCAAAGCTTCCACCGGCATATAAAGAACCTCCAAAGCATGAAAGCGAAACATACAAAAGCCCCAAGGCCCAAAAGAAGCTTGGGATTGACATGGCGGCAAGTGACAATATTCCCCGTTCATCGGATTTTTTTACTCCGAAAGCGCCTCTCCATGCTCCAAAAGAAATCCCCCCGACTAATGTCAATGCCATTGACAGCGTGGCAAACATGGCGCTCAAGATTAATCCGCCGCCAATAAGATTCTCATTACCTCCCCATATGGAATTTCTTATAAATGAATACATTTCTACGAATGCGGCATTTGGCGAAACTGTATCCATGAAACCTATATTAGAAGCTAAGGCAATTACGCCAATTGCAGCAGAAAGTGAAATTATCAGAGCGGCAAATCGGCCCAGAAGCACTCGGGGCAATGAAAAATAAATTTTTCTAATTGTTCTTTTTCCTATTGACGCCCCTGGATGCCTCGCATACAAAACCCCGGCCACATATAAAATGTATAGAAGGGCGGCCAGCAAAGAGGCAAAAATTAAGACTCCCGCATCTATGTGTCCCGGGTATAGCATTTGAAAAGCATGATTTGAGGCAAAATCGATGCATCCTTTAATATCCCTTTCGAAACTCCATGCCCCCCATTGTCCCCCATTGTCCCTGGGGGATCCTTCTATTGTTTCGAAAGCGGCCCCATCTACGCTTGAAATTGCAACAGCTGGTATTCCCTTTTCACTCAAACTCTTTTGCTTTGCACCCGCGCCAGATTCTCCTTCAAGCGCCTTCAGTCCCGCGTTTTCATAATTTTTTGAAATGATTTCGGCAAACCTTTCAGAATAAGGGTCTCCGTCAACATAAGATATCCATGTCTTTTCAGAATTCTTCCACCCTGTTTTTTCCAAAAGCACAAACTCGGTCTTGTCAATCGGGAAGAGTGGATTTTCAATATAATTTTTGATTCCTGAAGCCCCCGATTTTTCGCCGTCAAAAAATAAAAATACTAT
This sequence comes from uncultured Peptostreptococcaceae bacterium, assembly GCA_964644525.1. Taxonomy (GTDB): domain Bacteria; phylum Bacillota; class Clostridia; order Peptostreptococcales; family BM714; genus BM714. The sequence goes on from CAZXWC010000018.1 coordinate 7,068, forward strand.
ATTCATTTCGGGAAAGGAATTCATGGAGGCAAGTTTGCCTGAAAGTTCCAAAAGGCCCGCTACTCCGCTTGCATTGTCTATGGTTCCAGGCACATGTCCTTTTTCGCCATATTGTCCGTATCCGTCGTATCCTGCGGCAAAAATCAGGCATTCATCGCTTTCTTCCGCGGGAATGTAAGCGATTATGTTCTCTCCTTTCAAATACGGAAATTCGATTTTTACATTTATTTTTACTCCGCCGGCTGTTTCAATAAACCCATTTCCTGCTCGCTGTTGCAGTTTTTCATAAACACTTCCGCTTATGCGGGCTATAAAAATGGTTTCCGAGCGCTTGCCGGAAGCATCCACACTCTTTCTTTCTATTTCAAACCGTGCGGTGTCATCATCATATTCATAAAAGAGAATTCCTTCCCCCCCGCTCTTTTGGACATGCTTTACTGCCTTTTCAGAAAGGCTGTCTCCCTTTGCCGCCACCAAGCGTCCAACCAGCATGTAGCCGGGTATGTCTTCAATCCGGCCATCAGCTAAAAGAACGTCACCGGAATAGTCGATTCCTCCCCCGAAACCCTTGGTCGCAGGATTGTAGTCTTTGAAAATCTCGAATGCCCCGGAGATTCCGTCTCCAGTATCCAAAATATTGAATTCAGCTGATTTATAAACGGCGGTTGTGGCATCGAACCCCATTCCGTAGCCTTCTTCGTGAAAGCTTTCGATCCCCTGTTCCTTCAAAACGCTTTTTATGTATTCAGAGGCTTTTTCCCCTCCGGGAGTCCCGAATTGCCTGCCTTGGTAATCGTCTCCTGTCAGTTCTCTTATTCTCCCCGCAGCAGCTGCCCTGTCAATTCCATTTTCAATAGGCTGATTGCCTGCTCCTTTGAAGCAAAAAAAGACTGCAGCAAAAAAAGCTAATGGCAAGAGCAAAATCAATATTGTCCAATAAATGTTCTTTTTCAATATCCGCACCACCCATTAAAAAATATATTTCAATCTCAAAAAAACACCTTTCCCTTTTAGAGGTGTTTTTTTGAGATTCATTAGAATGCCGAATTCCGGCCAGCCGGCTTTTACTCCATTATCTGCCTTGCAAAACTTACTCCGTTCACGCTTGCCTGCATAAGTCCCCGAGTAATTCCCGCCCCGTCGCCCAAAGCGAAAAGGTTTGAAATATTTGTTTCAAATTTTTTCCCGACCTTGACTCTATTGGAATAAAATTTCACCTCTACCCCATATAGCAGGGTCCCATTGCTTGCTATTCCAGGCACTATATTGTCAAGGGCCTTGAGCATTTCGTCTATATCCTTCATTATTCTATATGGAAGAACGAGCGAGAGATCTCCCGGAACGGCATCCGCTAGAGTAGGCACTATATTGTTTCTTCCCAGCCTCTGCACAGTTGTCCTTCTTCCCCGCCTGAAATCCTCATAACGCTGAACTATGACCTTGTTGCCCGAAAGCATGTTGCCAAGCTTTGCTATATGTTTGCCGTAAGCTATGGGGGCATTGAAAGGCTCTGTGAAATGCTTTGTTACAAGCAGCGCAAAGTTTGTATTCCTTGTCTTTTTCTCCTCGGACTTGTAGCTGTGACCGTTTACCACAGCAAGATTGTCTGCGTAATATTCTGTAGACACTTCTCCCCCGGGATTGTTGCAAAAAGTCCTCACCTTGTCGTCAAAAGTGGGCGTGTAGTAGACAAGCTTGCTTTCGTACATGTTTTCGTCAAGTTCTCTGGTTATTTCACGCCGGGTTTCAACCCTCACTCCTATGTCTACATCACCGACCTCTGTATCTATTTCGAACTTACTGCAGATTGCCTTGAACCATTCCGAGCCTTCTCTTCCCACTGACACAACTACCCTCTCGCCATAGTAGTCCTCATCCGCAACAACCCCGCGGATGATCCCGTCCTCTATCAAAAGATCCTTTACGGGATTTCTGAAGGAAAGCTCCACACCTATTTCCTGAAGATGATTCTGAAGCTCCGCATATATAGTGTTCCCAACTTCTGTCCCCATGTGCCTTATTGGGCATTCAATCAAGTTTAAATTGCTTTCTATGGCTTTTTTTCGTATTGATTTTATGCCTTCGCTCTCTTCCATTCCGTATACTTTTTTATCGGCTCCGAATTTTATGTAGAGCCCGTCGACATATTCGATAAGCTTTTGGGTCTCTTCCCTTCCTATATAGCTTGGAAGATTCCCCCCCACCTCTTCAGACAAGGACAGTTTGCCGTCCGACCACGCTCCTGCGCCGGCAAACCCCGTCGTTATGTTGCAGGGATTGCATCCCACACACTTTCCTGTCCTTCTTTTGGGGCATGTGCGCTTTCCTATTGGATTCCCTTTTTCAAGCATGAGTATCTTGCAGGAATCATCCAGCTTTTTCAGTTCAAGCGCGGCGAAAATGCCTGATGGCCCGGCTCCAACTATAATATAATCCCATTTTTTCATACGCATTACCCCTCACCCTCTATTTTTACTTACACCTTATCATACCAAAATAGCTACTTGAAATAAACAAGCATTGACCATACAATCTCAACAAATAGAAACCATACCCGGAAAAAATTAAAATCCCGACGCAATTTACGCCGGGATAAGAACATGTGCTTCATATTTTATATTTTATCAGCTATGAAACCTTTTCTTTTGCAAGCAACTTTTTGTTCAGTTTTTCAAGCATGTCAGCTGTCATTGAATCGAGATTGTAGTCGGGTTTCCATCCCCATTCGTTTCTTGCCGCAGAATCATCCAGCCTGTCCGGCCATGAATCGGCTATCTCTTGAAGCTCGGGCCTCAGGTCGTATGTCATTTTGAAATTAGGAAGATATTTCTTGATTGCCATATGGATTTCTTCGGGGTCAAAGCTCATTGCAGCAACATTGAAGGCATTCCTGTGCTTGAGTTTGGAAGGATCTGCCTCCATGAGTCCGGCAATGGCATTTAGCGCATCGGGCATATACATCATGTCCATATATGTGCCTTTCTTTATCGGGCATGCAAACTTTCCCGTCTTGAGCGCCTCGTAATAAATATGTACAGCATAATCGGTAGTTCCTCCCCCGGGCAGTGTTTCATTTGAAATGAGTCCCGGAAATCTGACACCCCTTGTGTCAACCCCGTATTTCATGTTGTAGTAGTCGCTCAGTATTTCCCCGGCCACCTTGGTAACCCCGTACATTGTTGTGGGCCGCTGAAGCGTGTCCTGCGGAGTATCAATCTTAGGCGTGTCCGGTCCGAAAGCGGCTATTGAACTTGGAGTGAAAACAGAAACTCCCGTTTCCTTTGCCACTTCCAAAACATTGAAAAGTCCTCCCATATTGACATTCCAGGCAAGGGTGGGATTTTTTTCGCCTGTCGCCGACAATATCGCCGCCAGATGAACAACCCAGTCGACCTTGTGTTTTTCAACGAGTCTTTTCAACCTCTCCCCGTCAGAAACGTCAAGAATTTCGAACGGCCCTTCATTTGCCACCGGCAGGTCTTTTTTTGCTATATCGCTTACAACCACCTTGTCTGTTCCATGTATTTTCCTCAGTCCGGCGGCCAACTCCGAACCGATCTGACCAAGTGATCCGGTAATAAGTATTTTGCTCACAAAAGCACCTCCACCATTTTTATATCCTCACTTGAATTATATTCTTAAGTGGATGATTTTTCAATAGTTTTGTGCTCGTGTGGAGAACATTTTTCTGCGATATGTGTTTATCAAATCTTCCGGCGCACTCCTCCCCACCCATTTGTCCTGTGTTTTCAAGGTTTATAGCTTAGTCGCCTTATTAATTTGTCCTACCTTCCTAGTCTGAAAATTTTTTTAAATTAACACATCTGTCTTTATGTGGCAAACAAAGAAAGAAGCCCTCAAGGGGCTTCTTTCTTTGTTTGTTAACCGCATGAGCTGCAATTGTCGCAGCCTCCGCCTGGAGCCTCGTTTACAGGTCGGACTCCATATCCGTTGCCTAATTTTTCTACCATCAGTTCTCCAAATTCGTCAATGATGTAATCTTCAATCACGAATTTCAATCCTGAAGAATCATCAGCCAAATCGTTTTCTTTTTGCTCGTCCAGAGCAATCCCGAATGACGGGCCACTTCAGCCAACCCCCGCTATATGGATTCTCAAGGTTTCGATTTCAGGCTTGTTTTCCTCAAGAAAGGCTTTTATGGAAGCTGATGTGTTTTCATCTATATGAACCTTCAAATGTATACCCCCTTTTCTGTAGTTGTTAATTATTATCAATTGCCTATCATTATAATACCCCCAAGCTTTGTATGCAAGCAATTAAATTATTTCCATTATGCCCGCCATTCGTCCGGTATTGCCCTTATCCCTCCTGTGGGAATAAAACATATCTTCTCTGCAGAATGTGCAAAGTCCCGCCACTTCAATGTTTTCCGCTTTGACTCCGGCCCTCGCAAGCTGAATTCTATTCGCTTCCCAAAGATCGACCTTCCATCTGCCTGGCTTTTCGGACAAGGCCAGAACCTCTTCCCCATAAAGCCTTGAAAACAGCTCAGCCACTTCCTCTTTGACATCAAAACAGCATGGACCTATGGACGGGCCTACAGCGGCATAGCAGTCACAAGCTCTTGTGCCGAAGGCTTGCCCCATTGCCTCGATTGTTTTTCGTCCTATCTCCTTGACCGTGCCCTTCCAACCTGCATGGGCAATACCCACTGCCTTTTTAGCCGGGTCTGCCACAAATACTCCCGCACAATCCGCAAAAAAAGCTACAATGGGCCTTCCTGCAAGCCTCGTTATTATTGCATCTTTTTCAAGAGCCCTTTCTCCAAGCCAAAATTTCTCTCCTTTAAAGCCTTTGTCTATCAAGGCTATTTGATCGCCATGGACCTGATTTGTAAAAACGGCATCATTCAATTCATAGCCCATGTATTCCGCCGCCTTTTTATGGTTCATAAAGACAGATTCCCGGCTATCTTCAGTAAAAAGCCCCATGTTCATCCCCTTGAAGGGTCCTTTGCTGAATCCACCCGACCTTGTCGTTATGCAATGCTTTAAAAACCCAAGTTTTTCAAGATTAGAAAAACGCATATAGACCTCTTTGCCGTTTTTCTCTATTTCAGCAGACATCCTACCACCACCATTTATATGTTTTAAACATCATAACATACATGGACAAGTGAATGCCCAAACTGCTTCTGTCAGTCAAAAGCCTCTCTTTCTTTCATGAAAAGGCCCTCCTTGCCAATATCTATTACTGCCGTCTGGCCATTCTCCAACCGCTTGTCTATAATCATTCCTGCAACAAGACTTTCCAAATTCCTTTGCAAAAATCTTTTCATAGGCCTGGCGCCGAATTGAGGGCTGTAGCCTTCGTTTATTATATGGTTTTTAGCCTCCTCGGTGAGCTTGACTCCAATTCTTTTCTCTGCCAGGCGCTTCCTCAATTCACCCAGCATCAGTTCAAGAATGTCCTTGAGTTCATGCTTTAAGAGAGGCTTGAACATAATTATGTCGTCTACCCTGTTTAAAAATTCGGGTTTGAATATGCTGCGAAGAAGGAATGTCACTTTTTCTCTTGCCTTTTCTTCAATTTCGCCATCATCTCCTATTCCGCCGAGAAGTTCCTGTGATCCTGTATTGGATGTCATTATTATGACGGAATTCTTGAAATCCACCGTTTTGCCTTTTGAATCGGTCACACGGCCGTCGTCAAGTATTTGAAGGAGCATATTGAATACATCGCTGTGGGCTTTTTCTATTTCATCAAAAAGAATCACTGAATAAGGTTTCCTTCTGACAGCCTCGGTCAATTGTCCGCCTTCCTCATAACCTACATATCCGGGAGGGGCTCCAATAAGCCTTGAAACCGAGTGCCTCTCCATATATTCGCTCATATCAATTCTTATCATGTTCTTTTCGGTATCAAAGAGCGTTTGGGTAAGCGTCTTTGCCAATTCGGTTTTACCGACTCCGGTGGGCCCAAGGAATATAAAAGAACCTATTGGCCGGCCAGGATCTTTTATTCCCGCTCTGGAACGAATCACTGCATCCGCAACCCTTTCTACAGCTTCGTCCTGGCCTATGACTCTTTCTCCAAGGATTTCCCTGAGTTTGACAAGTTTTTCTCTTTCCCCTTCAACTATCCTCGATACAGGGATACCGGTCCATCTGGAAACTATTCTGGAAATCTCATCTTCCGTAACAGACTCTCTCAGATAAGCGTTCGACTCCTGCCTTTCTTTTAGCAATTTTTCACTTTCCTTTATTTTGGTCTGAAGTTCAGGCAATTTTCCATATCTTAGCTTTGCCACTTTTTCCAAATCATAAACACGTTCGGCCTTTTCAATTTCAAGGTTCAATACTTCAAGTTCCTTTTTGAGAGCCCCAAGCTTTTTGATTCCCTCTTTCTCGCTCTCCCATTTTATCTTCATGGAAGAAAGGCTTTCTTTTTTTTCCGACAACTCCCTTTGTATTGTCTCCATGCGTTTTAGGCTTTCAGGGTCTTTTTCACGTTTAAGTGCCGCCTCCTCTATTTCAATCTTCATTATATCGCGCGAAACCTGGTCAAGTTCAGATGGCATGGAGTCAATCTCCGTCCTTATCAGGGCGCAAGCTTCATCAACAAGATCTATGGCCTTGTCCGGAAGAAACCTGTCTGTTATATACCTGTCTGAAAGCCTTGCCGCCGCCAACAAAGCAGAATCCTTTATCCTTACCCCATGAAAGAGCTCGTAGCGTTCCTTTAGCCCCCTAAGAATGGAAACAGTGTCATCCACATCGGGTTCCGCCACAGCAACAGGCTGAAAACGCCTTTCGAGGGCTGCATCCTTCTCTATGTGCTTCCTGTATTCGTCCAGAGTTGTGGCCCCTATGCAGTGAAGCTCTCCCCTGGCAAGCATTGGCTTTAGAATATTTCCGGCGTCCATGGCCCCTTCAGTCTTGCCTGCACCCACTATAAGATGGAGTTCATCTATAAAAAGGAGTATCTTTCCTTCGCTTTTTTTTATTTCGTTCAATACGGCTTTAAGCCTTTCTTCGAATTCACCTCTGAATTTAGCCCCCGCAACGAGAGCTCCCATATCCAGGGAAAATATCCGCTTGTCCTCAAGTCCTGCCGGAACATCCTTTTTGACAATCCTGTGGGCAAGGCCTTCGGCAATGGCCGTTTTCCCAACCCCCGGCTCGCCTATCAAAACGGGATTGTTCTTGGTCTTTCTTGAAAGAATCCTTATTACATTTCTTATTTCCTCGTCCCTTCCTATTACAGGATCCAACCTGTTCTCCATTGCATCGGTAACAAGGTCGCGACCATATTTCTCTAAGGCCTCGTATGACGACTCAGGCTGATTTGAAAGGACTCTTTGGTTGCCTCTTATCAACATAAGTTGCTTAAGAACTCCGCTTTCGTTCACCCCATTCTTTTCAAATATACGTTTAAGCCCCTCATTTCCCCTTTTAACAAGACTAAGAAAAAGATGTTCCACCGAAACATACTCGTCCTTCATTTTTTCAGCTTCCGCACGCGCCCCTGAAAGCACACTGTTCAAGTCTCTTCCAACATAGAACTTGCCCGCTTCAAAACCTGCGGGGCTTTGCACCCTTGGCTTGCGCTCAAGCAATTCTTCTATTTGCTTTGCTATATCCGTTAGATTGACGTTCATCTTAAGAAGTATCCTTGGAGTCAAACCGTCCTTTTGGTTTACAAGAGCCACAGCCAAATGTTCCGGATATATTTCCGGATGTCCGTATGTCTGCCTGCTTTGCTCCGAAAGTTCCAAAGCCTCCATTGATTTTTCTGTGAAAGTGTTTAGGTTCATGTCACCCACCCCTTCTATCCTCTATGGTCTTTCCATTCTTTTAGCAATTCCTCTTCCCTTTTGCTCAAGACATCCGGAAGGCCAATCTTTATAGTCACATACAGATCCCCCTTGCCTGAACCACTTGCCAGGCCTTTGCCCTTGAGCCTGATTTTAGTTTCTCCCTTTGTATTCGGCCTTATATTAAACCTTAGCTGTTCATCAAGAAAAAGCATCTCAACTGCCGACCCGAAATACGCATCGTATGGCATAACAAAATGACTTGCATACAAATCCTTCCCCTTGGCTTTCAATGATTTTTCCAAAGAAAAATTAATTTTCAGCATAAGGTCCTCACCTCGACCCAATTGGTCTTTGAAAGCATTCTTTATCCTTATGCGTTCGCCTTCCTGTATGCCCTTTGGTATTTTAAACTTGATTTTTTTTGTTTTACCGCCATCCCTTATGCGAATCATTTTTTCGCTTCCGTAATAGCTGTCTCTTATTTTTATCTCTATTGTCTCCTGGCGGACCTTGTCTTCACGAACCGGTCTTGCGCCATGCGATTCGAACATATCCCCCATGTCGAATCCTCTGCTTTCGAACCCCCCGCTTGCGAAGCCACTATTCCTCCCTGAAAAACCTTGCTCCCCAAAGAACATTTCAAAAATATCCCTTAGAGAATCGGATGTTGCGCCGCGGCCTGTCCATCCCGGAGGCGGTTGTTTGAAACTTTGCCCATCGCTCCATCCACTTCCCAACGCGTCATATTTTTTTCTCTTTTCGGCATCACCCAATGTCTCATACGCCTCGTTTACATCCTTAAATTTACTTTCTGCATCTGCTTCCTTGCTTACATCGGGATGGTATTTCCTTGCAAGCTTTCTGTAAGCCTTCTTTATTTCAATAGCGTCTGCATCCCTGGAAATCCCCAGTATTTTATAATAGTCCTTGTACTCAAGCGACATTGAACTCACCCCCAGTTTAACTTACTTTGACTATCTTTGCCTTTGTATGATATTTTATACCCATTTATTGCGTTTTTCAAGCCATTTTTCTTAAAATTGCATTCATCAGGCCATTTCTTCTCCCAAATCGGTCTCTTCCCTGAAAACAGCCATTGCCCTCTCGTGTATTCCGTTTAAATAAGCAAGAAGAACGCCGTAATTGGTCATGGCTATGCCGCTTTCGTTGCATATTCGCATTCGGTTCTGCATGGTTTTGCGGTTGGTCATGCAGGCCCCACAATGGATTATCAAATCGAATTCTTCATGGTTTTTTGGAAAATCGTGCCCCATCTTGAATTCGTAGTTGAGGCTTTTGCCCAGCCGCTCGTTTAAAAGCCTGGGAATCTTGACGCGGCCTATGTCCTCGCATGAAAAATTGTGTGTGCAGCTTTCCGCTATGAGAATTTTAGAGTTCTCGTCCAGTTTGTCAATCGCCTTAAGTCCATCATTGAAAACCGCAAGGTCTCCCTTGTTCCTGGCAAAAATCATTGAAAAAGATGTCAGCCTTATTGTAGAAGGGACCATTTGGTCAACACTCTTAAAGGCCTGGGAGTCAGTTATTACAAGGTCAACCTTGTAATCCAGGTCCAAAAGCGCATTTTCGAGTTCCGTATCCCTTACCACATAGCTTTTCACTCCATGGTCCAGACAATCCCTTATGCATTGCACCTGGGGAAGTATTATCCTGCCCTTGGGCGCTTCGGAATCAATTGGCACAACCATTACGACAGTTCCCCCATAAGGCAGCATATCCGCCACAAGAGGGGGTTCTTCCATGTTTTTTGAAATCCTTTTCACTATTTCATCCTTAAGCCGCAAAATGCTGGAAACATCCTTTTCCGAAACAAAAATAGCGTCGGGGTATATTTTTTTAAGCTTGTCCAACTTTTCCCGGTCAAGCATGTCCATCTTGTTTATTATTATCATAAAGGGAATGTGGAAACGCTTGAAGAGAAGTTCTGCGCTCTTTTCATCTTCCGATGAAATGTCGCTTCCGTCCATCACATACAAGGCAAAATCGGTTCGCATTAGCATTTTCTTGCTGCGTTCAACTCTAAGCTTTCCCAAGTCTCCTTCGTCATCCATCCCGGCGGTATCTATGAATATCACAGGCCCGAATGGTATAAATTCCATGGCTTTTTTTACAGGATCGGTGGTTGTTCCCTTCTGCTTTGAAACAAGTGCTACTTCCTGCCCCACAATGGCATTCAAAAGCGAAGATTTGCCAGCATTCCTTTTACCGAACAAAGTTATTGTGAGTCTGTTTGATTCTGGTGTAGTGTTCATTTATTTTCCCTCCAGTCGATATGGTCTCCCCTTGACATGTCCAGTCTGTAGCCTTCGCTTTCTAGTCTTTGCTTTATTGTTTCTTTTTCGCTTGCCGATTCTTCCCCTGTGCAAAGCTTGTTGTTGTATAAAATATATTTTTTCCTGACATCCATGGGGGAAAGGTTGGGCATAATGACATTTGCCCCCGCTAGCAGGCCCAATTCTCTGCCGTTCGAATCTGCAGTCCCCAAGGCCGTAGTTGCCGGTATCAATGCTTTGGCAACCATAATTCGTGCAAGGGCTAGCGTTATCAAAGTCTTTTCCAAATCGCCTTTGGGGTAATCTCCAAAAGGAGTATCCGCATGGGGTATGAAAGGACCTATACCAATCATGTGGGGCTGCATTTTCATAAGCAAAAGCAAGTCCTCGGCAAGGTCGTCATCCGTCTGCCCTGGCAATCCAACCATGAAACCCGCGCCTATCTGATAGCCGATTTTTTTTAATCTGTCCAGACATTCAAGCCTGCTTTCAAGATGCATTCCTTCGTGGACCTCGTCGTATAAAACAGGAGAAGCCGTTTCATGCCTCAAGAGATACCTGTCCGCTCCAGCCTTATAATAGGCCCTGTAGCTTTCTTCACTTTTTTCACCTATGGAAAGAGTCACTGCGGCATCCGGGAAAGCTGTTTTTATTGAATCTATGATGTCGACCATTGTCTCATCATCATAATGGCAATCTTCGCCGCTCTGGAGCACAAATGTGCGGTAGCCGAGCGCATATCCTCTTTGGCAACATTCGATTATTTGATCCTTTCTCAGGCGATATCTGTCCGCATTTGTATTTTTTCCCCTTATTCCACAATATTTGCAGTTTCTCATACAATAATTTGAAAACTCTATCAGTCCCCTCAAATAAACCTTGTTTCCGTAGTGCTTCCGTCTATTGTCCTGTGCCATCGCCATCAATTCCGCTCTTATACCCTCATCTTTTGTAGAAATAAGGGCTTTGAGCTCCTCTTTTTTCGGCGGCCGCCCCTCTTTTATTCCCGAAATTGCTTCTTTCAGTTTTTCTCTCATCTTTTCCTCCCAATTAAAAAGGCTTTCCCCAAAAAAGGAAAGCCAGACAATCGAATTTTAAGCAAACTCGTTTTGCTTAATATGCCTAATTCCCTTTCAGATCAGTCTCTGCTTTTCTGTCAGGTCTTCATTTATGTTTTTAAATCAGCTACACCCTTGCTTTTATTTGCTGATATACTTGTTAATATTTTATCAACTTTTGGAACCTTTGTCAATCAGCCGTACTTCCGCAAAATTTAATTTTTAGCAAACTTTTTTATTCCTGTCCGACTTCGGCAAAATCTATTTCACAAAACACCCGGTCACTAAATGCCAGCCTTTGCCCTTCTCAATTGTCATTTGGTCATTTTTGCTTTTTCAATGAAGGAATGGAGGCCTTCGGTGTTGAATCAATAATTAGACAATCAATCAAACCGTTACTGTAAAGGGATGAAGATCATGCTGACAAAAAAAGCGAATTCAATGATAAGGATTGCGGTTTTCACATTATTCATTTTAGGACTTGCTTTTTCCTTGATTGGCCCTAAAGAGGATACCTTGTTTGAGGCCCGCGTAAACAAACAACTTGTGGGCTATGGTGTAAGCCGGTCCGAAATAACTTCAATGATCGACAATATAGAGGATGAGCTCGCCTCCGACTATTATGTGGAAGACCTTTCCCCCTATTACGAAATGGCATTAAATGAAATAGAGAAAAACGGCCTTTCAGCCACAAGCTATGAAAACTTCAAGAATGGGGTGCTCGAAAACCAAAAATTTGTCACTCCAGGATATAAATTGTCGGTTGACGGCAAGGTTTACGCAGAAGCCATAAACAGGAGCGACCTCGAATTCATTATAAACAATGTAAAATCCAGGTTGAAAAACGACCATGAAAATATCAATTCCGTCGTTTTCAGAGAAAGTGTCGAAATAAGCGAGGGAAACATATTCCTTCGCCAGTCACTAGTGCAAAGCGAGAGCGACATGATTGTGGAACATCTTCTTACCGGACGGGAACAGATAGAAACATACACGGTCAAGCCGGGAGACACACTAACCGGGATAGCCGCAAGCCACGGACTCTCCCTTGACGAAATAGCCGATGCAAATCCGGAAACAGACGTCGACAGAATTTATGCAGGCCAAATGCTCTTCCTAACAAAGCCTTCACCACTACTTCATAGAAAATAACTACAAGCTCAATAGCAGGGATTGAGATGTTTCTTCAATATAAAAAGCCGAAGGCAAAGGCCTTCGGCTTTTTTGATCCATCTATCCAAGTTTTATTATCAACTGACCCGCCTTGACCTGCTGGCCTTCTTTGACCGGAACGGCTTCAACCACTCCTGCTATGGGACTTTGCAGATTTGTTTCCATTTTCATGGCTTCAAGTATGGCAACGGTCTGATTTGGCTTTACTTCATCTCCCTCGTTCACCAGCACTTTCATTACGGTCCCGGGTATTGAAGCCCCTATTTCGGTTTCGTCCTCGGGATCAGCCATGAGGGCAGCGCCGGAAACCACCTGTTGCCTGTCTCCCAAACCTTTGTCCTCCACCATTATTTCCCTCCTGTTTCCGTTTATTTCAAACGTGACAGACCTGTATCCGTCGTTGTCTATTTTCCCTACGCTTACAAGTTTTATGATCAGTATCTTTCCTTCTTCTATCTCAACCTCGCTCGTTTCTCCTTCTTTCAGCCCGTAGAAAAATACATGGCTTTCAAGATTGCTGAGGTCCCCGTATTCCGAAACCGAACTGAGATACTCCTTGTATACCTTTGGATAAAGAGCGTAGCTTAGTATGTTTCTAATATTGGGTTCGTCATGCAGTTCCTCTCCCAGCATTTTTTCTATTTTGGAAAAATCCTCAGGCTCGAGAACTTCGCCAGGTCTTACAAGAAGGGCTTCCTCTCCCTTAAGAACCAATTTCTGAAGGTCCTTTGGAAATCCTCCCAAAGGCTGACCCATCATCCCTTTGAAAAATGCCACTACAGAATCCGGGAAATTGAGGTTCTTGCCTTTTTCAAACAGATTTCCCTTGTCAAGGTCGTTTTGAACCATGAATATGGCCATGTCACCTACGGCTTTCGAAGAAGGTGTTACCTTGACTATGTCGCCAAATAGGTCGTTAACCTCTCTGAAAGTCTCCTTGACCTCCCCAAAGCGATCTCCAAGTCCGAAGCTTTCCACCTGGGGCTTGAGGTTGGAGTATTGTCCTCCCGGTATCTCGTACTTGTAGATTTCAGCGGTCCCCGACTTTAGATCCGATTCGAAAGGCTCGTACATCTTTCTTACATCAAACCAATAGTCAGAAAGCTTCTGCAACCCTTCAAGACATATCTTTGGATCTCTTTTTGTGTTTTCCAAAGCAGCTACAACCGAATTCAAGGCCGGCTGGCTTGTAAGCCCCGACATTGAGTTGAAGGCCGTATCCACTATATCAACTCCCTGCTCGGCAGCCATCAGTATTGTCGAAACTCCGTTCCCGCTCGTATCGTGTGTGTGCAGATGAATTGGTATGGACACTTCCTCTTTAAGCGCCTTTATGAGCTTTTTGGAGGCATATGGTTTTAGGAGACCCGCCATATCTTTTATGCCAAGTATATGGGCTCCCATATTTTCTATTTCCTTTGCCATTTCAACATAGTATTTGAGGCTGTACTTGTCTCTTTTTTCATCAAGTATGTCCCCAGTGTAGCACATGGAAACCTCGGCCATCTTTCCTGTTTTCAAAACCTCGTCAAGCGCGACTTCCATGCCTCTTAGCCAGTTGAGGGAATCGAATATCCTGAATACGTCTATACCCCGTTCGGATGAAACCCTAATAAATTCTCTTATTACATTGTCCGGGTAATTCTTGTATCCTACGGCATTCGAGCCACGAATAAGCATTTGAAGCAAAATATTCGGAACCTTTTCCCTAAGTCTTTCAAGCCTTCTCCATGGAGACTCCTTAAGATATCTGTATGAAACGTCGAATGTCGCCCCGCCCCACATTTCGAGTGAAAACAAGTCGTTTCCGCAGCTTGATGTAGCCTCGGCAATCTTGAGCATGTCTCTCGTTCTGACTCTTGTGGCTACAAGAGACTGGTGGGCGTCCCTGAATGTAGTATCGGTAAGCAAAAGCTTGTCTTGGGATTTTATCCAGTCCGCAAGTTTGTCCGGACCCCTCTCGTCAAGCAATTGCTTGGTCCCCTTGAGTTCGTCTTTCATTGAAAAGCTGGGTACAAGCGGGGTGTCGAAATCCTTCTTGGTTCCTTTTACTTCGTTTACGACTTTTTCTCCGATGTAGCGAAGTATTTTAGTCTCCCTGTCGCCGGAAGGCCTTATGTTGAAGAGTCCCGGCGTGTGATCCAGGAAGCCTGTATCGCATTTTCCTTGGCGAAAAGTCGGATGATTGATTACATTTATCAGAAATGCCGTGTTTGTCTTCACTCCCTTTATTGTAGTGTCTTTAAGGGATCTAATGGCTTTCCTCGAAGCATCCTCAAAGGTTCTTGAGTAAGCTATTATTTTAACCAGAAGACTGTCGTAATAAGGAGAAACCTGGGCTCCTGTGTATCCGTTGCCGCCGTCAAGCCTTATTCCAAAACCGGAAGACGACCTGTACACTTCGAGTCTCCCCGTATCGGGGGCGAAATTGTTTGCAGGATCCTCTGTTGTAACCCTGCACTGTATTGCATAGCCCCTGGTCTCTATTGATTCCTGGCTGGGTATGCCTATCTCCTTGGAATCAAGAGTGTAACCCTGTGCTATAAGAATTTGGCTTTGAACAATATCTATTCCGGTTATTATTTCCGAAACGGTATGCTCGACCTGTATCCTGGGATTCATCTCAATAAAATAGTGGTGGTTGTCACTGTCCACAAGAAACTCGACAGTTCCCGCACTCCTGTATTTCATTGATCCCGCAAGCTTTATCGCATCCTGGCATATTCTATCCCTAAGCTCCTCATTTATTGAAAATGCGGGGGCAAATTCAATAATTTTCTGGTGCCTTCTTTGAATTGAACAATCCCTCTCGTAAAGGTGCACAATATTTCCGTAGTTGTCTCCAAGAATCTGGACTTCAATGTGCTTGGGCTTGTTCAAATATTTTTCTATGAACATGTCGTCGATTCCAAAAGCCTTCTTGGCTTCGCTCTTGGCACTATTGAATTCAGAAATGAGATCGCTTTCCTGGTAAACAATCCTCATTCCCCTGCCTCCACCGCCGGCGGCTGCCTTTATCATCACTGGATATCCGCATTCCTTTGCAAATTCGAGTGCGTCGTTCTCATTTGCTATTGGCTTGTCGACCCCCGGAATTGTTGGCACGTTAGCTTTCTTGGCCAGTATCTTGGACTGGATTTTATCTCCCAGGCCCACTATCATTTCACTGTTTGGGCCTATGAAAACTATACCCGCCTCTTCGCACTTTTCAGCAAAGTAGGGGTTTTCAGAAAGAAATCCATATCCCGGATGAATAGCATCGACACCCTTCTTGAGCGCCAGATGGATTATTTCGTCAATCGCCAAATATGCATCTACAGGGCTCTTCTTTTCACCGATAAGATATGATTCGTCAGCCTTTGTCCTGAAAAGCGAATACTTGTCTTCCTTGGAATAAATGGCGACTGACCTTATTCCCAATTCGCTGCATGCTCTGAAAATCCTTATTGCTATTTCTCCACGATTTGCAACCAGTATCTTCTTGATTTGCTTATCCATAAACATCTCTCCTGTTTTTTTTGTTTATTTTGTATTATACCCTCAACTGCATAATTATTCAATTTATTGCTCTTTATTTAATATTTATTCTATGGAACACCTTTCAGTACATTATACAATATTTCTTTGCAATTTCAATTAATTGTTGCTCCTTATATGAATAAATACATACAATAAACACATTTTATGTTATTAATGTTTGTGTTTTGCCTACAATTCAGATTGTTTTTTATTAATTTCAACAATCCCATCCGTGTTTCGGATGGGATTGTGTTTTTCAATGCTGATGCCAGGCGATTACTTTAAAGCAACACGCTGATTGTTGTGCCATTTCCAGGAGTGCTCTCAATCTCCATAATTCCTCCATGGAGCTCTACAATTTCATTTGTTATGGCAAGCCCCAGACCGCTTCCCGGCGATTTCATATTTCCCTTGAAAAACTTATCTGTTATATGATCCAGGCTGTTTTTGTCTATCCCTTGTCCATCGTCCTTTACAAATATCCTGACCTTGTCACCTTCAGCTTTTGACCCGACTACAATCCTTCCATTGGCCCCGGTAAACTTTATTGCATTGTCTATAAGGTTAATAAGAACCTGCCTCAGCCTGTTCTCGTCCCCTTCCACATATGTCAGACTTTGGTCCAATTTTGTTTCAAGCCGTATGGTTTGCTTCATGGCTTTTGGATAAAACTGCTTGGCCACATCCATAAGCAAATAATTTATGTCCACCTTGTCTTTGTTCAGTACTATCCTTCCGGCTTCAAGTTTTGAGAAATCAAGCAGGTCCTCGACAAGTTCGCTGAGCCTGTTTGTCTCCTTTGAGATAATCATCAGCTCGTCCCTTATTTCCTCTTCATCGTTCAAATCCCCCATAAGCATGGTCTCGCACCATCCCTTTATGGAAGTGAGCGGGGTTCTTATTTCATGGGATATGGAAGAAATAAAATCGTTTTTCATTTGACTGGACTTCATCAATTCCTTTGCCATGTAATTGAATGTTTGTCCCAATTCGCCTATTTCATCGTTCTTTCGTATTACGGCCCTGGCATTTAAATCTCCATCTGCAATTTTCTCGGAAACTGTCTTTAGTTCCTTGATAGGCTTTATTATCGATTCCGCCAATACAACGCTCAGGAGCACAACCAAAATCAATACGACACCACCAAAAAAAACTGCCTGGATGGTTATTTTCTCAACTACACGGTTGCTTTCTTCTATTGAGGTGACATACCTCAAAACTCCGTCCATTCCCTGTCTGTTTACCAGGGGTCCCGAAACCGATATAAGCTCTTCTTCCGTATCCTTGTCCTTGTATCTCCATGTGCCTATCTCCCCTTGCATGGCCTTATTAAAGTCGGGGGTCGAAACGGGTTTTTCTATGTTGAAGCCCGATGACGAGTTGACAATTCTGCCGGACAGGTCTATTATCTGAATTTCGGCTTTCTCTTCCATAGAAAAATTTTCAATTATATATTGGGACTTATAGTCGAACGAGTCGTAAACAAGATATTTGTCATAAAATTCGGTCGTCACAGCAACTTTTTCCTTCAATATCTGAGTTATGTTTCCATAATAGTACTGCCTTACAAAAACAGCCAACAATATTTCAAGAAAAACTATAGTGATCAATATTACAAACGAATAGTTGAATACAACGCGCCTTTTCAGACTTTTCAAGCTCAATCAGCCTCTTTCCATCGGTATCCCAAACCCCATATTGTTTCTATGGTATCAGGTTCGGAAGGCGTATCCTCGATTTTTTGTCTAAGTCTTCTTATATTGACATCAACGATTTTCAAATCGCCTATGTAATTTTCCCCCCAAACATCATCAAGCAAATCGTCCCTCGAAAGCGCCTTGTTGGGATTTGTCACGAAAACCTTGATCAACAAAAACTCAGTTGGCGTCAGTTCGATTATTTGGTCATTCTTGTAAAATTTTCTCGCTATTAAATCGATTTTAAAAACGCCCGATTCTATTGTGTTTCCTTCTGTTACATCATCCTTCAGTCTAACCCTCCTCATAAGGGAGTTGACCCTCGCAATCAATTCCATCGGACTGAAAGGTTTTGTTATATAATCGTCCGCTCCGAACTCAAGCCCCATAACCTTGTCAATGTCCTGAGTCTTTGCGGTAAGCATTATTATTCCAATTTCCTTGTTTTTTTCTCTAATACTCCTGCAAACCTCAAATCCGTCTATGCCCGGAAGCATTACATCAAGAATTGCAATATCTATGTTTCCACCGCCTTCAAAAAGTTCAAGGGCCATTTCTCCGCTGCTTGCCTCTATCACTTCCATTTCGTTTCTTGTCAAATTGATTTTTGTAAAATTTCTTATTGAATCATCATCTTCCAATAAAAGTATTCTTCCTTTCATCCCCATGTCACCTCCAAGTTTTTATAAACCGTTTCATTTCTTCATCATCAATTATTTTTTCGGCATATTCCCTTTCTATGCTGCTTGGGATTTGCTGATTCATATAAATTTTTTCAACCACATACGTTTTTCCGCCTTTGTACATAGATTCAAAATATTCCGACCCGAACGTCTCGACTCTTTCAGAAAGCTTGTCGTTACTTATTACCCTTACATTATAAAGGGGGTATGTCTGACCCGCATTTTCATCCACATAGCTTATTTGCAGGTCCTTGGTGCCGTCGCCCGAGTATCCGACAGTCACGTCCTTCTGCCATTTGTCCGGGAAATCGACTCTGAGGTCTTTTTCAGAATCCACATACATCTTCATAGTCAAATCCAAATCTTTTTTCCCGTCCCATTGATGCCAATTTATTATCCATGGCGTATCCGCCATTGAATATTCATTTATGTAGGGCTCCTCGTATGTGCCTATTTCTATTATTCCGTCACCGTTTATATCCATGCTTTCAACCGCGTACGCCTTAGATGTCTTGCTGTAGAAGCTTGACCCGTCTCCACTGAAAACATTTTCTATTTTTCCCTCCTCAACTACAAGCAGGTATGTCGCCGCCGAATGGGCTCCTATCCCCATGTCAAGAAAAATACCCGTCTTGTCCGGAGAGGCAAGTCCTGAAACTACATTGTAGTAGCCGTTTATATATGGATCCAGATTTATCTTGTCTATTGCCTTAAGGCTTCCGTCCGAGAAAGCCACAAGCCTGCCTGTCGAAGAAGGCTCGCTCACATTGCGGTCAAGATTGAGAAGCAGGATTTCCGAATTGCTGTTTCCATAAAAGTCTCCGACAACCATTTCGGTATAGGAATCATGGTACAGCTCCTCCACTTTTTCACCATAAGTGTAAACCGAAACATACTTGTTCATCTGTATGTCCAGTTTGTCCGCTGACCATGCCATAACTATCTCTTTGCTCCCTCCACCGTTCAATTCGTAAAAACCGCTGTATGATATGTCCACGCCCGAAGATTCAATTTTGGATACAAGCTCCCAGGCTCCGCCGGCACTGACGAAGACATAAGCGCCCAATTTGTAGTTTGAGCCGTCTTTGTAGTAAACTACCGCTTCGTCGCTTCCATCGCCGTCCAAATCAACCAAATTGATGGCGCTCATTCCGTCCGGATTTTCGGGTTTGTAAAGCGTTTCGCCGCTTTGCAGTTCCTCATCTATATAAGCTTTTATCGTCTGCTGTTCATTCTTCAGACTTGGTGATTCCATCAAGTCGCCGGGCGCCCTTGCCCCAACAACAAAACAGCCTGAAGTCAATTGAACAAGACTTATTATTGCAAAAAAAAGTAACAAGCGTTTCATTTAACCACCCCACCATCCAAATCAAGTTCTTTTAACCATTGTATACCATTCATGGCTGCCATTGTTTACAAAACCGTTACTCTTGTAAAAGCTATCACAGTCCCTTAGTTTCTTCCCCGTCAATCGACAGCAGCCACTCCGCCTTTATCTCCCAACATATAGCCTGGTCATTTT
>CAZXWC010000019.1:0-26670 GCA_964644525.1 uncultured Peptostreptococcaceae bacterium
TTCGACTAATCCTCATCAAGCCATTCGAAATTTTTAATTATTTCTCTCTTTTCATCTTTTTTATGTGCTGAATATAGTTGTGTTGTGGTTACATTGTCGTGATCGAGAAGATTTTTTACTTCATATATGGATGCGCCCATTTCTATAAGCGATGTCGCAGCTGTGGCCCTAAGCTTGTGCGGACTGTAACCGTTATCCTTTGTAGTTCCAAGTGCAATTGCTGTGTATTTTTTTACAATATCCCTTATCGCCCTTTGGGTAAGCCTCTTCTTTTGCATCGAGAGAAGAAGCGCATCCTCCCCTTTGGGTGAATATCCGCTCCTCTCAATTTCAATATAATTCTTCAGCGCTTTCTCTACAGATTTATTGAGCGGCATTGCAGATTCTTTACCTCTTTTTCTATAAACAATAAATTCGCCGCGGCTTATGTTGAACGATGAAACATTAAGCTGTTGAAGCTCTCTTAAACGCAAACCGTACGTGGTGAACAAAATCAATATCAAAAGGTCCCTGTACTTTGTCTTTTTCCAATAAATCTTTTCCTTGTCAGACAAGCCTTTTCCGCTTTCTACACAATCGAACATAATGCGGGCCTCATCAATATCAAGCCTTTTAATCGCATCAGGTTGCGGTTTTGGCAACTTTATAGGGTTGAAGGCATCTGTTATATTGCTAGGCATTATTTCTTCGCGATATAGGAATTTAAACAGCACGCTAAGAGATGATTTTTTTCTGGAAAGCGACCTGTTATTGTTTTCCATGACTATTGGCTGATTTCCCTTTTCAAGCAAATACCGCGAGCAATATCCGCCCAAATATCGATTTACATCCTTTGCAGTTATATTTACTACATCCTCAATGGGAATGGAGGCGATTGAAGAAGCATCCGAAAGATTGCTTTCGTTTATCATATATTTCAAAAAGAATTTAATATCATGCAAATAAGCAAGTCTGGTAGAAACAGCGACCGATGCTTTCAAGTAAAGAAAAAAATCGTATAAGTAAGCAGGCAGAAACTTTTCAATTTCCAGGCACTCCTGAATCATGCCGTGTTCATAAGCAAGCACATTGGTGGGTTTTGAAGATTTATTGTGTATTTTTAATTTTTTTTCATACATTTTATATCCTCCTTCTCAACTATTCCCTAAATATACATTTTAAGTATAGTTCAATTCAAAAGAAAATGCAAGACATATCATCCTGCATAGTATTCTTCTATATGAATTCAAACTAAACTTTCATTTCTACTTCTTCATATGCAAATTTTCCATAGTTTTTCTTTATGGGTCCGATTATTTTTCCAATGAAATTTTCTACCTGCTCTGGAGCGCGGCCAATATATAAATTTGGATTCATCAACAGTTTCAAGTCTTCAAAATCCAACTTGAAGGAATCATCCTCGGCGATTCTATCAAGCAGATCATTCTGCTTGCCCAATTGTTTCACCTGCTTCGACGCCTCCATCGAGTGAATCCTGATTTTTTCATGGAGTTCCTGCCGATCCCCACCTTTTTTTACTGCCGCCATCAATATGTTTTCTGTCATCATGAACGGAAGTTCCTTATCGATATCAGACATTATCACATTTTCATTGACTACAAGACCCGTGCTTATATTCGATGCAATATCCAATATAGCGTCGGTTGCCATGAATGTTTCCGGAATTACAATCCTTCTGTTAGCCGAGTCATCCAAGCTTCTTTCGAACCATTGTGTTGAAACTGTGTCAGAAGCATTGCCCAAATTATTCATAACATAGCGTGAAAGGGATGCAATACGTTCGCTTCTCATGGGATTTCGCTTGTATGCCATTGCGGATGAACCAATTTGGTTTTTTGCAAATGGCTCTTCCATTTCCTTTAGATTCTGGAGAAGTCTAATGTCATTTGTCATTTTATGAAGTGTTTGTGCTATACCGCTTAATACAGAGAGTATCTTGAAATCAAATTTTCTAGAATAAGTCTGACCTGAAACATCAAATGCATCCTTGAATCCGATTTTTTCAGCGACTTTCTTTTCAAGCTGCATAACCTTGTCATGATCTCCATTAAACAATTCCAAATAGCTTGCCTGGGTTCCTGTAGTGCCCTTTACTCCCCTTATCTTATAATTTTCCATAAGATGCTCCAAATCAATGAAATCCATATGCAAGTCCTGTATCCATAGGGTTGCTCTTTTTCCTACCGTCGTAAGTTGAGCAGGCTGATAATGTGTGAATCCGAGGGTCGGCTGCGATTTATGTTCTATTGCAAAATCCGAAAGTTTTATGATGAGCACGGCTATCTTCTTTCTTATTGATTCAAGTGCTTGATAGTATACTACAAGGTCGGTATTGTCTCCAACAAAAGCGCTTGTAGCTCCAAGATGCATTACCGCCTTGGCTTTTGGACAAGCTTCTCCAAATGTAAGCACATGAGACATTACATCATGTCGCGTCTTTTTTTCATATTCTTTCGCTTTTTCAAAATCAATATCATCCGCTCCGGCTTTCATTTCAGCTATTTGTTCTTTGCTTATATTCAATCCCAACTCCTTTTGGGCTTCAGCCAAAGCTATCCATAAAGTCCTCCAGGTTCTGAATTTATTGTATGGAGAAAATATTTTCTGCATCTCCACACTGGTGTATCTTTCCGTCAAGGGATTGCTGTATATTTCGTTAGACATAGTAATTCCTCCTATCTGCTCTTGATAACTGACCATGTAATATTATAATATAACGAACAATATTTATCAATAAATGTTTAATCTTCGGTTTTAAAAATAAAAAACAAACCTATCCAAAGGACAGGTTTGAAAACAAAATAAATTTATTATTATCTCGGGCTTATTATCAACTTTATTGCGGTTCTTTCTTCTCCTTCTATTTCAATATCTGTAAAAGCAGGAATGCAAACCAAATCCATTCCGCTTGGTGCTACAAAACCTCTTGCTATCGCTACCGCTTTGACCGCTTGATTCAATGCCCCGGCTCCAATAGCTTGAATTTCAGCATGCCCATTTTCCCTCAAAACACCCGCCAAAGCCCCTGCAACCGCATTAGGACTCGATTTAGCCGAAACTTTTAAAATATCCATTAGTATGATTCCTCCTTTTGATTTTTAATATGTGTATTTTTACGATTAATTTACATATATTTCATATTAATCCCTGTATTAGTATTCTACAGAATCCATTGGAATCCTTTTTAAAGAGCAAAATATTTTATATATTAAAATACCCCCAAAGAGGATTTGTCAATCAGATTGATTGCCTGTTCCTCTTTGGGGGTGTAAAATTTTAAAATGTAACTTTATTTCTACTTCGCGTAATCAACAGTTCTTGTCTCTCTTATGAGATTAACTTTTATTTGACCTGGATATTCAAGATCATTTTCAACATTCTTTGAAATTTCTCTTGCAAGCAGTATCATATCAGTGTCTGATATTCTTTCAGGCTTAACCATTATCCTTATTTCACGTCCTGCCTGTATTGCAAATGCCTTGTCAACCTGCTCATAGGATTTTGCGATTTCTTCAAGTTTTTCAAGCCTTTTGACATATGTTTCTAGAGTTTCTCTTCTCGCACCCGGTCTTGCTGCTGAAACAGCATCCGCCGCTGTGATAAGAATAGCCTCAATCGTTTGAGGTTCATAGTCGCCATGGTGCGTAGACATTGCATGAATCACTTCTTTAGATTCTCCATATTTTTTAAGAACATCCATTCCAATTTCGACATGAGTACCCTCCATGTCGTGGTCAAGAGCCTTTCCTATATCATGGAGCAATCCAGCTCTCTTAGCCAACTTCATATCTACTTCCAACTCAGCTGCCATGAGACCGGCCAAATACGATACTTCTATTGAGTGCTTCAGAACATTCTGCCCGTAACTTGTTCTGTATTTCAATCTTCCGAGCAATTTGACCAAACCTGGATGAAGATTGTGTATTCCCGCATCAAATGTTGCGGCTTCTCCCTCTTCCTTGATTTTTTCATCTATCTCTGCTGTGGCTTTATTGACCATTTCCTCTATTCTTGCTGGATGAATCCTGCCGTCAACAATAAGTTTTTCCAATGCCACACGTGCAATTTCCCTTTTGATTGGATCAAAAGCCGATAGAATAACCGCTTCGGGAGTATCATCGATAATAAGGTCAACTCCGGTTAATGTCTCCAGAGTTCTTATATTTCTTCCTTCCCTGCCAATAATTCTTCCCTTCATTTCATCATTCGGAAGATTGACAACCGATACAGTGCTTTCAGCAACATAGTCAGCAGCATATTTTTGTATGGAATAAGCTAGTATTTCTTTCGCTTTTTTGTTGGCTTCCTCTTTCGCATCAGAAACTATGTCCTTAATCATGATTGCAGACTCGTATCGAACTTCTTTTTCAATATCCTTCAAAAGCATTTCCTTTGCTTCCTCAGCAGTAAATCCCGATACTCTTTCGAGCTCTTCGATCTGTTTCTTGAAAAGTTCGTCAATCTCTTGGTTCTTTACTTCTATTTCTTTTAATTTTCCAATCAGTTTGTTTTCTTTTTCTTCAAGAACCTCTGTCTTTGTATAAAGAGATTCCTCTCTTTTATTGAGCCTCTTCTCTGTTCTTTGAGCTTCTGTTCTTCTTTCTCTTATTTCTTTGTTTAAATCTTTTCTTAATCTATGAATTTCTTCTTTTGCATCTATTAATGCTTCTTTTTTCGCTGTTGTCGCCAATTTATTTGCTTCGGAAAGTATTTTTCTTGCTTTCTCTTCAGCACTTTGTATTTTTTCAGCGGCAATTTTTTTCCTGTATAGATATCCCAATCCAAAAACAATGGGGGAAAGTACTACAACTGCAATAACTAAATAGTATATTTTGATAATATGCATACACCTCCAATTTATAATAAAAAATAAAAACCGAGACAACTCGGTTAAAACCCAATTAACGAGGAACTAAAACGGGCAGTTTAATAGAATCCTCTTTGTAATTTTAAAACTTTTCCAAATTATTGTCAAGCTTATTGGTCAATGCCTTCAAAATGATTTTCCATTGATTTCCTTATGGCTTCTGTTGAAAACCCTTTTCTGTACAAGTATTGTCTCATCTTATTTAAATCACGTTTTTCATTGCTTCTTCCGTATCTCTTTTCAATCAATTTCGAAGCTCTTATACCTTCATTTTCCATAACATAAAGTTCAGACATTATTGTCTCTACCAAAGATTCTTTAAGCCCTTTTTTTATAGATTTCATTTTTATCACGTATGTAGATTGATTTTTACCAATCAGCTCTTCAATGTAGTCCCTTGCATACAATTTATCGTCCAGCATCCCATATTCAACCATTTTAGCGATTGTCGCCCTGACCGTATCGTCGGGCACAGGAATTTTCTTTAGATGATTTGATAGCTCCTTTTCCGTTCTTCTTTTAAATTCTATATATTTCAAAGACCTTTCTACAGAATACGCCTCGGTAAATTCCCTGAGTTCATTTTCCATTTCCTCGTCAATCGCAAAATCATTTTCAAAACTGTTTTTTTTAAGCCACTTGGAATCACATAAATAAAAAACTTCGCAATCTGTGACAAGCCTTGTCACGCTCTTGTTGATTCTTTCTTTAAATATTACTTTCATTTGTCACATCCCCTTTGCAAAAAAAGCCGAAACTCCCCAAAAAACGCATATGGGGGATGTTTCGACCCTTTTGTTTGCTAAAATCCCTATTTCATTCTATTGTTTGAGAATTTATTCCTCTTTTTTTTCTTTTTCGTTTTCATTTTCCAGACCGTAATAATCCCTGATCTTTTTTTCAATCTCAAGGAACATATCAACATGTTCCTTAAGATACTGTTTTGCATTTTCTCTTCCCTGCCCTATTCTTTCTTCATTGTAGCTATACCAAGATCCTGCTTTTTTTACTATATCGGCATTGACTCCGCAATCAAGAATACCTCCTTCTTTTGAAACTCCCTCGCCGTACATTATATCGAATTCAGCGATTTTAAATGGTGAGGCTACCTTGTTCTTGGCAATCTTTATTTTTGTTCTGTTTCCTACAATCTGATCTTTCTGTTTGATGCTTCCTATCCTGCGCACATCCATTCTAACTGATGAATAAAACTTAAGAGCCCTTCCTCCTGTCGTGGTTTCAGGATTTCCAAACATAACGCCTATTTTTTCTCTAAGTTGATTTATGAATACTACAGATGTCCTTGAACGACTTATTATTGCAGTCAGTTTTCTCATTGCCTGTGACATCAGCCTTGCTTGAAGGCCCATGTGACTGTCTCCCATTTCTCCAGTAAGCTCCGCCTTTGGCACGAGTGCCGCAACTGAGTCCAAAACAATTATATCTATTGCTCCACTTCTGACCAAAGCTTCAACTATATCCAAAGCCTGCTCTCCTGTATCCGGTTGAGAAAGTATGAGATTATCTATATCAACCCCCAAATTACCGGCATAGTAAGGGTCGAGTGCATGCTCAACATCTACGAAAGCTGCGTTTCCTCCTATTTTTTGACACTCCGCAATCATATGAAGAGAAACCGTTGTCTTTCCTGAAGACTCTGGGCCATATATTTCAATAATCCTCCCTTTGGGAATTCCTCCTATGCCCAAGGCAATATCCAACTCAACTATGCCCGTAGGAAGCGATTCCACATTTGCTCTGGCCCCATCGTCTCCGAGCCTCATTATTGAACCCTTTCCAAATTGTTTTTCGATTTGTTTTAATGCTGCGTCAAGAGCCTTCTTTTTTTCATCCATATTGTTCCAGTGCGAAACTGGATTCACCCACCTTTCGTATCGAACATCTGTTCTTTTAATTGATTATATCCCACAATTTACTATTAATCAACCTTTTTTAAAATTTGATATAATTTTTTCATTATATTCCTTACTGTATATTCTCTTATCCTCTGTCTGTCTCCCCGAACATGATAAGTCTCAATTTCAATTTTTCCATCAATCAAAACAGCAGAATATACAAGTCCAACCGGTTTTTCTTCTGTTCCGCCATCTGGTCCGGCTATGCCGGTGACCGATACGCAAACATCGCTGCCTGTCTCTTGTCTGAGTCCCAAGGCCATGGCTTCAGCCGTTTGCATACTGACAGCACCATACTTTTTCAAAATTTCAACATCGACATTAGTCCTTTTTTCTTTAGCTTTATTGCTGTAAGTTATAAAACCTTCCTCAAAAACATCCGACGCCCCAGGCACATCTATAAAATTCGATGCCAGCAAACCACCCGTGCAAGACTCAACTGTAGATACTTTCCATTTTTTATCCCTCAGCAAATCTACGACCATTTCATTAAGTTCTCTTTCATCCTCCGAATAAACATATCCGCCCAAACGATTTTTTATTTCGTTTAAAGTTGGTTTCAATGCAATTTCCGCCGATTCTTTATTTTTTTGCTTTGTCGCCACCCTTATAGCCACTTCTCCAGGTTTAGCATAGGTCGCAATCGTCGGGTCATTCTGGTTTTCAATCAAATCCATCAATTCGGTTTCAACCGCAGATTCCCCGATTCCTGAAAGCCTCAATACTTTGGAATGAATGCAAACTTCTGTACTCTCGGAAAAATAATCATTTAGGTGAGAAATAAACATAGCTTTCATTTCATGGGGAGGACCTGGAAGACATATCACGACCTTCTTTCCCTCATCCATTTCCAAAATAAATCCCGGGGCCGAACCCATATCATTTTTGAGTATTCTACTTCCCTCCGGGAAAAAAGTCTGCCTGTAGTTGTTTTCCGTTATTTCCTTTTCGGACCTGCTATATCTTTTCATGATTCTTTCCATCTGATTTACAGCTTCATTATTTTGTTTCAACTTCTTTCCAAATACTGACGCAACCGCTTCTTTTGTCATATCATCCTTTGTCGGCCCAAGTCCCCCGGTCAAAATAATTACATCCACATTCTTTTCCAAGATGCCCAATACATTTTTCAAACGGGAATGATTGTCTCCAACAACAATTTGATAGTATACGTTTATTCCAAACTTCTTCATTTGCCATGACAGGTATGCCGCATTTGTGTTAACAATTTCTCCCATCAACAGCTCCGTCCCTACATTTACAATTGCCGCATCCATAATATCTCCTTTTTACGCTATGACTTTTTTATTTTTTCCAATATAATCAACTGCAGATAAAATTGTCGATGCCACCGAAACCCAAAGCACAGCATCAGCATACCGGCTACTGGTTAACAGTAATAATATTATCGCAAATATTTGTGTGTTCGTCTTTATTTTACCCCAAATGCTAGCCGCTATTACCAATCCTTTAGATGCCGCTAAAGATCTAAAGGATGTTATCAAAAATTCCCTCGCAAGTATAATCACAACAGGCCAAACTGATATCCGCCCAACTTGAACCAATGCGATCAACGCAGATGCAACCAATATTTTATCCGCCATTGGATCCATCAACTTTCCAAAGTCTGTAATCAATCCATATTTTCTAGCCAGGTAACCATCGACAAAATCTGTAATTGAAGCAATTATGAAAATCCCAGCTGCTATTAGTCGTGAATTCTCTATTCCAGACAATAGAACCCAAATAAATACAGGTACCATTATTATCCTTGCAACTGTTATTTTATTCGGTAAATTCATTTTCAACCACTCCAATCAAGTCGTATTCAAGCGCATCTGTAATTTTAACATTCACAAAGTCACCAGGAACAAGCTTGCTTTTCGTATTGATATATACAACCCCATCTACTTCAGGAGCATCATACTGTGTTCTACCCATGTAAACATCTTCGTTTTCAATCTTTTCATCTATTATCGCTTTCATGGTCTTTCCGATTTTACTGTTGTTTTTATTTTGCGAAATTTTCTTTTGTTGAATCATTATCTTTTCTTTTCTGTCCGCCTTTGTAATTGAATCAATTTGGCAATCAAATTTTGCTGCAGGCGTTCCTTCCTCTGGTGAATATTCAAATACTCCAAGCTTGTCAAACTCTTGTTTTTCAACAAAAGCAATCAGATTTTCAAAAGCCTCCCTACTCTCTCCCGGAAAACCAACCATCAGAGTTGTCCTTATGGACATGTCCGGAATCAATCTTCGAATCATACCCAAAACATTTTGTAAATCTTTTTCATTTGTATGGCGATTCATTTTTTTTAAGATATCGTCATGGCAATGCTGAATAGGCATATCGAGATAATTGCATATTTTTTCATGCTTCCTTATTGTATTAATCAACGACTCGTCCAGAACATCCGGATATGCATACAATATCCTTATCCATTCGATGCCTTCTACAAGCACAAGTTCTTCGAGAAGGCCAACTAACTTGATTTCACCATATATGTCTATTCCGTATTTAGTAGTGTCCTGTGCTATTAGAACTATTTCTTTTACTCCCCTGCTTGCCAATTCATTTGCTTCTGAAACAAGATCTTCTATTCTTCTGCTCTTGTATCTTCCCTTGAATCCGGGGATGGTGCAGTATGTGCATCTATTGTCGCACCCCTCGGATATTTTCACATAGGCATAATGTTCTTGCTCGAGAAGAACTCTTTCCTCTTCTTGATAATCCACATATCGGTCTATATCGCCAATGTTTGAAATTCTATTGTCTTCACTGCTGAATTTCTCTAACATTTCAGGCAATTCCAAGAATTTGGCAACCCCTATGATTATGTCCACTTCAGGCATCTCTCTCCGTATTTCATCAGCAAATCTTTCAGAAAGGCATCCTGCCGCTACAATAACCTGATTACCGCTTTTTAGTCGTCCGAATTCCAATATGGTATTAACTGACTCTTCCATTGCGTCTGCTATGAAACCACATGTGTTGACAATTATATAATCCGCCTCTTTGTAATCATAAGTCAAATCCAAGCCCGCCGTTATCAATCTGCCTGCGAGAAACTCAGAATCAACCTGGTTCTTTGAACATCCCAAAGTTTCAATGTAGAACTTTTTGTTTTTAGTTTCAACTTCATTTTTAATATCTCTATTCATAGTCCGTCTCCAAATCTTCCTTATTTATTAAAACATTCCTTGCTTTCTTGCCGTCGCTTTTGCTTACTATGCCTCTTTTCTCCAACTCGTCAATTATTCTAGCGGCACGATTATAACCTATCCTGTATCTTCTTTGCAGCATCGATATCGATATTTGTTCCATTTCCACCACTGTTTCGACAATTTCAGGTAAAAGCTCATCGGTTTCATCAACACTGTCTTTTATGAAATTTTCTGCGGGTATTTCTTCATATTCCACTTGGTCAACCTGTGATTTAATATGATCCAAAACCTTGTTGGTCTCGCTATCAGATACAAAAACCCCTTGAATTCTTCTAGGTTTGGTCTGTCCCACCGGGTAATGAAGCATATCACCTTTACCCAAGAGCTTTTCAGCTCCACCCATGTCCAATATAGTTCTGGAATCGGCTTGAGACGAAACCGAAAAAGCTATTCTTGACGGTATATTCGCTTTTATTATCCCCGTTATTACATCAACAGAAGGTCTTTGCGTTGCAACAATAAGATGTATTCCTGCAGCTCTTGCCATTTGGGCTATTCTGCATATTGCATCCTCCACTTGACTCGGAGCCACCATCATCAGATCCGAAAGCTCGTCAATTATAACAACAATTTGATACATGCTTTCATGATCTCGTTTTTTATTATAGCTTTTAATATCCCTGACATTGCTCTCTGCAAATATCTTATATCTTTCATTCATCTCATTTACAACCCAATTTAAAGCCGCTGCAGATTTTTGTGGATCAGTAACAACAGGCATTATCAGATGGGGAATTCCGTTATATTGATTCAGTTCAACAACTTTAGGATCGATCATTAAAAATTTTACCTGGTCCGGTCTTTTTGAAAACAACAAACTGGTAATGAATGCATTGACGCATACGCTTTTCCCCGATCCCGTTGCGCCTGCAATCAGCAAATGCGGCATTTCGGCAAGATCCGATACAATTGGATTTCCGGAAATATCTTTCCCAAGTGCAAAATTCAATCCTTCTTTTTTTTCTTTGAAACTATTGCTGTTTATTATTTCTCGCAAGCTGACAAGTGAATTTCCATCATTTGGCACCTCTATTCCGACTGCCGCCTTGCCTGGAATCGGTGCTTCTATCCTTATATTTCTCGCTGCAAGATTCAACGCAATATCGTCCGAGAGCGAAACGATTCTACTTACTTTAACCCCAGGCTTAGGTTGTATTTCATACCTGGTAATTGTAGGCCCCCTGCTTACTTGAACCACCTTTGCATCTACTCCAAAATCATCCAGTATCCGCTCAAGGTTTTTCGCTTTCTTCAATACGGATTTTTTATCCATTTCTTTGCCGCTTTCAGGGGTTTTATCCAAAAGTTTAATTGCCGGCAATCTGTATTGCAGATAGCTTTCACTGTCTCCCTTGTTCACTATTTCTTTATTTATTTTTATAGGTCCCTGGTTTGAATCTCCTTGACTCTTTTCGAGATTTTCATCCCGCTTGCCTATGTTTTCTTCAGTTTTTCCGTTCTCAACATTGTCTTTGCCTTCATCATACTCTTTAGCATAATCAATCACCTTTATCGGCGACTGCATTTTAATTGCTTCAGGTTTTTTCTTAGGAGCTTCCTTTTCGTATTTTTCTTTTTTCTTTTTTCCTTCCCTGTATTCTTTTTCATCTTTTGTAAATATTTTTATTGCTGATTTCTTAAGGATTCTTAAAAACAACCGAAATCCACCAAAAATCGATTTAACTATTTCCGCTATGGATTTGTCCAAAACCATAGCCGTTCCAATCAATAAAAGTACTGCAGAAAGAAGTATGCTTCCATAGGTTCCAAGCATTTTAACCGTTGTGGAATACACTATTCTATTCACCAGGCCTGGAGCTTCCCCTGAAACACCACTTGCGAAATAGAAAGCTGTTTCTTTCACATCAAATGTCTTGGAAATGTCGTTTGTGATTCCGTATAAAATTGATCCTGAAACCATAAAATCCATAAATACTATAATGCCTCGAAAAGAACCAGCTTTTTCAATCACTTGCAACACACCAGACAAAATCAAAATAAAAGCCAGGTATACTGCATTTCCATTGAACAAGCCTTTGAAAACATCATTCATCCATTCTCCAAGTATTCCAGCAGACTCAGTGTAAATGCTAAGTAAAAGCATTATACCTGCAGCAATCATTATAAATGGCAAAATCAAATGTCTCTTTTCACCTTTCACTTTCAAATTTGCTTTTGGTTTTTTTCTGTTTTTTGTTTTAGCCATATAAATCACCTTTTTCAATAAATTGATTAGTCTCGATACATGCGCCATTTTTTATTATATCATAAACTATAAATTGCATTTCTCCATACTAAAAACACCTCGGCATATTAAAACCGCTTCCCCTTTCATATACAGAGAATCGCCTTTCATTCTAATGGACAAACGGCCCCCCGGTACCTTTACGTCAATGTTTTCATCAACAACACCAAAAAAACGAGCCAAATAAGCTGATGCGCATACGCCCGTTCCACATGATAAAGTCTTTCCTGCTCCTCGTTCCCAAGTTTCAACAGAAATATCCTTGGGTGAAATGACTTTTACAAAATTAACGTTTGTCCCTTCGGGAAATACTCCTTTCATTTTTTCAATCTCATATCCCCATTTTTTAACATCAAACAATTTGTCTCCCTTTTCGAATACTATAGTGTGGGGGACTCCCATCCTGACCGAGCTTACTTCTATTTTTCCAAATCTCGTTTCAATTTCTTCTTTTAAAAACTTGCCTTCTCTGCCCCCTAAAGCAGGCACGCTTGCCGCATCAATCAAAGCTTCCCCCATTTTAACTTCAACCATGCATTTGTTAATTAATTCAACACTATAGATTCCGGCATCCGTTTCTATGGTAAATTTTCTGTTTGCAACCTTGCCGCCTTCATATACATATCTGGCAAAACATCTTATTCCATTTCCGCACATTTCCGCTTTTGTTCCATCAGAATTATAATATTTCATTTTTATGTCGGCTATACGGGATTCCATGGGAAACATAAATCCATCAGCCCCAACTCCTACACGCCTATTGCAAATGCCTTTTGCAATATCCGAAACACTCAAACTCCCGCTTTTTATTTCTTCATATTCAGTTAAAATAAAATCATTCCCGGTTCCATGCATTTTTGTAAATCTCACTTTGCACTCTCCTTATCTTGTTTTCTTTATTATACCAAAGTTTACAGCTGCAATCGTCATATTTGTTTTGCCAGATAAAAATGATATACTTGAGCATATCAAAAAGAAAGGGTGATATTATGCCGTTTGACGGATATGTTGCGCGCTCACTCAAGCGCGAGTTGAATACGGTTTTAAAAGATTCAAGGATAGATAAGATATACCAGCCAGACAAATTCCAGCTGACTCTTCGTTTCAAAAAGGGGCGGGAAAGCCATAAGTTATTGATTTCTGCAAATTCCAGTCTTCCATATATTGCAATGACAGAAATGGACAAAACAAATCCGAGCGTACCCCCACTCTTCTGCATGGTTTTAAGAAAACACTTGCAAGGCGGGTTCTTAAGTGAAATTTTGCAATATGACAACGACAGAATAATTTTTTTCGATTTCCATACACATGACGAGATGAAATTTTCGAAAAAAAAACGGCTTGTTGTTGAATTAATGGGAAAACACAGCAATATAATTCTCTTGGATGCTCAAGGAGTAATAATAGACAGCATAAGAAGAATTCCTTCAACCATAAGCAGACAGCGCCAAGTCCTTCCAGGCCTCTCATATTCTTTTCCACCCGATCAGGGCAAACTCAATATTGAAGAATGCCTTTTTAGCGATTTTTATGGAAAAATGCAATTTAAAGATACAGAAGTTTATAAAATGATTTATTGCAACTACAAGGGAATAAGTCCGATATTGGCAAAAGAGTTCTGCCATCGCGCAGGAATAGAACCGCAAACAAATACATCCGACATTGACCGCCCCTCTACCAAAAAAATTTGGAATACAATAATAGCCTTTGGAAAGTCAATAGATTCAGGAGGTGAAAAGCCTACTGTATTTAGTAAAAAAAGTTTACCAAAAGATTTTCATGCAGCCGAATTGGAAATATACCCAAGCAAAATCTATGAACGTGAGAATTTCAATTCGATTTCCTATGCTATAGACCGATACTATATCGACAAAAACAAGGCTGCTGATCTTGCATCCAAATCCTCAAATTTAAACAAGCTTGTTAAATCCAGGCTTTCACATTCACGCAACAAACTGCAAAAGCTGCATGAAGAATACACTCATTCGCTTGATTATGAAAAATACAAAATATATGGAGATATACTTCTGGCAAACATCCATAAAGTAAAACACGGAATGCAGTCAATAGTTTTGGATAATTTCTATGACGAAAACAAGCCTATCAAAATACCTCTGGATAATAAAATCAGTCCATCAAAAAATGCACAAAAATGCTTTAAAAAATACAACAAATACAAAAATGCGAAATTACACATACACAAACAAATACTTATTGCAAAAAGCGAAATTGAATATTTAAGCAATGTTCTTGTTAACCTTGAAAATTCGTATGAATTCGCAAATATAGCAGCAATAAAAGAAGAATTGAAAAAAGAAGGATATTTAGGCAAAGATTTAATACAAAACAAAAAGCATAAGAAATCAAAAGAAATCGATAAATTCAATAAAACTCACATGACATTTTTAACAGCAAATGGAAAAAGAATAATCGCAGGCAAAAACAGCACACAAAACGAACGTGTCACTTTTAAAAAATCCAAGTCCAAAGACATTTGGTTTCATGCAAAAGACATGCCCGGTTCACATGTTGTGCTTTTAAATGACGGCTCTTTATTGGAAAAAGATTTCTTAGACGCGGCTTCAATAGCCGCATATTACAGCAAAGGACGTCTTTCTTCAAATGTACCTGTCGATTGCACTGAAGTACGCAATGTTTATAAAATAAAGGGGGCAGGTCCAGGACTTGTGACGTACTCTAAACAAAAAACACTTTATATAACCCCTAAAGAAAAAGAAATAGAAAAAATGAAGGCAATGGATTAATCCATTGCCTTCATTTTTTCTATAAGTTTTTTCATGTCCTCTGGCATAGGACATGTAAAAGTCATGGTCCTCTTTTCAACCGGATGATAAAAGCTTATTTTCTTGGCATGCAAAGCCTGTCGCGAAAAAGAATGCCTCTTCTTTTTAAATCCATATGAGGAGTCGCCAACAATAGGATGGCCTATATATGACATATGAACCCTTATTTGGTGTGTTCTTCCGGTTTCCAATTTGCACTTGACAAGGGTCGTGTCCTTAAAGCTCCTCAAAACTTCAAAATGTGTAATTGCATTTTTACCATTTTCCACAACCGCCATTTTCAAGCGGTTTGACGGGTCTCTGCCAATTGGGGCATCAACTGTTCCCGATTTTTCTTTTATGATTCCTTCAACGAGAGCATAGTATACTCTCGTTATGGAATGGTCCTTCAACTGTTCCGAAAGATTTTTATGAACCATGTCATTTTTAGCAACAAGGAGCAGCCCTGTGGTGTCCTTGTCTATTCTGTGAACTATACCCGGCCTTATTACGCCATTAATAGAAGAAAGCGAATCGCAATGGTACAAAAGAGCATTTACTAACGTCCCATCATAGTTTCCCGGTGCTGGATGCACAACCATACCCTTATCCTTGTTTATAACCAAAAGCCCTTCATCTTCGTAAATAATGCTCAGATTTATGTTTTGGGCTTCAAGCTGAATTTTTTCGGGTTCCGGTACGGTCAATTCCAGTATCATGCCTTTCTTTAATCTGTAATTCTTTTTCATCACTTTAGTTCCATCTTGCCTTACATTTCCATCCCCAATCAACTTTTGCAAATAACTTCTTGAAAATTCCTCAATATTTTCATTGATATAAGCATCAATCCTTAATCCTTCACCATCTTCTCCAACAAGCATCTTAATTGTTTTCATATTTTTCCATTTCCATTCTTTTAATAAGGTCAATCACCACTCGACTTGATTCATGCGCATGCTTATAAGCAAATTCACTGAAGTTTTCAGTTGCCGAATTGTCTGCCTTATCAGAAATTGTTCTTATTATTACAAAAGGTTTTTTATTGACATGACAAACGTGGGCTATTGCAGCGCCTTCCATCTCCGCACACAAACCGCCAAAAGTTTGATTAAGGTAAATTCTTTTTTCCATATCTGCAACAAACACATCCCCTGATACTATTCTGCCCACACATGCTTTCTTTTCTTTGCCAATGGCATCTACAGCCAACTCAATCAATCTTGGTTCCGCCTCGAAAATCGATTTTTCCATTCTCGGTATCATCCCAATTTTATATCCAAAACCCGTTGCATCCATGTCGTGTTCAAGTAATTCATTTGAAACAACTACATCTCCTATTTCTAATGATTCTTCCAATGCTCCGGCAAGCCCTGTATTTATGATGATTTCAACTTTAAATTCCGTTATCAGTATTTGAGTGCAAAGTGCAGCATTAACCTTCCCTATTCCCGACATCACAAGCACAACTTCACTATTGTGCACAAAACCTTTATTAAAAGTCATACCTGCGTAAGTTTTCTTGTCCGCTATTTCCATCGATTCCAATATGCACTGGATTTCTTCATCCATTGCTCCTATGATTCCTATCTTCATTTTGGAATTACCTCCTTTAAATTCTTAAAAGCAACCCGCCAGGGTTGCTTTTTTTGACCATGTTCAATCTAACATGTCTTCAACTGACTTGTTCAGCAGTTCTATCTGCGACTTTAAAAGATTGCGATATCTTTCATTGAAAATCATAACCTGTTTTTTGGCTTCGTCAAACTCGCCTTTAATCCTCATAACTTCTCCATTTGCCTTCTCGATTATTCTTTTTGCTTCCTCTTCAGCCTTCTGATTTATAAATTCGGCTTCTTTTACAGCGTTGGTTTTCAAAGTTTCGGCAGTATCACTGGCAAGTATCAATGTTTCATTTAATGTCTTTTCCATGCTCTTGTATGTCTCAATTTCCTCTTCCATAAGTTTTATCTTCTCTTTAAGTTCCTTATTCTCCTTGTATATGATTTCATAGTCTTCGAAAATATCATCAATAAATTTATCAACTTCCCCGGTTTGATAACCCCTTAACGATTTCCCAAATTCAACAGCCTGTATTTCCAACGGATTAATCATATTTACACCCCACTACACATATTTTTTTATCTTAAGAACATAGTTTCCTTTCTTAGTCATGCCTTTAATATCACCTATTATTATTTTACCATTGCCTCTGTAAGAAAGAACATCTGATTCTACAACACAATGATTCGCTTTATTAAGAACAAAATCATTCAATTTTACTTTGTCTTTTGAAATATCACCCTTAACCTCTTTTCTGCCTATATTGAAAACCTTGGATAAAACCAAATCAGCCCTCATTGACGAAAGCACTATTTCTTTCTTTTTTAAGCGCTTTTTAGGCATATTCAACTCACTGCATGAAATTTCAAGAGATGATTTAACAAGCGATCTTCCAACTTGATTTAGATTCGTTATTATAAAGCCAGCCATATCCTCCGATACCACCACATATGACAAAAGTCCTTCTATTCCTATATCTCCAATCCTTGAACGTTTGACTCCAAGTGAAAGCAATGCCCCTAAAATATCCCTGTGTCCAGGTTCTGAATTAAATTTAAGTTCAATTGCTTTCAATCCGGCTGATTTAGCAGCTACTTCCGCATGTCTGGCATGTTTGAAAAAAATAACTCTTCCCCTTTCAGCCTCCGGATATCCGCCCTCAAAACAAATCTTCACTTCATTGTCTCCAATTGAACGCACAAAATTTTCAACAAGATTGAAACGACTCCTGGATATTATTCCGCTTAATCCAACAGTTTTGCCAATTGAAATGGATTCATATGCTGACAAAACGTTCAAAATTTCATAAACATCTTCTTTTGAATAACTGATATGCTTTTGCCTGTCCAGCAAAGCTTCTATTTCTCTTTTGCCAATCATTCTATAATATACTAACAATCAAGCTGCTGACCACATCAAGCGTCAGAATTGCGAAAATGGGGGAAAAATCGATTGTACCCCCTCCAATGCCTATTTTAAACAAAAGGGTCCTAAAAGGCGAAAGAATCGGCTCAGTCAATCCATACAGCATTTTGAAAATAGGATTTGAATAATCTCTTGCAAACCATGAAAATATTATTCTCGCAATAATCAAAAAGTTAACCACTTCAACAAATCTATAAATCGATTGCTCTATAATCCACATGTTCTCCTCCATATTCTTCTACTTTTGCCAAGGGAAAATTCCTTTTTCAGTTATCTCTGTTTTGAAATCCCCTTGAATTTCAACATTTTTTGGGGCTATTATAAATATGCCTTTGGAGATTTTTTGTATTTTTCCTTCCAAAGCATATACCGCTCCATTAAGAAAATCAAATATCTTTTTAGCCAATTCATATTCAAGTTCTTCAAGATTTATTACAACAGGCTTGTTGTTTTTAAGGTTGTCCACAATGCTTGGAACCTCTTCGAAATCATTAGGTTCATGAACAATAACCCTCATCTGTTGATTTGAATGTATATTCAAAATCTTGTTTCCCTTGACCTTTTCGTCTGATTTCTCTATACTTTGTTCGGAAAATATATCATCCTCTTCAACTTCATCAAATTCATCCTCATCATATTCGTCAATCCCCATGAAAAATTTAATTTTATCAATTACGCTCATTTTAATTCCTCCTTATCTTGAATAATTTCTTTCGCCAAATATCCCAGTCCCTATCCTGACCATATTGGCACCTTCCTCTATTGCTGTTTCAAAATCGTGTGTCATTCCCATGGAAAGATAAATCATTTGATCCTCATGACCTTTCATTTTCATTCTTTCAAACAGTTCATTCATTTTTTTGAAATATGGCCTTACTTTTTC
This sequence comes from uncultured Peptostreptococcaceae bacterium, assembly GCA_964644525.1. Taxonomy (GTDB): domain Bacteria; phylum Bacillota; class Clostridia; order Peptostreptococcales; family BM714; genus BM714. The sequence continues at coordinate 18,905 of CAZXWC010000019.1, forward strand.
TTTGTCTTCAATATATGGTGCAATAGCCATAAATCCGCGTATTCTGACATTTTCAAGATTGCCGGCTTCATTCAAAAACGATTCGGCATCATCATAGTCAATACCAGATTTACTCTCCTCTTCCCCTATATTTATCTGTATGAGACAATCCATTGTTTTTCCCGCCTGCGCCGCCCTCTTGTCTATCTCGCGGGCTAATTTCATGCTGTCAAGCGAATGGACCATATCCACCTTTTCAATTATGTATTTAACCTTGTTTCTTTGCAAATGGCCTATCATATGCCATTTGGCTTTTTCTTCTATTTTATCGTACTTGTCGACTATCTCCTGAACCTTGTTTTCCCCAAGCGTCAAAATCCCTTCATCTATAGCTTCTTTAATTTTTTCAACATCGATTGTTTTTGTAACTGCAATCAATTGTATTCCCTTTCTATCAATTTTATTTTCATTGCATATGTTCTGGATTTTTTTTTCTATTTCCTCCAAGTTTATTTTAATTCCCATAAAAACCTCCTAATCGCTGATATCAATAATGATCTCATCATATACCTTGACAGTGTCTACCGCCTCGACATTTTCTTTTTCATCCTTCCTATAAAAAATACCATCGCTCACAACTGCCCATTCCTTATTTGAGCCCTTTACACCAACTGGCTTGAAAACTGCCTTCCCGTTGATATTTTTAATAAGGACACCTATTTCATCCTCTTGATAAACAAGCGCATCAACGGGCACAATCAAACCATTTATGTTTTTGTTTATTATATGCATTCTTGTCGACCTTTTCCCCAAAAATACCCTGGCCTCTTCACTTATTCTCAAGACTGCGTAGCAGTTGCCTATTTCATTATTTGTTTCTACTACTCTTGCGTCCACATTTTCATCTTCAAAAACAATCTTTACACTCGATCCTTCATTAAAACGGTCTATGTTTCCAAGGTCTGTATAAACATATACATACCAAGCCGAATTATCGACAACTTTCATTATTGGAGAATCATTTTCAGCTTGCCTGCCTTTTAAGTTTACTGAATTTATGTTTTCACTTAGTATTTTTTCCATATCAAGAAGAGTAACGCTTTCTCTATTTAAAATTTCCTCATATCCGTCAATATTGAATGAAACAATTCCCGATATGGGCGAAGTGGTTTCATTGTAGCGTTCCACTGCTTTTGCTTCAATTTTTTCTCTGTCTGTTTGCATTATTTTTTCATCAATTGCCAGTTTTATCAATGCTATTCTGTCATATATTCCACTTGAGGATAAATATCTTATATCTTGAATTTGTTTCTCAATATCAAGATTTTCATATGCCGCCCTAAGGTATTCGCCTGAAGTCCTTATTTCGACACTCTTCGCATTTTGCCCGTTATCTTCAAGATATGCTCCAGCTTCATTATAATAAAGAAGATATCCTTTTCTTACCTTATCGCCCTCATTCACTTTGTATTTTACTTGACCGGCTTCTGCTGGAAACACAAGAATTTCATCTCTTATTATCAAGCAGTCGTATTCATTTTCTTGCACTATGCTCCCATACTCTACAATGTAGAGCTCATTTGTTTCTTTAAAGCCTAAAACCAACGCCAATATCTTATATAGGAAAAATATTATTATAATCAAGAAAACGCCGTATTTGAGCGCTTGATGCTTTCTATTTCCTCTTTTCATTATAATCCCCTGTCAAAACAAATATAAGGCTACTAAGCAGCCTTATATAATTTTACCATATCTTGATACTATTTTTAATTTTTTTATACGTACAACGCTGAATTCCATAATGTTGTCATCATCCGTCAAAAGACATAACTTTTCTTTATATTTCCTTATGCCGAGCACTTTACCCTTGTATGTCTTATTCGATTCAACGAGACGCAATTTGATTTCGTCTCCTATTGAAAGTCTCAACTTTCCGAGTTTAAAACATTTCATGTCTATAAGTTTCAAGTAGTTTTCAGTAAGCGTGCGACTTTTGATTATTATTTTATTTTTGCACGAATAACGCCTTTCTTCGAACAAACATGCCAAATAACAAGTCACCGAAACAAGCAACAATAAAACTGCAGTTTTTAGCATTGCATCCAAAATTTGCATTTGCATCCCTTCTTTTCGGTAGATTTTTGACAATTCAATTATGTCACAAAACAATTAATTTTTCAACACGTTTGTTAGTTTTTTATCAAAGTGTTTATTTTATTTTCATTGTCATTTCCATTTCGTGTCTCTTAGATCGTGTCATAAGATTGTTCACAGAGGTTTCCACATCATGATTTTCATAAAGAACACGATAAAGCTCATCAACAATAGGCATTTCAACCGAATATTTTTTCGCCAATTCAAATGCAGACTTTATCGTGTAAATTCCTTCTACAACCATCCCTATTTTTTCAACGGCATCATCCATTTTCATGCCTTCTCCAATAAGTATCCCGCATCTTCTGTTTCGGCTATGCATGCTGGTACATGTTACTATCAGATCCCCAATTCCTGTAAGCCCAGTGAATGTATTTACATCAGCATTCATAGCTTCGCCCAATCTGGCAATTTCCACTATTCCCCTTGTCATTAATGCCGCCTTAGCGTTGTCTCCATATCCAAGTCCATCACTGATACCAGCACCAAGAGCAATCACATTTTTCAATGAAGCTCCAATCTCTACACCGCAAACGTCAGTATTTGTATAAACTCTCAATCTATCTGTTATAAATAAGTCTTGAATCATTTCAGCCAATGCCATTTTATCTGAAGCGGCTACAAGTGTTGTCGGCATTCCTCTAGAAACCTCTTCCGCATGCGACGGTCCGCTGAGAGCCACAAAAGGATTATCGGGAAAGAATTCCTTAACTACCTCTGACATCCTCTTTAATGTTCCTGTTTCAATTCCCTTTGAAACGTTCACAATGATTTTATTTTTCATCAATTCGGGTTTTATGCTTTCCAATGTGCTTCTGACACCTTGTGATGCAACGGCCAGTATTACAATTTCTGCATTTCCCAAACATTGCTCCTTATCGTCGGTAAAAATGATTTTCTCATCAATCTTTATTCCGGGAAGCGAAAAAACATTTTCCCTTGTTTTGTTGATTTTGTTTACATGCTCCGAAAATCTGTCCCACACAACTACTTCATGTCCTTTGCCGTTCAAGGTCATAGCAATCGCCGTTCCCCAGCTGCCGGCACCCATTATCGCTATCTTCTTTTTCATAAAAACCTCCTTGTCGATTCTTTTACATGCCTTTCTTTTTTTCCTTAACTTCAAATACTACGGGCGTTCCGTCAAATCCATATGCATCCCTGAGCTTGTTTTCTAGATATCTAATATAAGAAAAATGCGCAAGGTCCCTTCTGTTTACAAACAGTACAAATTTAGGCGGTTTTACGGAAACTTGAGTCATATAATAAATCTTGAGTCTCTTTCCTTTGTCAGAGGGGGGCTGATTAAGCATAACTGCTTCATTCAGCAAATCATTCAATGCGCCGGTTGATACTCTTTTGCAATATTCACTATGGACATAGTCTATCTGTTCAACCAACTTTTCGGTTCGTTTTCCGGTTTTTGCAGATATGAATATAATTGGCGCATATGACAAGTAAGCAAACTCATTTCTTATAAGCTTCACAAATTCATCATGCGTCTTATTGTTCTTTTCCACAAGATCCCATTTGTTTACAACTATCACCATGGCTCTTCCGGCTTCATGAGCATACCCTGCAATTCTTTTATCCTGTTCCGATATGCCATCCTCTGCATCTAAAACCAAAAAACATGCATCCGACCTTTCTATCGCGCTGAGTGATCTTATAACACTGTATTTTTCTACATTTTCATTTATTCTGCTTCTTCTTCTTATTCCAGCAGTATCGATCAACATATATTGTATTCCATTTTTTTCAAAAGGCGTATCTATTGCATCTCTTGTTGTACCGGATATATGGCTTACGATCACGCGATCTTCTCCAAGTATTCGATTTATTATAGACGATTTCCCAACATTGGGTTTCCCGATCAGTGCAACCTTGATTACTTCATCATCGTCTGCATAAGTCGATGGTTGGGGGAAATGCATTACTATGTCATCAAGCAAATCACCTAGATTCAAACCATTAGCAGATGATATCGCCATTGGATTTCCAAGCCCCAATGCATATGCATCCAAAACCGTATCATTGATTGATTTTATTTGATCCACCTTGTTTACAACAAGCAAAACGGGTTTTCTGGTTTTTCTAAGCATCTCGGCAATATATTCGTCAGTCGTAGTCAAACCTTCTCTGCCGTCAAGCATAAAAAGAATAACATCTGCAGTTTCTATTGCCAATTCAGCCTGCTTCTTCATATTGTCCATTATGACGTCTTCATCGATAATTTCTATGCCTCCTGTATCAATCATAATGAATCTATGGGTCAACCACTCTGCTTCTATATAAATTCTATCCCTGGTAACTCCAGGTTTGTCTTCAACTATTGAAACTCTTCTACCCGCTATTTTATTAAAAAACGTCGATTTCCCTACATTTGGTCTTCCGACAATAGCCACTATTGGTTTTGTCATACAATCAACTCCGATTCTTTATTTTAATAATCTTATCAATAAGCATAAATCCGTCAATCTCGACCGGAATTATCTCTTTCATTAAACTTTTTCCTATTTTCCCGATATTCAAATCATCAACTGTGAGTCTGGTGCCTTCCTTGATCATAGTAGCTGGAACAAGTACTGTTTTTGCTTCAGTTTTATCAATTGCATTTAATAAATCCTTGCCGCTTATGAGTCCTGCTACTGTGATATCTCTGCCGAAATAGTCATTTTCAATTTTAACGATTTCGATAGAAAGTCCTTCAATTTTCCTCTCAATAATTTTTGCCATTTTCACGATGAAATCATAAGAGAGGGCTCCTGTAACCATTGCTATTTTTAAATTTCCACTTGAATCCGGCAACCCGCCTTCCAGTGCTTCAATTATCTGACTTTCAAATTTCCTTGTAATTCCAACACCGTTTTCAATCTGCAAAAATCCTTCATACTCATCATAAGCAGGAAGTTCCTTTTCAGCAACTATATAAAATTCATCTGAAAGATGAACGAATGCTTTTCCGTATTTTTCCCTGTACTTCGCCTGTTTAGACTCCACAATTTCTATGGTTTCAGTCGCTTTCGCCTTATCTACTTTATCAAGCTTGAAAAGTCCTTGTCTGAAATTGGTCAAACCAACCGGAACAATCGCAATGCTCTGCATATTCGGGAAAAAGCCCTCAAGATCATCCAATGTTTTTTCAAGCACTTTTCCGTCGTTTATTCCGGGACAAAGAACTATTTGTCCGTTCATCGATATATTATGGTCAGTAATCGCTTTTATTTGTTTCATTATATCGCCCGCACGCTTGTTTCCCATCATTCTAATTCTGATTTTAGGATCAGTTGCATGAACAGAAACATTTATTGGGGTTATGTGGAGCTGTATTATTCTATCAATGTCTCCTTGCTCAAGATTCGTAAATGTAGCAAAATTCCCATGAAGCACCGAAAGTCTGTAATCATCGTCCTTTACATACAATGAGGATCTCATGCCTTTCGGCATTTGATCCACAAAACAAAACAAGCATTTATTATGGCAACGCATTATACTGTCCATTGTAGGAGAAACGAAAATAAGACCCAAATCTTCATCGTATTCCTTTTCAATTTCTATTTCCCATATTTCTCCATCATGTTTTTCCACTTCAAGCAAAAGGTATTCGTCATTTATCAAATATATATAATCCAATATGTCTTTAACTTCTTTTCCATTTATTTTAACAAGCCTGTCCCCTTTTTGAAAACCGGCTTCCTGTCCAATGCTGGCGTTTTTTACTTGGTCAATCCTGCTGAATCGGATCATATCGCATTTTTCCATTCCTATGCATCCTTTTCATTTAAAATTTTCTTCAGTTCATCCATAAATGTGTTTATATCCTTGAATTGCCTGTATACAGATGCAAAACGCACATATGCTACTTCATCTGTATCCTTAAGGTACTGCATAACCAATTCCCCTATGCGGACGGACTCGATTTCCTTTTCCAATGAACTTTGAAGATCCTTTTCCAATTCTTCTACAATATGCTCAATTGTTTGAATCGAAACAGGTCTTTTTTCACATGCTTTTATAATTCCATTTCTAATTTTATCTCTGTTGAACGTTTCCCTGCTCATGTCCCTTTTTACTATTACAAGAGGAATTTCTTCGATTTTTTCATATGTGGTGAATCTTCTCTTGCATTCGAGGCATTCACGCCTTCTCCTGATTGAATTTCCTTCGTCTGTAGGTCTTGAATCAATCACCTTTGTTTCACTGTTGCTGCAAAACGGACAATTCATGAATTACCTCCTTTATACAATAACTTGCTATTGCGGATTTCTCTTCGATCTGAGAAATGTCGGAATATCTAATACTTCAAATCCATCATCCTTCTCATTTTCAAAATCAGATTCATCCGGTTCGGGCTCTTTTTCTTCTTTCCCGGCAATACAAACTTCTTCTACCAAAGCAGATTCATTCGAATCTTCAACTTCTGTTTCTGTTTTTTCTTGTTTTTCGTTTTTCTCTTCTATTTTTTCTTCCACTATGGGCTCTGTTGCAAGACCCATATATTTTTCAAATCCGGTCGCTATTACCGTTATTCTGATTTCATCTTTCATGTCGTCGTCAATAACGGCACCGAAAATGATATTAGCATCAGAATCAGCTGCCTCCGAAACCAATTCCGCAGCTTCATTTATTTCGAATAATCCAAGATCGGTTCCTCCCGTTATGTTTAACAAAACACCCTTCGATCCATTAATTGTAGTTTCAAGCAATGGACTCTGTATTGCCATTTGGGCGGCATCCTTGGCTCTGTTCTCCCCGGCAGCCTTTCCAATCCCCATATGCGCCAATCCTTTTTCATGCATGATTGTTTTTACATCGGCAAAGTCTAGATTAACAAGTCCCGGTATCGATATGAGATCCGAAATTCCTTGCACCCCTTGCCTCAGTACATCGTCAGCTACTTGAAAAGCCTGCATTATCGACGCTTTCTTTTCTACCACTTGCAACAAGCGATCATTTGGAATTGTAACAAGCGTGTCAACTGTTTCACCCAATTTGTCTATTCCGATTTCCGCATGTTGACTTCTTACCTTTCCTTCAAATCCGAATGGTTTTGTAACCACCCCAACCGTTAAAATTTCCATCTCCTTGGCAATTTCTGCAACTATTGGGGCTGCCCCGGTACCAGTACCGCCGCCCATTCCAGCTGTAACAAAAACCATATCCGCACCGCTTAAGGCCTGTTTTATTTCATCCCGGCTTTCTTCTGCAGATTTTTTCCCTATTTCAGGATTTGCACCTGCTCCCAAACCTTTTGTTATTTTTTCACCTATCTGTATTTTAAATTCAGCCTTTGATGAAAACAGGGCCTGCTTATCAGTGTTAACGGCAATAAACTGAACACCTTTCAAATTCGCGTCAATCATTCTATTCACGGCATTGTTTCCTCCGCCGCCAACTCCTACAACTTTTATTTGTGCAAATCTTTCTATATCAGTATCAAATTCCAACATGTTGAAATCCTCCTTATTGGCATTTTATATGTGTAATAATGTTTGTTCATTCACTATAGATTGTAACATAAAAGCATGTTCATATCTCTCATTCTCGCAATTTTGATATAAAGTGTCTCCTAATATAGGCAAAGTTTTCAAACAATCTTACACCAAATGCAACAATTGCCGCATAATATAGCG
>CAZXWC010000020.1:0-24960 GCA_964644525.1 uncultured Peptostreptococcaceae bacterium
ACGGCTATCTTCATTTCCTTGCCCTGGAATATTCCGAAGCATTTTTTTACATGGCCTTCAAGGTCGAAAGCCCTGTCCCTTTGGAATTTTTCTTTGAGCAGCTGGTATTCTCCCACGCGCACCAGTTTGAAGTACATTTTCCTGTTCCTTTTTTCGCAGTGGGCTATAAGGTATATGCTTCCTTCGTGTTCTATTAGAGCGTAGGGCTGAACGATTCGCTCGCTCTTTCCTGAAGTGTTTGATGTGTATGTCATTTTTATTTTTCGCTTGGATATTGCCGCCCTCTGGAAATCGTCGAGTTTTTTTCTTTCATCATCAATATCCATTTCTGCGGCTATGCTTTTGACATAGAAGGTTTCATAGCTTTCCCTTACAATTCCCGGCTTTTTTATTTTTCCCCCTGGTGCCCTTAGGTTATCCAACTTTATCATCACTGATTTGAATTCCTTTTGCCTTTGCGGAAGGCTCTTTTCAAGCTCCTTGCCGAGCATTTTCATTGTCTCGAATTCTTTTTCTGTTATGGCGCAAGGAAGGTGGCTTAGCGGAGAGTACAACTCGTATCCGCCGTCCGGTCCTGTAACAGAAAAAATAGCAAACCCCGCCTGTTCAAGATCGTCCCTGTAGCGGCGAATCTGTCTTGGAGCAACTTCGAGTTCTTTGGCAAGCTCTTCAACTTTCATTTTTTTTCTGCTTTTGAGAATCAAAAGCATATTTATTGCATTTCCCAGTCGGCTCATGATTTTCCCCCTAGAATTTTTATCCATCTTTACTATTTATATAAAAGATTTGTAAATCCTTTGGCGAAAAATGTCGAATGGCTAAATATATAGATTATCTATAGTTTTTTTACTGTTTCTTCTCAAAATTTCAATCGATTCGAAGTATGCGGCTTTGTTTTCTCCTATTCCCAGTTTGTTTACAAAAAATATTTTTCCATTTTGTTCCATGGTTTTAAGGCTCTTTTCAACAAGAGGGACCTGGTCCGGATAGATTTTACAAAGACTCCTCGTCTCTTCCTTTGCTTTTTTTAAACCCTCATCCATTTTGGTAAATTTGCATTTATTATAATTTAGACATGCTTCCCTTATCGATCCTACAACGCTGGCCATAAGCCAAGCCCTCAGGACATCAACATTGCATGCTTGCTTGCATACTTCTTCCTTTGTCAACTGCATTGTTTCGAAAACGGTCTTCTTGCATGCCTTGCTTCCGGTTTCCTTGAATACTGCCGCAAATTCCATTTCGGCAAAAGACTTTTCACTTTCTTCCGACCTTATCTCAAAATGTAGTTTTAAAGGCTCGCATAGTCCTCCTATGAAAACTTCGCTCTTTCCGTCTTTGTTCTTTTGCGGATATCCATTCAGGTTGCCGCCTATTTTCAGTGGAGATTCGCTTCTTATTATCAGTCTTACATCTTTTGCCGATTCGTTTCTGAGCGTTTCTGTCTCTTCTCTGAATATTTCCTCAAGGTGCTCGTAATTCTGCACATGATGGCCGTTTCCGCCCCCTGCTTCTGTCATAGCAATGAAGTCTTCCAGGCTGTATTTGCTGTTACAGCCCACAAGATTTACCTTTATGCCCCTTTCTCTGAGCGCCTCGCACTGGCCTGCAAGGTTTTCCCCTGCGGCCAAATGAGGGGTGGATTTTCCATTTGTCACAAGTATTATCTGGCACTTGTAGTTTGACGCTACTCTGTCAGTTATTATTTTTCCGGCAAGCTTGAGGCCCTCTGCTATCTTCCTTCCCCCGTGGGGAATTATCCTGCTTACCTGCAGCTTTATGTCTGGCACCATTTTGCTCACAGGATGAATGAGCTCCTGGCAAATGAAACCGCGATGATTGAATACTACGCATCCGAAAATGTCTTCTTCGCCCAGGTCGCTTATCAGTTCGTTGGTGGCAAGCCTCACGTGGCTTATTATGGGAGTGTACATTTCTGTGAACCTGTACACAGTGTCGGGTTTTGACATTTCATCACACATGTCTATGGCCATTACCACGCATACCGGTCTTTTGTCGCGCGGCTCCTCAGGTGGAGTAAGAGTCACTTCCAAGTGCGCTCTACCTCCGTTTGATGAAAGTTTTTTTCTGGTGAAGCGTGTTTCGATTTTCATATTATTCCCCCTTGGCATATATAGATGAAACTTTATCATCAATTGTGGACTTATATTGGCAGAATAGAAAGGATAAATCTCCCATGCCCTAAGCCATGGGAGATTTATCCTTTCCAAACTTGCTTGTCCATTTTTTTTATATGTTCCTTTTGTCAGCTCATCATGTTTACTGCCATTATCAGGGCCGCAAGAAGGTTTGTGGCCGCAAATATTTTCTTGAGGTTGCGCGGCTTGCTCCTGACTGCGCACTTGCTGCCTATGATGCCTCCAGCAACTGCCGCTATCACAAGCGGAAAGGCGAAGGCCGGGTCAAAGCTTCCATTTACCATGTGCCCTGCAAAGCCCATCATTGCTGTGGTTGCAACCATTGCCGTTGATGTGCCTACTGCAATCTCCATTGGCACTCCGCAAAGGAGAACCATGAGCGGCACCTTGAAGGCCCCTCCGGATATGCCTATTGCCCCTGCAAAAAATCCCACTGCGGCGGTTATTGGCAATATGAGCCAGAGGTTTACAGTATATTCATATCCGCCGTATTTACGGTTCCAGTAGCCTATTTTGCCACTCTTATTGATTGGCTTGTCCTTTACGGGCATAAGCATGAAGAGGGATATAAGGGCAAATAGAACTGCGAACATGAGCTTGAGCGTAAAGGCTTCGGTGCTGCTGGCGAAGTATCCGCCCACAAATGCCATTATTGCGGTTGGTACCTCTATCATTACGGCAAGCTTCCAGTCTACCTTCTTGTGCTTGTTGAAGATTATCATGGATGTTAGCGATGTCGCCATCATTATAAGCTGTGAAGTGGTTGCTGCCTGGTGCATGGAAATTCCCGCAATGACCAGGGCAATGACATAGAAGTTGCCCCCGCCCTTTCCAACCATGGACATGGATACAGCTATTGCCAGTATTATTATCAGCATTATTATATCTGAGTTCATTTGAGATCTTCTTTTGGTTTCATTTTGTATTTGCGGACGTATCCGGGTTTAATCGTGCCCGCTATGTCCTTTAGGCCCTCTGCCATAACCCTGGCCTTTTCGTATCCCTTTAGGAGCATGTATGCGTAAACCACTGACGCCCTCACAGAAGATGTGCAGAGTATGGCTATTGTCACCCCATGCGGAATTTCTTCAAGTCTGTCCGGTATTTCATTAGCAGGTATCGACGCGGCAAATCCCAGGCTTATAAGCCTGTTCTCTTTTTCCGACCTTATGTCGAGTATGAAAGCCTCTCCTCGGCTGTGCAGGTCAAGAGCCTTTTCTATTGATATTTTATGGCTTCCTCTTCCGAAGAATTCTAAATCCATTCCTCTCAATAATTCATCAAATCTTTCCATTTTCCCCTCTCCCTTCTTCTATCCACTTATGATACAAAATTTATTCATCTGCTTATGTATGGGACAAAAGAATTTCTTCATCCCTTTTTTGCCCGGGTTCTTGCAGTCTCTTCGATTTTGCCGAAGTCAAAACCCGCATCTCTAAGGTCTTGGCAGCAGAGACCTGTCTGCCTGTAAGTCGAAAGCTTTTGCAGATCAGCAAGATAGGCCGCCTCTTTGGAAAGCTCGTCAAAAAGAAGCGCGCGTATGAAGACATATTCATCCGTCAAGCCCTCTTTGAGGCTGTAGTATATCCATTGTGCGTCTTTCCTGGCCGAGATGAAAGCTGCCATCTTAAGCTTCTCCAAATGCTTTGAGGCGTTTGATCTCGATATGCCAAGTATTGTGCTTATTTCTCCAACGCAAAGCTCTCCACCTTTTATAAGGTTTAATATTCTCAATCTGTTTTCATCTGCAAGAATCTTTAAAACCGAGGATAAGCCCATATGCCCCCCCCTTTCGCGTTACTATGTGAACGCACATTCACATAGTAACGCTGTATCCTTTTTTTGTCAAACCTCATGCAAAAAACACAGCAATAAGATTCTGTTAGGAAAAATCGATTTTTGCTTCCTTTTTTATTACATTTTAAAATATAATATACTTGTCAATCATTAAAATGATAGGAGTGATTTTCAATGATAGAAAAAGATTCTATGCAGTATCTCCGGAGCGCAATACTAGAGACCGAAAGGATTGAATCCTTCTCAAGCTACCCCTTTTGCCTGCCTGCTATTAAAAATCTTGGCACATTGAACTTCCATCCGGCTGTCACTTTCATTGTCGGCGAGAACGGGACCGGCAAGTCTACACTTCTCGAGGCCATAGCTGTAGCCTGCGGTTTCAACCCCGAAGGCGGGACAAAAAACTTCAATTTTTCCTCTATGGATTCCCACTCTATTCTATATAAACATATAAGACTGGTAAAAGGTGTAAAAATGCCCAGGGACGGTTTCTTCTTGAGGGCCGAGAGCTTCTACAATCTGGCCACCGACATAGAGAGGCTTGACAGTTCCGGAGGAGGCCCAAGAGTCATCGATTCCTACGGTGGGGTGTCTCTGCATGCCCAGTCCCACGGGGAGTCCTTCTTTGCGGCATTCATGAACCGTTTCGGCGGCAAGGGCCTCTACATACTTGATGAGCCTGAGGCGACGCTTTCGCCTTCCAGGCAGATGGCCATGATTTCCCGAATTCACGACCTGGTGGGCCAAAATTCCCAGTTCATAATTGCCACTCATTCCCCTATAATAATGGCCTACCCCAACGCGAGCATATACCAATTGACGGACAGGTTCGAAAAGGTGGCATATGAGGATACGGACAATTACAATGTGACCAAGTCCTTCCTTAACAACACGGGAAAGATGCTTGATATACTTATGGAATAAAAATGCCAATCCGTTTTTTAAAAAAACAAGCCTCTCTACAGTTGTAGAGAGGCTTGTCTGTGTTTCAATACCTTCTATTTTAGTTTCCACTCGGGTTGGCGCTTGGCCAGAAATGCGTCGACTCCTTCGTGGGCGTCCTCGGTGGTGCAAAGGGTTGCAAAGTGGTTGTTTACAAGTTCGAATGCCTTGCCGTACTCCAGGTCGCTCATCTGATAGAACGACTTCTTTCCAAGCTGAAGGGCAAGCGGGCTTTTAGCCGCAAGCTTCTCGGCCATTTTCATCGTTTCCGCCTCAAGCTCTCCCTGGGGCGCAACCTTGTTTATAAGGCCAATGCGCTCTGCTTCTTCAGCTTCTATGAGGTCCCCTGTAAGCAGTAATTCAAGCGCCCTCTTCCTGCCAAGGCTCCTTGCAAGCGGAACGGCAGGTCCCATGCAGAAGAGTCCTACATTTATGGCTGTTGTTCCAAAGCGAGTACCTTCCTCGGCTATTGCCAGGTCTGCCGATGCTACTATTCCCACTCCGTTTGCAACAGCTATCTTGTGGGCCGATGCTATTACCGGCTTGCCCATGGCGGCAATTGTAAGGCTCATTTTTTCCATGTTGTCGACCCAGTTTTTGTACTCTATCGGACTTTTTCCCTCAAGATCGGTGACATCGATGCCTGCGCAGAAGGCCCTTCCGGCTCCCTTTATCACCACAACCCTTACATCCGGGTCCTTTTCCATTTCCCAAAGACAATCGTTAAGATCTGTAGAAAGCGGTACGCTGAATGTGTTTAGGTGTTCGGGTCTGTTAAGCGTTATGGTTCCTATGTAGTTCTTCTTTTCTGTTAAAAGCGTTTCATAAGACATTTCTCAATCCTCCCCTGTTTTTATGTATTTTTATCGCCTTATTAAATATTAACACAAAACGCTCCCCTGTCCCAATCCGGACAAAAGCCAAATGCCTGGCATCACGGCATGTGACGCATTACCACCATGTCGCCGTTTTTAACTCCCAGGTGGTCTGCAACAAGGTCGCACTTTGCCATAAGCATGAAGTAAAGGGTTTTATCCGTCTTGCCCCAAAGGCTCTCAAGGTTCCCCTGGCCCTTGGATATTATGAGGTCCGCATTCTTGAAAATTTCCAGGAATTCTGCCGATGTGTTTTCAAGAAGGGTTCCGGGAGCGTCGTGACCGTTATCTATAAGTTTTGCAGACTTGTCCATTCCAACCATAATGGCATCCTGGACCGTTGCATCGTTTATCACAGGCTTTCCCCTGACTGCAAAAAACAGATTGGGGTGGTCAATCGTTTCGATGAAAAGCTTGTCGAGAACTATTTCTCCGGTGTTGTCACCAAGATAGAGCACGGTTTCAGCCCTGCCTAAGACCTCCTTGAGGTCGGCTATCTGGTCCACCGCGAAATCTTCTGAAAGCGCTCTGCTTAGAGTAGCTTCTACGTCGAATGGCTTGCCCGGTCCGTAGTCGATTATGTTGCCCGCAACGGCCAGACGCGCCGCCGCGTCGAAAGGGTCCTCCGAAGACTTTACGAGATCCTCAAAATCCCCATACCGCGCAAGCATCTTCTCATTGAACTCTTCCTTTATTTCCCTGTATGGGTCCTTTATGCCTAAAATTGAACGTATGACCCTGTGGCTATCAGCAACAAGTTCAGGCGGGCTTTGGTCGTAGTCGGCCTGAGCCATGTGATTGAAAAAACTGCGCATGGCTCTCTCTTTATCTTTCTTTTCCGTAAAATTCCTATTTACCGCCTTAACGAATTCGCTGAAAACGCATGGCAGGCAAGTGTATCCGTCAAACATATAATTTCCTCCTTGTTCTTTCAAATCTGCTCTTTAATATTATCACAAAAGTGCGATTTTTTGTCATGTGTCGAGATGTCATTTGAAAATGTCTAATCGACATGGACTCTAAAGCCTTTTTTCTGAAGCCCGTGAATTATGTCTTTTCGGTGCTCATGGCCGTTGGTCTCGACGGTTATGCCAAGCTGAACGTTCATAAGGCGGTCGAGGGATGTAAACTGGTTGTGGTCGAGTTTTATGACATTTGCGTCCATCGATGCGAGCAACTCGGAAATCCTTAGCAGTTCGCCCGGCTTGTCGGGAATATCCACTGTAAACTGAAGTATCCTGCCCCTTGTTACCAGCCCCCTGCTTATTATGGAGGATATGGTCATAACGTCTATATTTCCCCCGCTTATCAGGCAAACCATGTTCGTTTTTTTGCTTTCAAGCTTTTTAAGACCCGCTATGGACAGTGCTCCGGCAGATTCAGCCACAAGCTTGTGCTTCTCTATCAGCAGGAGCGAAGCTTCCATTATGTCATAGTCGGAAACAGTCACTATTTCGTCAACAAATTCTTTCACTACTTCAAATGGCAATTCGCCCGGCATTTTTACTGCCACGCCTTCTGCTATTGTATCCACCCTGCCAAGGCCAGTCAGCTCGCCTTTGTCCATGGAAAGTCTCATGGCCTGGGCCCCTTCGGGCTCGACTCCGATTATTTTGACCGACGGTTTGATGCTTTTTGCGGCAATTGCTATTCCGCTTATGAGTCCGCCTCCTCCAATCGGCACGAGTATGCAGTCAGTCTCCGGAAGCTCGCGCATTATTTCAAGACCTATTGTCCCCTGCCCTTCTATAACATCGGGATCATTGAAGGGATGAACGAAAACGCTGTCCTCATCCCTCATTATTCTCAACGCCTCCTCATAGGCGTCATCATAGCAATCTCCGAAAAGCACGACCCTGGCTCCGTAATTCCTTGTAGCCTCGACTTTAATAAGCGGAGTAGTCTTGGGCATGACTATTGTTGCATCGACGCCTTGGGTCTTAGCCGCAAATGCGACGCCCTGGGCATGGTTTCCAGCGGATGATGCCACAAGCCCGCGCGAGCGCTCCTCGGGAGAAAGTTTCGCTATTTTGTTGTAAGCTCCCCTTATTTTGAATGCACCAGTCGATTGAAGGTTCTCGGGCTTAAGCCATACTTCATTTCCTGATTCTTGTCCGAAAATTTCACTTTTTACCAAGCCTGTTTGCATGATAACCGGTTCAAGACGCTCTAGCGCCTGCTCAAAATCCATGTCCACCACACTTGCTTTTGCATTATTCATCTCTTTCATCTCTTTCCCCTTTCAACTTTTAAATTCAAAAAATAAAAAACCCGTCCATGGAAAACAATTCCAAGGACGGGTATATACCGCGGTACCACCTTGCTTGCGCCCCAAAGGGACGCCGCTCTTTCAGCTCAAACAAGCCTAGGCCTTTATCGGGACCAGTCGGCGGGCATTATGTGCAAAGAGCGCTTTCATGCCTGCAACTCGGGAGGGATTCGGTTTCAAGCAAGGCACCGGTTCTCAGCAAACACCGGCTCTCTTGAGCCTTTTCATTAAAAACCCTATCTCCGTCGAAGTCTTTTGATGCAGTTTTTTGTATTGTTTTGTATTTTATATCAAGCTGAATACTTTTGCAAGCTGTTTATCTGATTAATGTAAGTTTAATTGACTGCTTGCTTATTATAAAAGATTCTTTATTATTTCATCAGTCATTTCTCGCGTTCCTATTGGCTCTTCGTTTTCCCGGGCAATGTCCCGGGTTCTTTTCCCTTCTTTGAGCGTCTTCACCACTGCCTTCTCTATGCAGGATGCCGCTTTTTCTTGCCCCAATGCGTGCCTCAGCAGCATTGCCGCCGAAAGTATGGCTGCTATGGGGTTTGCCTTGTCCTCCCCTGCAATATCGGGTGCGGAACCGTGAATTGGCTCATATATGCCCTTTCCGTCAGACCTGAGGCTTGCTGATGCAAGGAGGCCAATAGAGCCCGTTATTGCCGCCGCTTCGTCGGAAAGTATGTCCCCGAACATGTTGGGCGCCAGGACAACGTCGAACTGCCTGGGATTTATTACAAGCTGCATAGCTGCATTGTCAACATACATATGGCGAAGCTTGACGGAGGGATATTCTTGAGACATTTTTTCTACAGTTTTTCTCCAGAGCCTGGAGCTCTTCAGAACGTTGGCCTTGTCTATGCTGACCAGGTTGTTTTTCCTGTTTTTTGCCGCTTGAAACGCCACCCGGGCTATCCTCTTTATTTCCATCTCTGAGTAGCTCATCTCGTCCCAGGCAGAATGTTCTCCGTTCCCCGCCGAAACCCCCTTGTCTCCGAAATATATACCCCCTGTAAGCTCCCTGACGAAAAGTATATCGAAACCTTTTCCTATCACGCTTCTTGAGAGCGGGGAAGCGCTTTCCATGCCTGGCATGACATTCGCCGGTCTGAGATTGGCGAATGTGCCCATAGCCTTCCTCATTGCAAGCAGTCCCCTTTCGGGCCGCTTTTCGCTTGCAAGGCTGTTCCACTTTTCTCCTCCTACCGCCCCAAGCAGTATTGCATCAGAATTTTGACAGAGTCTCAAACTTTCATCGGGGAAAGGATTTCCTGTATCATCTATTGCCTGGCCCCCTATTTTACCGTATTCAAGCAATATGTTGATTTCGTGTTTGGATGCGGCCTTCTCCATCACGCGGACGGCGGCTTGGGTAACCTCCGGACCTATTCCGTCTCCGGGCAAAACAGCTATTTGCTTCATTCCGACTCCCCCTTTTCCGCCTCGATTTTCGCCATAAGGCCGCCTTTTTTTATCATGTCCATCATGAAGACCGGCAGGGGCTGTGCCTCGTAAACTTGGTCCCGCGTTTCATTCTTGATTATTCCCCTTTCAAAATCCACGCTTATCTGGTCGCCCGTTTTGGCATACTCTGCGGCCTCTGGGCAAATAAAGATAGGCAGACCTATATTGAATGAGTTTCTAAAAAATATTCGGGAATACGACTCCGCTATTACGCAGGAGATTCCGCTTGCCTTTATTGCCATTGGAGCATGCTCCCTTGACGAGCCGCAACCGAAGTTCGATCCGGCTATTATTATGTCGCCCTTGTTTACGCGGCTTGTAAAGTTTGAATCTATGTCCTCCATACAGTGCTCAGAAAGTTCCTCGGCCCTAGTGGATCCAAGATATCTGGCAGGTATTATTACGTCTGTGTCCACATTGTCCCCGTAGACATGGGCTCTGCCTCTGCTCATTTCACTACCTCCTCAGGGTGGGATATTTTGCCCGCTACAGCCGATGCGGCCGCTACCTCGGGACTTGAAAGGTAGACCTCGGATTCGGGGTGTCCCATACGCCCTACGAAGTTTCGGTTTGTTGTGGAAAGTGCCCGCTCGCCCTTCGCGAGTATCCCCATATATCCGCCCAGGCAGGGCCCGCAGGTGGGAGTGCTTACAACCGCTCCGGCCTCTATGAAAATCTCGATCAGCCCTTCCTTGAGGGCGTTTAGATATATTTTCTGGGTTCCTGGTATCACTATGGTTCTGGTTCCTTTTGCGGCTTTTTTGCCCTTCATTATGCTGGCCGCCTTTCTCAGGTCCTCGAGTCTTCCGTTTGTGCAGCTTCCTATGACAACCTGGTCGAGCAAGACCTCTCCGAATTCGCCGAAGCGCTTTATGTTTGATGGTAGGTGGGGAAAGGCCACCACAGGCTCGGCCTGACCCAGATCTATATCTATTGTCCTTAAATATGAAGCTCCCGGGTCCGCCTTATATATTTTTGGCTCCCGTTGACCTCGCCCCTTTTGATAAGCCAGTGTAGCCTGGTCCACCTCGAATATTCCGTTCTTTCCTCCCGCCTCTATTGCCATGTTGGCTATTGTGAAGCGGTCTGCCATGGAAAGGCTCTTCATTCCATCGCCTCCGAATTCCATGGACTGGTAGAGAGCGCCGTCGACCCCTATATCGCCTATTATTGCAAGTATTACATCTTTGCCCGAAACATAGTCGGGAAGCTTGCCTGAAAGATTGAACCGTATGGTTTCCGGCACCCGGAACCATGTCTTTCCGCGCGCCATGGCTGCAGCCATGTCTGTTGACCCTACACCGGTTGAGAAAGCCCCAAGGGCTCCATATGTGCATGTGTGTGAATCGGCTCCTATTACTGCGTCCCCAGAAACCACTAGTCCCTTTTCAGGAAGCAGGCAGTGCTCTATGCCCATATCCCCCACATCGTAGTATTTTTCTATGCCCTGCTTCTTTGCGAAGCTTCTCACCTGCTTGCAGTTTTCCGCCGATTTTATGTCCTTGTTGGGCACGAAATGGTCCATAACAAGTATGGTCTTGTCGGAGGCCTCTATTTTGTCAACTCCTCTTTCTTCGAGTATATCTATTGCCACCGGGGTGGTTATGTCGTTTCCCAGCACACCGTCTAGCTCTGCCTCTATGAACTCTCCAGCTTCCACCGATTCCCTTCCTGAATGCTTTGCCAAAATTTTCTGGGTCATTGTCATTGCCATTTATTATGCCTCCTTGATCATGTTATTGTCATCCAATTCAATTTTGTTTATTGCGTCCACATAGGACAGAATGCTGGCCTCGACTATGTCCGTCGAAAGACCCTTCCCTCTGTAAGTCTCGCCTTTGTAGTCTATGATTATGTCGGCCCTTCCCTGGGCATCCCTACCTTCTGTGACTGCTCTTATGTTGAAACTTTTGAGTTCGCCCCTTATTCCTGTAATGCCTTCGATTGCGTTGAATGCCGCGTCCACCGGGCCGTCTCCTTCACCCAGCTCTTTTATTATTCCGCTTGCGTTCTCAATTGTTACCTCGGCCTTTGAAAATCTCTCGAAGCCTCTCTGCACTGTGAATCCCTTGAGCGAGAATCTTTCATCGTGGCGGAATCTGTGCCTGTTGACCAGGGCCTCTATGTCTTCCCTTTCGACAGTCTTCTTTTTGTCAGCCAATGCCTTGAAAGAAAGGAAGACCTTTTCCATTTCAGCTTCGTCCATTTCTATGCCCATGTCGCTCAGCCTATCTCTGAAAGCGTGTTTGCCCGAGTGCTTACCGAGAACGAGGTTTGTTTTTTCGAATCCGACCGATTCGGGGGTCATTATTTCGTATGTGAGCGAATTGCTCAGCATTCCGTGCTGATGTATTCCTGACTCATGGGCAAAGGCGTTCTTTCCAACTACAGCCTTGTTTGGCTGCACGGCAATTCCTGTTATGTCACTTATGAGCTTGCTCGTTCGTGCAATCTGCCTTGAATCTATATTTGTATCGATGTCCAAAATGGATTTCTTGACACTTGCCGCCATGATTATCTCCTCTAGTGCTGCATTACCCGCCCTTTCGCCTATTCCGTTCACCGTGCACTCGAATTGCCTTACACCTGCTTTTACCGATGCCAATGTGTTGGCCACGGCCAATCCAAGGTCGTTGTGACAATGCACGGACCACTCGGCCTTGTGGTCGTATTTCATGTTTTTACGTATGGTTTCAATGAACTCGAAGAACTCTTCCGGCATGGCATATCCAACCGTGTCTGGGACATTTATCACTGTAGCTCCCGCCTTTATAACCCTGTCGAATATTTTCGCCAGGAAAATCGGGTTGCTCCTTGTTGCATCCTCTGCGGAAAACTCTATGTCCGGACAACGGTCGGCAGCATACTTTACCATCGCCTCGGCCTTCTCTATTACATCCTCAGGCTTCATCTTCAGCTTGTAATTCATATGTATCTCGCTGGTTGCTATGAATGTGTGGATTCTTGGCGCCTCTGCACCCTTTATGGCCTCCCATGCAACATCTATGTCTCTGGTCGCTGTCCTGGCGAGCGATGCAACTCTTGCGTTCTTGACCACACCAGCTATTGCCTTTACGGCCTCAAAATCTCCTTCCGAGGCTCTTGCGAATCCGGCCTCCATAACATCTACCCCAAGCCTCTCCAGCTGCCTTGCCACCTGCAGTTTTTCTCCAAGATCCATGCTGAAGCCCGGTGCCTGCTCCCCGTCCCTGAGCGTAGTGTCGAAAATGCTTATTCTCTTTGCCATTTTATTATCCCCCTTATTTTTGAATACAAAAAAACCCGTCCTAATCAAAGGACGGGTCCATTACCCGCGGTACCACCTTTTTTACTTGCAAAAAACGAAAATAACGTTTCAAGTGCAAGCCTCTTCTGAGCATTTTAATGCACCGGCCGATAATGAGACCACCCATCGCGCCCCTACATTCTCAGGGCGGCCGCTCTGGAGCGAGTAGTCTTCCGGTTGGACCACCGACTTTCACCAAACGCCGGCTCTCTAAAGGTTCCTTCCGGATGACGCTCTCCGTCATCGCGTTTATTTTTTCGATATATTGTTGCCTATGATATCAATCAAACAAAATATTGTCAACAGTTTTATTGAAGTTTTCGTGAAAATTTTCATAAATAATTATTTTCAGAATTTTTTATTGACATGGAGCCCCATCCATAGTTTAATAATATTTAAAACTTGCGGGAGGAATTGAAATGGAAGGTGCCAAAATCATAATAGAGTCAATTGAAAAACACGGCATAGACCGGGTCTTCGGTCATCCGGGGGGAGCCGTTCTGCCCCTTTACCAAGCCCTTGGAGCTTCAAGCCTTGTCCATGTGCTTACCCGAACAGAGCAGGGCGCCGCCCATGCGGCAAGCGGATATGCCCGCCTGAGCGGAAAGCCGGGAGTATGCATAGTTACGAGCGGCCCCGGGGCGACTAACATTATAACAGGAATAGCAACCGCACAAGCAGATTCTGTCCCACTTGTGGTCATAACCGGCCAGGTTCAAAGGAGCAGGATAGGAACAGACGCTTTTCAGGAGGCTGACATAACCGGAGCTTCCGAACCCTTCACAAAGCATACATACCTTGTGCAAGACGCAAACGAGTTGCCAAGAATAATGAAGGAAGCTTTCCACATAGCTTCCACAGGCAGGCCCGGCCCCGTGCTTGTAGACGTCCCTGTAGACATGCAAATAGCCGATGTAAAGAATTCATGCTGTCCCCAGATAAATATAAGAGGGTACAAACCTGTTTTCCACGGAAACAGAAAACAAATAAAAAAAGTCATCGATGCGATAGAAAAAAGCGAAAGGCCCCTGATATGCGCAGGGGGAGGCATACTCTGTTCGGGAGCCAGAACGCCGCTGAACATTTTTCTTGAAAAAACCGGAATACCTGCCGTCTATACTCTGATGGGAAACAGCGCAATAGACGGGAGCCTTGCCAATATTATGGGTATGATAGGTTCCCACGGTCATCTACGGGCAAAACAGGCCCTTAAGGAGTCCGACCTGCTTATAATAATAGGCGCTAGAATATCGGACAGGGCAACCGCTGGCGGACACATATTCGAGCGAAAAAAAACAATTGTCCACATAGACATAGACCCTGCTGAAGTCGGCAAGAACATTGAAACGCAAATACCGATTGTAGGCGACGCAGGAGATGTCGTGATGTATTTGCTAAAGAATATCGACCCGGACAAGTCATGGAATTGGGATCCCTGCAGGACTCCTTCTGAGGAGCCAGTTCCGCTTAAGACCCGAAACGACAGGCTTGACCCGGCTGTACTGCTGCATCATGTTTCAAACAAGGCGGATTCGGACGCTGTTTTCACTGCGGATGTGGGACTTAACCAGATATGGGCGGCAAGACACATAGAAATGTCCGCCAAGAGAAGGTTCCTTACATCTGGAGGCCTGGGAACAATGGGATACGGACTCCCTTCGGCTATTGGAGCCAAAATGGCCGTTCCCAATCGTCAGGTTTTTGCAGTCATGGGAGACGGCGGAATACAGATGAGTCTTGGCGAGCTTGGAACATTGGCTGAATCCGGAGAAAAGGTTGTGATTCTCCTTTTGAATAATCAGTATCTTGGAATGGTCAGAGAACTGCAGGACAAGGCTTACGGAAAAGAATGCAGGCACGGGGTGCATTTCGAAAAGGAACCGGATTTCGTTAAAATTGCAGAAGCCTATGGTCTTAAGAGCGCCCACGCATACGACATGGAAAGTTTCGAAAAAACGCTTATGCAGGCTTTATCCGGTAATGACAGTTGGCTTATTAACTGCAAAATAGACTCCAAGATCAATTCTGTCAGGAGGTTTTAGAATGAAAAAAAGAATATTGTCGGTTCTGGTTGAAAACCACTCAGGGGTTTTGTCCCGGATAGCAGGCCTTTTCAGTAGAAGGGGCTACAACATAGACTCGCTTTCCGTTGGCACTGTAGAAGACCCCGCATTCTCAAGGATGACAATCGGCATAACGGCAGACGACTGGCAGACCGAACAGATAATGAAACAGCTAAACAAACAGATACCGGTAATCAAGGTTGTTGAGCTTTTCCCTGAGAACTCCCTGATAAGGGAAATACTCATAATAAAAGTTTCTGCCCCGGTCCAGGCAAGGCGCGAAATCAAGGACCTGGCCGACCTTTACAAGGCATCCGTGCTTGACATCACTCAGGACACAATGGTTCTGGAAGTTACTGGGCAAGAAAAAAAAGTCGAGTCATTCATAGAGCATATGAAAACATACGGCCTTCTTGAAATTGCTCGTTCAAGCTCGGTGGGAATGCAAAGGGGACAATCGGTCTTTTAATATAAAGAAACCCCATGGAAAAGGGGATTGATGTAACCCCTTTTCCATGGGGTGATGCTTTTGTTTCTTTTACCAGAGAGGCTGTGGTATGAATTCTGTCATTGTTTCGGAACCGTCCGGATTGAATGTGAATTTATGTGTTCTTATTGATTCTTCAGCGTGTCCCGATGCCCAGTGGCTTGTTGGCATGTCGGGGAATGTGGCTTGGGCGTTTTCGAGCGGTCCTCTGAAAAGCATTCTGTTTACCATTGTTATGGCTTCGGGTCTTGATATTGCGCTCTGGGGTTTGTATGTCCCGTCCAGGTATCCGTCGGCAATTCCTATTCTGTGTATTTCTTCTATTGTGTTCTCGGCCCAGTGTTCTTCGGTGTCTGTGAAGAAGCTGTTTATGGGCTCAAGTGTATCGCTTCTCTCTGTGTCGAAGTATCTTGCTATTACAACCGCGAGTTCTGCTCTGGTTATTGGGCTCTCAGGCTTGAATGTACCGTCCGGGTTTCCCTGGAAGAGGCCTTGTTTTGTAGCCGCCTCGATGTATTCCTCTGCCCAATGACCGGCTTCCAGGTCGCTATAATGCTTCTGTCCTGTGACCGTGCTTTCAAGGTCGAGTATCCTTGCAAATATCGCCGCAACTTCGGCTCTCGTTATTGAGTTTTCCGGTCTGAATGTATAGTCCGGATAACCCTTGATGTATCGCGTGTGCATGTGCTCGAGGCTTGTGGAATAAAGGAGCACTGTTAGTCTTGACTCATCGTCCTCAAGGTTTGCAAGGGACTCGTCGGAGCTTATTTTTGCTACGAATTCGACTGTCTTTTCAGGCACATCGACTGTTCCAGCTAAAAGCTCAATTTTTACTTGTCCTGACTCCTTGCCTGCAAGTGCTCCAAGGTCCCATACGATTTTGTCTCCGGAAACAGTTCCTCCACCTGCATCAACAACTGTGAAGCCATTCGGAATCGAAAGCTCAAGGTCTGCAGAGCCTACATTGATTCCTGTCCTGTTGTAGTAGTCCAGGGTCATTTCTATTTGGTCGTTTTCGGCAAGCTTTCTTTTGTCTGATGTAAGGACTACTGCCAAATCCTTTTGAGAAAATTCGTAGTCCAAATCTGCCGCTGCAATGAGTACTCTGCCTGCGCAGAATTGTCCATCTGCCAGCATTCTGAAGTTCTCTACACCTATTTCTTCGCCGCTTGAGTTCAGCGCCACAAGCTTGTAGTCCCTTGAATCCACGAAGTCGGGTATTTCTATTGAAAGCATTCCGTCTGATTCAGTTACTGAAATCGGATAGTCTACTGCTTCAAGCTCTTCGTCCACTGCCGCGTAAAGAATTCCGTCTCCCAATAAGGCTATGTCGACAGGTCTTCCCTTGCTTATGGATCCCACTGTCAATATGGGGCTTCCTGAAAGGTATCTATACAGTTTAAAGGATATTCCGCTGAAGTCTTTCAGTCTTTCATTTGTACCGTTTCCATCTCCAACAGATAGCAGTGTGTAGTGGACTCTTTCGGAGTGAAAAACATCTCCTACTCCGCTTATGGCTTTGTCAACCTTTCCCTTCTGATAGAATGTAATTCTTTCTATTTTCCCGGGATAAATTTCGAAGTCAAATGTTATATATACATCGTAAACTTCATTTCCATATGGAACGGCAATCTCATACAGGCCGTCTGCTCCTGTAATGACTGTTTGGTCAAAGTCTACTGTTCCGTCATCGTCAAAGTCTGCCGAAACACTCACCTCAGCTCCATCAACCGGACCACACAGGTTGGTGTCGTATACCGCTCCGCGAAGTACTGCCGGCATGAAGTGTACAAGTATTGTGTCTGTTGCAAAGAGGCCCTTTTCGGTATCCTCAACCGTTGCAAGCACTTCAATAATTCTTGGTTCTATGCTGCCTGAAAGGTCTACTTTTCCGTATGGAACCTGAGCCTTTCCGTCCGAATCCGTTGCCGCGCTTGCCCCGGATGGGAATTGGCCAACCGGTGCAGTGAATGTAACGTTTGCACCGCTTACAGGGTTTCCATAGCTGTCGGTGACTGTCGCGTAAAGCTCTGTCATTGTTTTTCCGTCTCCAAGTATGGATGCCGGAACCGCTTCCAGACTTATTCTATATGCTATGTCGCCTATTGTAATGTCTATTCTTGATGTTGCGCTTGCTCCGCGCGAATCGGTGACCTTTACGCTGAAGTAATCGCTTCCCGTATATCCGTCAAATGGAGTATACACCCAGCTTCCGTCGCTTTCTACAATGAGTGTCCCGTTTGAAGGTCCATTGTACATTTTATATGTGAGTCTATGCCCGTCAGGGTCTGTTCCCACAACCGTTCCTCCTACCGGTACTCCCTCGGATGTAGCAAAGCTGTAGTCAGGAACTGTCGGCGGCTTGTTTGGTGTTGATGACGGTTTGTACATTTGGTATTCAACGGTGGAAACTGCGCTTCCTCCGTTTTCGTCTGTGACTGTCACCGCGAATGAATCTTCTCCAATATATCCGCTGTCGGGCTCATATGTGTATGTCCCGTCAATATTAAGGGTAAGAGTCCCGTGCGCAGGTTGAGTTTGAACTGAATATTCAAGATCCTCCGCTGCTGTCTCTATGTCGCTTCCCACTATGGTTCCTTGGTGTTCGGTATTGTATCTTATTCTGTGTTCATAGTCTGGGACCTCGGGTGGGTCGTTTACTGAGGCCACCGTTATCGTCACTGTTGAGACTGCATAACCTTCTTGTCCGTCATCTACTATTATTGTAAAGCTGTCTGTTCCGTGGAAATTTTCGCTTGGAGTGTATGTCCAAGCGCCTCCCGTCGTGACTTCCACGCTTCCATGAAGCGGATCGGTGCCCTTTACATACTCCAAGTCGTCCTCATCGGGATCTGTTCCGATCACCATACCGGAAACAGGTGTATCTTCTGGTGTCGATAGAGCATAGTCCGGAATTTCCGGCGGATCGTCTTCAGAACTTACATTTATAACAATTGTCGATATGGCTGTCCCTCCGTTATTATCGGACACCTCTATCGTAAAAATGTCTGTACCATTGAAGTGCAGGTCCGGTGTGTATGTGTAAATTCCATCCGATTCGACCGTTACAGTTCCATGAGCCGGGTCTGTTTTCTTGGTATATGTCAGGGTATCCTCCTCTATGTCTGTTCCTATAACTGATGATCCGAGAGGAGTATCCTCAAGAGTAACCTCTGCGTAATTTGGTATAACCGGTGGATCGTTTACAGGATCGACATTTATGGAAATGGTGGATACCACGCTTCCTCCGTTTCCGTCGCTAATCAAAACTTCAATCTCCACTGGTCCACCGTTGAAGTCCGGTGTGGCTACAAAGTTCCATTCTCCGGTAGCCGAATTTATTGTGAAGCTTCCTTCCGAGGCGTTGGGGGGCGTCTGCACCGTAAACGACAGGTCGTCTCCCTCGGTATCGCTTGCCAGTATTATGTTTGAAAGTGTCCCTTCTTCGTCAATTTCATATACATAGTCCCTTGTTTGAGGTGGGTCGTTTACAGGCAGCACCGTCACAGAAACGACTGCCTCCGCAAATCCTGTTCCGTCGGTTACTATTATTGAGAAACTGTCCGTACCATTGTAGTCTTCATTTGGTGTATATGTGTAGTTTCCGTCAGCATATACGACTACCGTTCCATGCAAAGGAGAATCGCCCAGGCTGCAAACAAGATCCTCTTGCGGAGTATCCAGATCATCTATATCAATGCTACCGGAGTGCGGAGTGTCCTCGTTTGTAGTTATCGAATCGTCTTCTGCCTCAGGCGGATCGTCCACCGATGAAACATTTACCGTAACTGTTGAAATTGCCGTTCCTCCCTTTCCGTCTGAAACATCTACAGTGAATGTATCGCTTCCATGGTAGTGTAAATCGGGCGTGTAGGTGTATGTTCCGTCATCATTTACAACAACGGTTCCATTTGCAGGGTCGGTCTTCTTGCTGTAAGTCAGGGAGTCCCCCTCTATGTCTGTTCCTTCAACTGATGACTCAAGAGGAGTGTCTTCCGGAGTAACCTCTGCGTAATTTGGTATAATTGGCGGATCATTTACGGGGTTTACGGTTATGTCAATGTTTACAAGGTCGGTCCCTCCATGATTGTCGTCAATCAGTACCACGACAGTAAGGCTTCCGTTAAAGTTAGGATAAGGGGTAAATGTCCAGCTCTTCTCCGCGCTGTTTATGTCGAATGTCCCCTGGTTCGAAAGCGGGGGAGTATGAACTTGGTATGTCAAAAATTCCTCGTCCGTATCTATATCTATCGGAACTCCTGTGCCGGTTGTGAGCGTATCCTCATCCGTTGTTATTGTAAAGTCAATGGCGTATGGCGGCTGATTAAGCACTATGGTTTGACTTTCAGAGCCATACTCCTTGGCTCCATCATCGTCTGTTGAAAAGTACTCTTCTATTTCAAGAACCACATTTCCGTTTGAAGGCGTTCCGTTAAGGTCTCCGTCCTCTGTAAGGGTGTATGATAATGCCTGCTCTCCTCCTGCTGCTATCTCGTCAAAGGTCCAACTTATTGTGTGGCCGCCGGAAACATCGCCTGTCACAGTTCCCGAAGAGCTTACATCCGAGACGGTCATTCCGGACGGTATTGCAAGGGTAACAATAGTATCATGGGCCTCGCTGCTACCTGTGTTCTTTATGGTTGCGGAAAAGTCTATTGACTGGCCTTCTGTATTGAATGTGTTGTCATCAGCGCTAAAATCAGTTATTTCAAGATTCGGCTGCTTGACTCTTATATCACGATTGCTTCTGTCAATCTTATTTTCGTTTGTTTCACTTGATAGATCCCATCTGATATAGGAGCGGTTTCTGGCTCTGTAATTGAGCACTCCTCCATAAGTTCCGTCCGTTGTAGCACGGGCAACAAGTGTGAATTCCATTGTCTCGTCACCGCTTTCGGCCGAATAATCTCCAAGCGAATTGTAGCTTTCTGCCAAATAGTTTGCTCCTCCTGTGGTAAATGATACCAGGTCGAAATCTCCGGGGAGGAGGTCTCTTATCTCAAGGTCATATGCGGATGTGCCGTCGTATATTGTGACAAGCATTTTGTATGTTACCGTGTCTCCGGGCCTTATTTCAGTCTTTGATGTCCCGTTTGTGGTTTCAAGCACTGTCTTTTTTATGTTGAGCATAGGTATGTTGAGCTTTGTTATTGCCGCAACAGAATCTATAGCAACCGTTTTTGCAGGGGTTGTATGATAGTCTCCCGTTTCACCTATTATCGACAGCTGCTCTCCCGCCGCCCTGATTTCATCTACTGAAATGTCAAAGCCTATACTTTGCGTTCCGTCAATAGCCAACTCATCAATTTCGTCGAAGGTGTACACGTTATATCCATTTACAAGAACCGGTCCCGATGAAGGTGCAATCGACCAATTAGATGGAGTCAGGCCTTCGGGAATTTTTATTTGCGGAACAAATCCGTATGCGATGTTATCGCCCGTATTCTCTATTGTATAAACAAGGCTCTCTGACTCTCCCCTTACAAGCTCAAAGCTGTCATCATTCCAGGAAGATACAAGAACAGGTTTTTCTATTGAAACACCCACCGTAGCCGATAGGCTGTGGCTCTCTCCGCCTGCATCCTTGTCATCCCAGGATACGCTCACGCTGTTTGTCTGGATTGAGCTTACGCCCGCTGCACTGTCAACGCTGGTTTTTACATAGATTGTTTTTGTCGCATCAGAATGATCTCCAAAATCGAATACTACAGCTGTTCCCGATGTTGAATATGCAACATTTGCTCCCTCTGAATCTGTAGCTGCATCGAAGCTGTCGTAAGCCCCAATAATTGATTGCCCAGTTGGAATAAGCTCTGTAAGTTCGGCGTTATAGAGGGTTACTCCTGCCGGAAGAGTAAGGTCTATCTTGTAAACCACCCAGTCCCCCACCCTTACAGGGGTGTGCTCGGTATCATGAATGGTCTTTGCAAGCGCAGGAGTATCGGCTTCCATGATAGTTCCGCTGCTTGCCGCCTGGTCCTCATAATCCGGACCATCGACAACCTTCTTGTATGATTCCAGGGATGCATTGTTCTCAAATTCCCTAAGGGCTCCTATGCCCGAAATGACATCCGCTGTATAAATAACGCTTGAATTTCCGCCTGCCCCAACCTCGGGTATTATTGCAGTCAATTCATTTCCGGATACTGAAACGCCAGATGCCGGGCTGATTACTGTTATATTTTCAAGCTCGCCATCAAGAACATCCTTCATTGCCACGCCATATGCCGATGAGTCTCCATCGTTTTTAGCCTCAAGCATAAATTTCACGGTATCTCCAGATACGAGGCCATTAAGGCTGCTTGCGGTTGTGAGAGGATCCTCCTCTGTCACTATAGATTTGCTGAAGGAAAGCTCTGGCGCCTGGTATATAAATCCAATCTGCTCCCTTTTGCTGAAAATGCTATTAAAGGAGTTTTCAAAGGATGCCTTTGCCATGCTTTGGTTCTCCTTGCCGTTTACAATGTCTATAGTGTCCTTTACAGTGAGAACATACTCGACTGCCAATTTTGTATTCTTTGGTATATATGGAAAGCTTGCTCTAAAAAGCTTTTCGTTTTCCCCATATCCAAAGAATGCGTCTCCGGTAGAATTACCCCATACCGAAGAAGAACCATCAAATGCATATGTTTCTCCATCAGTGCCAGCTGAAGATGGCGAAGGCGTTACTTCTATTCCACCTTCATAGAATTTCACGCTCTCTGTATAAAAAGAAGGTACTCCTGTTGAAAACTCGGTTTCAAAAGGATAGAAGTCGAAAAGGTCTACATTCTTTTGCTGAGCGTTTACCGCCGATGCGTCATATGTGAATCTGAACTTGAGCTCGTCTCCTACCTTTACTGGATACATTCCATCTACCTCGGATAACGATTCACCGTTTACGCTTAAAAGCTCCTTTGTTATTACAGGCGTGTTTATGGATTTTGACGCAGATATGTTGGATTCGGATGCATCATGAATGTCTGATGCAATCGAGTCGGCCCACGATGAATTTGAAAGCGAGTCTCCTGCAACAATGGGCTCACCGGTCAAACTTGATTGGGTCCAGTCTTCAAGCACCTCTGCAGATATTTTTATGGTTGAGGTCTCCTCCGGAGGCATTGTGTCTATTGTCCAAGAGAATTCTTCGCTGCCGGGATTTGAATTATGTGAATAAGCCGTTACCGAAGTCCCGTCGGGACCTGAAAAAACATAGTCGACCCCAGAGTATTTTTCCTCTATGCAGTCAAGTCCGTCACCCATTTGATCCGTCACATTTATAGCAGTCATTGTGCTGTACTGACCTGTTGCAAGTGCAAGCGTATATTCAAGATCGCTTCCATATCCAAGTGGAGAACCCGATGTTATGGCTCCGGACTTTGATAGAATCAGATCTTTTGCCGTTGCGTTCCTAGTTATTGTTGTTTCCGAAACTGTAGTTGTAATCTCATCATCCGTGCCCTCGTACTGGACTGTCTCTCCGCTATAATCTACCGTGAATGCTAGTGTGTCTCCGTCATCTATTCTATCTCCAGAATTAACAACCTCGTTGCTCGTCAATTTATCGAATATTGCAGTATTGTATGTTGCTGTCCAAACTGCACCCGCTTCAAGATCAACCTGCCAAGAGAGCTCAGATGCCCCGTCGCTTTCTCTATAGTAATCTTCGGTTTCCGACGTTACCGTACCGGCTTCCTCAGTAAACGATCTTGTAAGGCCATTTATTTCTGCTCCGCTAGGTACCAAATGGCTTATATCAACAAGGCTGGGGAAATATGAATTGTTAACTATCGTCAATGTTTGTTCAGCAGTATAGAAATTGTCTGCTGAAGCGCTTGTAGTTCCTGCACCCTTAAGCACCTTGCCGGGCGAAGAAAGTGTAACTTTGAAAGGAGTTACGCTTACATTGAAGTCATCTATACTAAAAATATCATCGAAGCTGTATGGATCTTGACCTGCCGACGCACTTGCCCTGCACGATATTGCATCGAAGCCCGTGCTTTCTCCTGCTTCAGCATGATCGATGTCAACTTGATAGTTCTCAAGAGCCTCCACCGGCACCTGCAAGGTATAGGTCTGATCCGGTGCAAGGTCTGTAAGATCCAGCCAGTTAATGGTCTGTTTGTATTTTCCATCATCTTCATCGATTCCCTCAACTACCGATACCGGAAGAGGATTCGACGAATCCTTGTAGCCCACACCGTTTCCAAGTACCAGCTCAATGTTTATGTTGTAGAGCCAATCACTTGAACTTGGATTTGTCACGGTTACAGACACTGTTCCTGAATCACCCAGCACCGTGCTTGCATCTCCTGCAGAAACCGAAATATCACTTGACGAAATACCGTCAGTCACCCCGGCGAATGATACAGGCTGATATCCTATAAGCATTGAGAAAATCAGTAAAACCGATAATAACCTCTTCATTTTCCCATCCCCTTTCAAATTATCTTATGTTCACTCATTTATTTTAACATACATCCCCTTTTTTTTAGTAACAATCCCCCTCAGTTGAATCAACTGAGGGGGATTGAATGCATGTGTTCGCGTATATAAAATTTCCACTCATTGCAAAGCTTATTTTTTTATATGACATTTCGCCAATAATTCTTTTGATTCATTATTCTTTTTTCTACTTGTTCTTTCTACTTATTCAATATTCATTTCCCTCTTTCCTTTTGAGAAAGAGTCCAAATCCAACAAGAAGTGTACCCATGAAGTAGAATATATTTTTGTCTTCTTCCCCTGTCTGTGGAAGGGCCTGGGGCAGCTCTTGAACCGGTGCAACAAATTCAGATTTTTCGATTTTATCGGTAAAAATTTCAGGTTTGCTTTGTGGAACTTCTTCCTCATCAACTTCGATTATTTCCTCGTCGTCTTTTCTGTCATCGTCGTTTAAATCATCATTGTTGTCATCATTGCCATTGTTATTATTATTGTTGTCGTCGTTGCCATTGTTATTGTTGTCGTCGTTGCCATTGTTATCGTTGTCTTCATCGTCATCGTCTTGATCTTCATCGTCTTGGTCATCGTCATCGTCTTGGTCGTTATCGTCTTGGTCTTCGTCATCTTGGTCGTCATCGTCTTGGTCGTCGTCATCGGCTTGGTCGTTATCGTCTTGATCTTCATCATCTTGGTCGTCATCATCTTCATCATCTTGGTCGTCATCATCTTCGTCATCTTGGTCGTCATCATCTTGGTCTTCGTCATCATCTTGGTCGTCGTCATCGTCTTGGTCGTCATCATCTTCGTCTTCATCATCTTGGTCGTCATCATCTTCGTCTTGGTCGTCATCATCTTGGTCTTCGTCATCATCTTGGTCGTTATCATCATCGTCTTGGTCATCGTCATCGTCTTGGTCATCGTCATCTTGGTCTTCGTCATCTTGGTCGTCATCATCGTTGTCATCGTCTACGCAAGAATCAAATTGAATTGAATTGCTCCAGAGCACTCCGGTTCCCGGATGGCCGTCAATCTGATAAGCCTTGAACATGTAGTTTCCTGATTCTCCTTGAATATCCTGAATGTTAACTTTCAAGACTTCACTTTCTCCAGAAGCAAGTGGTCCAAATGTACCGCTTGCAACAATTTCTCCATTCTTTGGATTTTCTGATTCAGCATAGTAAAGTTCCCAAA
>CAZXWC010000021.1:0-12014 GCA_964644525.1 uncultured Peptostreptococcaceae bacterium
TATATTCGTATAGTCTACAACAAGCTTTGCCTGTTGTCAACTCGCGTACGATTGTTTGATTGTTTATGCAATCCGTTTTCATTTGACAAGCATCGAATGCTATTATATCATATATGTATAAATATTCCTTATATTTGCATTAATAATTTAATCGTTTCGATTTGTGTGACAAGAGGAGCATTTACAATCAGTAGACTGGCATTTGAAGTGAAAAGATGCCAAGGGAAAGGTGTATTTGCCGAAACCGTTGTTTTCCCCGAAAAACTCCGGTTGGGACCATGTCCGAACAGGCTTGGTACTGTCATTCTCTCTAAACTGTGGAGAATGAAGCGCTTTTTACATGGATGAAAGGTTGCTGTGTAGCTGTTTATAGCAGTCATAGGTGCTTTTATCTGTGGCTGTTTTTTATTTACAAAAATTCTGAAAGGAGATTATTATGAGTTTTAAGAAAGCTTTGATTTTTTCATTGGCAATCATTCTTTTATTCAGTCTCGCTTTGCCTGTTTTTGCTGAAGGGGGTGACGATGCCGTATCTTTCGGTTTCTGGTCATTGATGCCTCCCCTTATAGCTATAATTCTGGCATTTATAACAAAACAAGTCATCCTGTCACTCTTCCTGGGAATATTTGTTGGAGCGACGATGATGAATGGAGGAAATATATTCTTCGGTTTTCTAAGAACCCTGGACGGTTACATATTGGGTTCGGCGGCTGACAGTTGGAATGCCGCAATTTTGATTTTCACACTTACAATAGGTGGAATGATTGGTGTCATCTCCAAAATGGGAGGTACACATGCCATAGCCGAATCTTTGGCAAAGAAAGCCAAAAACGCCAAAAGCGCACAGCTTGTAACTTGGGCTATGGGTTGTCTTGTATTTTTCGACGACTACGCCAATACGCTTATAGTCGGACCTACAATGAGACCACTCGCAGACAAAATGAAAATTTCCAGGGAAAAACTGTCTTATATAGTAGACTCAACAGCGGCTCCCGTAGCTGGAATGGCGGTCATTTCAACATGGGTTGGATACGAGCTTGGCTTGATAAACGACGCAATGACTGCATTGGGTCTTGAAGTAAACGCCTACGGGATATTCCTAAGGTCAATTCCTTACCGCTTTTATGACATCTTCGCAATAGTCATGGTTTTCCTCGTATCATACATGCTCAGGGATTTCGGGCCAATGTACAAGGCGGAAAAACGCGCCCGACTAACAGGAAAAGTATTGGCTGACGGAGCCAACCCAATGGCTTCAACTGAAATGGAAAGTGAAATTCCAGAAGATACGACACTTAGGGTTTCAAATGCTGTAATTCCGATTTTGACACTTGTAGTTGTATCGTTCGTAGGTCTTTGGTATTCCGGCGGAGGAACCGAACTTCCGGGAACTATGGAAGGTATCCGTACAGCTTTCGGTAACGCAGACGCTTCTGTAGCACTTATTTGGGGATCTGCAACAGCAAGTATTGTAGCGATAATACTTTCGATATCTCAAAAGATAATGAGCATCGGAGAAGCCTTTGACGCTTGGGTAGACGGAGCAAAATCACTAGTAATCACAGCAGTAATACTAATATTGGCATGGTCCATAGGATCAGTTGCAGGTGATGTTGGAACAGCAAATTACCTTATAGGTATTGTAACAGAAACTTTGCCTCCATTCATGCTTCCGCTTCTTGTGTTCGCGATTTCATGCGTGGTTGCTTTTGCAACCGGAACATCTTGGGGAACAATGGCTATAATGATGCCACTGGCAATTCCTTTGGCAGCGGCCTTCAATGGAAATGTTGTTGATTCACTCATGCTTTCCACTCTTTCGTCCGTTCTTACAGGTTCTATTTTCGGAGACCACTGCTCACCGATTTCAGATACAACCATAATGTCTTCGATGGCATCAGCAGCCGACCACATAGACCACGTAAAAACACAGTTGCCTTATGCTGTTTTCGTAGCTTTCATAGCTATCGCCGTAGGCTATTTGCCTGCAGGCCTGGGAATGAATCCGTTTATTTCCTTGCTTGTCGGCGTAGTATTGATTTGGAGCGTTTTGAAATTCTACGGAAAGAGCACCAGGAAAGAAGACCTGGAAGCTCTTGAAGAAAGTAAAACGGCCTGATGATAAGGGCATATCCACTAAAGAAAAGCAGAAAATGGCAAAGCCTTTTTCTGCTTTTTCTTGGTTTGTACATTCTTTTTACAAAAGACTTGTCGGATTCAAGATATCTTATAGGGGCGGCAGTGTTTCTTTCATTGGGGACATGGCGGGAGAAAATTTCTGTTGACAAGGATGGAATACTTTATCAATCACAACTTTTGCTTGTATTTAAAATGAATACCCTCTGCCTCTTTACAGATGCGGACAAGCTTGAAATTCTACCTTTCAATGAAGAATATTTCTTGCTCCAACATCTAAAAGGGCGAAAACTGAAAAGAGTTCTCATAGAATCAAAAGACACATCTTCGGTAAGATCTTTTATAGAATGCTGTCATAAATAGACACAATGATTTAATAAGCTTGGATCAAATGAGGCCATTGCAAGAATAATGGCCTCATTTTTTTATTCTTTCCAATGCTTTTTTATTTATTATAAACAATATTCAATATTTTGCTATATAATGAATATTGGAAAGGGCGTGACAACATGAAGCTTCATTATTTTGGACATTCCGCATTTCAATTGGAGGAAAAGGATTTCAATCTGTTGATTGATCCCTTCCTTAGAGAAAATCCCCTTTGCAAAACAAATCCAATTGATCTTTCACAAGTCACCCATATACTTGTGACCCACGGACACAGCGACCACATTGGAGATGCGACAGAAATCGCCAAATTGAATGATGCTGTAATTATCTGCAACTTTGAATTGGCTTCATTCTTTTCAGAAATGGATATAAAAACCCACGCAATGCACCTTGGCGGAAGCCACCAATTCCCATTTGGGAAAATCAAGATGACAATGGCGGCTCACGGTTCAGGAATAAAGACAAGCAATGGAATCGTTTGCGGCGGAAGCCCTTGTGGATTCCTTATTGAAGTTTGCGGATTAAAAATATATCACGCGGGAGATACCGGCTTAATTTGGGACATGAAGCTGCTTGAGGATGAAAATATTGATTACGCACTTCTGCCCATAGGCGGAAATTTTACAATGGATATATGCGATGCAGTCCGCTCAGTCGATTTCATAAGACCAAAAGTATCGATACCAATGCATTACAATACCTTTCCTCTCATAGAGGCATCCCCTGAACTCTTTAAGGCATCCGTCAAAAACAGTAAAGTAATACTGCTTGAGCCAAATACATCAATTGATGTTTAGACAGGAGCTTACATGGACAATGA
This sequence comes from uncultured Peptostreptococcaceae bacterium, assembly GCA_964644525.1. Lineage (GTDB taxonomy): Bacteria > Bacillota > Clostridia > Peptostreptococcales > BM714 > BM714. The sequence continues at coordinate 3,347 of CAZXWC010000021.1, forward strand.
CCGCAAAGGAATCTTTTGGGTTTTAATTTCAACATTCTTCTTCGCACTTATGGGAATTGTTGTCAAATGGACCCCCGGTATTCCCGTATTTGAAAAGGTTTTTGCGCGTAATCTGACAGGCGCAATAATAATGTTTTACATTATAAAAAAAGAAAATATTCCTGTAAAGCTCAATCATGCCCCCCTTATGCTTTACAGGTCGGTGAACGGAACACTTGGAATACTTGCCCAGTTTTGGGCTATTTCACTTCTTCCTCTGGCAAACGCAGTCATACTTAACAGCCTTTCCCCTTTTTTTGTTCTTATTTTAGCATATGCCTTTCTTCATGAAAAAATACGATCAAAATCTGTTTTGGCTATGCTTATTGCCTTGGCAGGGTCCCTGCTTGTGGTCAAACCGTCATCGGCCATCAATTTGTTTCCATCTTTGGTCGGCGTTTTATCAGCCTTCTTTGCCGCAAGCACATTCGTGCTTCTCCGTAAACTTAAGGAATACAACCCTCCGGAAATAAATGTGTTCTTTTTTTTGCTTTTCTCCGTAATCATGATTACACCAATGATGGCAATAACTTTTGTTGTCCCTGATTTCGCACAGGCCGCCAAACTGTTTGTCATAGGCATATTCGGAACAATAGCCCAAATAACCATGACGGTAGCATACAAGTACGCGGAAGCTTCAAAACTAGCAATATATATTTATCTAAACATTGTAATGTCGTCCATTTTTGCCGTCTTGATGTTCAATGAAGTGCCGGATATTTTAAGCATTTGCGGAGGCTCTCTAATAATCATAGGCGGATATATAAACTATAAAGCAGCTTTAAAATCAAAACCAACAAAAATCAAGGAGGATTTTTCATGCCAGAAATCACATTTGTAACACCAAAATGCCGATATCCCGGGGGAGACGATAAGATTTTCGGAGCGAACACCAGGGCCAATCAAAAATCCGATGAAATCGGATTTGAAAATGTCATAAATGCAACAGTAGGAGCATTGCTAAATGACGACGGAAGCCTTTCAGTCATGAAGTCCGTAATGAATCATTTTCGCAGCCTTCCAGATGCTGAAATTTCAGCTTACGCACCGATTGCCGGTCTCCCCGAATTCCGCCAAGCGGTAGTAGAGGCATGTTTCGGGGATCATCGTCCCAAAGGCCATATTGAAGCAGTCGCCACTCCCGGTGGTTCAGGTGCAATAAGAAATACAATTTGGAACTACTCGGACCCCGGGGATGCAATTCTTACTTCGGACTGGTATTGGGGACCGTACGACACCCAAGCCAAAGTAAACGGACGCAGGCTTGAAACGTACAAACTTTTCGACGATTCGGGCATGTTTAATATAGGGGCCTTCCGCGATAAAACCGAAAAACTTTTGAAGGCTCAAGAACGCCTGGTAATCCTGCTTAATTCTCCTGCTCACAATCCTACAGGATACAGCCTTGCAGATAGCGAATGGGAATCTGTAATGGACACAATATGCAAGCTTGCAGAAAATCCAGACAAACGAATAGTTCTTTTTGCAGACATAGCCTACATAGACTTTGCAGGCGACGATTCTTCAAGGGCATTTATGGAATTGTTTGGCAATCTGCCTGAAAACGTTTTGGTCATAGTCGCCTACTCCATGTCAAAAGCCTTCACCCTTTACGGACTCAGAAGTGGAGCCATGATTTGCATTTCATCAAACGAATATGCAACAAAAGAATTCTTCAATTCCTGCCAGGTCGCCAACCGGGGAACCTGGTCAAACGGAACAAGAGGAGCGCAGAAACTTCTGGCGGATATTTTCACAGATGAAAATCTCAAAACTGAAATAGAATGGGAAAGGACTTACTACAAGACACTTTTAAAAGAAAGAGCAAAAGCCTTTCAAAAGGCTTCCAAGAAGGCCGGCCTTGCAATATGCCCTTACAAACATGGGTTTTTCGTTACTGTCCCATGCAACAAACCCAACGAAGTGGCTGAGGAATTGGAAAACAAGAACATATATGCAGTAGCTCTTCAAAGAGGCCTTAGGTTTGCGGTTTGTTCAGTTTCAAAAGAAAAATGCGCAAAAGCGCCAAAAATAATAAAAGCAGTAATAGATGAAAAGAGTGGAAAATAGCAAGAGGAAAGGAAATGCTGTGAAAAGCAGCAGAAAGCAAGATTGACAAACTTGTTTAGCAAAAGCTGTTGCAACGGTTAAAATTTTGTCTGCTAGCTTCGGACAATGCTTAGCAAAAAAATACCTTCACCGTTCGCAAAATTTAAGATTATACAAAAAGTAAAAAAGGCAAGACCGCAAGCCCGCTTAATCATACGTTTGGGGCTTTTGGCTCTTGCCTTTTTCACTTTTTTTCACTGCAGCCTGCATGCTTTACAAATACGTGACCTAAGGGTTTTTCGAAGACAGGGAAGAAATTCAGCTTTCTCGTCAAGCTGAGGCTTTGTCGAAGATAATTGCATACCCCAAAAGCACAGCCCCCACCACAATGAAACTGTCCGCTACGTTGAAAATCGCAAAATCAATCAATCTGAAATCTATGAAGTCTATCACATAGTCAAACAATATTCTGTCAATCCAGTTCCCTGTCGCGCCTCCTATTACCATGGACATGGCAATTTGGGCGATTGCGGTCATATGCTTTTTTTCTCTGCAAAAGTAGTAACTCATTACTACTATTACCATTCCCGTAACCACTATCAGGAGATCCTGTTTTCCGGTCAGAATGCTGAATGCCGCCCCTGTGTTTTCCGCATATGTAAAATGCAGAACCCCTTGCATTATTGGAAATGTGTCGATTTTTTGCAGATACTCTACAGCCATGTATTTTGTCATGCGATCCAAAATCAAAATTCCCAAAATCATGATCAAATTGTACATAGGATACCCCCTCAGGCGTCATCTAGAATTCCGAGTTTTTCGGTGTCCTCGGAAAGGGAAGTACATCCCTTATATTGCTCATTCCTGTTATATACATTATTACACGTTCAAGTCCCAATCCATATCCTGCGTGCTTTGCTCCTCCGTACTTCCTAAGCTCTTTATACCACCAGTAATCATCCTGGTTCAAATCCATTTCTCCTATTCTTCTTTCGAGAACGTCATACCGCTCTTCCCTTTGGCTTCCGCCTATTATCTCGCCTACACCCGGAACAAGCAAATCCATAGCCGCAACAGTATTTTCATCATCATTAAGTCGCATGTAAAAGGCTTTTATGTCTTTGGGATAATCAGTCACAAAAATAGGCTTTTTGAATATTTTCTCGGTCAGGTATCGTTCATGCTCAGTTTGAAGGTCGCATCCCCATTCGACGTGATACTGGAAATCAACCTTGGATTTTTCAAGCAGGTCTATTGCCTTCGTGTATGTTATTCTTCCAAAATCCGAATTAGCGACATTTTCCAATCTGTCTTTGAGACCCTTGTCTATGAATTTATTGAAGAATTCCATTTCATCCGGAGCTTTTTCCATTACATAATTAATGACATATTTTATCATGTCCTCTGCAAGCGCCATATTGTCATCGAGATCGGCAAAGGCTATTTCCGGCTCTATCATCCAAAACTCGGAGGCATGCCTTGCAGTGTTTGAATTTTCAGCCCTGAAAGTCGGCCCAAATGTGTAAACGTTTCTGAATGCAAGCGCAAATATTTCAGCTTCAAGCTGCCCGCTGACTGTAAGATTCGATTCTTTTCCAAAAAAATCATTCTCATAGTCGATTTTTCCTTGGTCGTTTTTTGGAACATCATTAAGATCAAGCGTCGTTACTCTAAACATTTCCCCTGCACCTTCGCAATCGCTGCCCGTAATGATTGGAGTATGGACATAAACAAAGCCCCTGTCCTGAAAAAATTTGTGGATGGCATAGCTTACAAGAGACCTTACCCTGAATACTGCTGAAAATGTATTGCTTCTAGGTCTTAGATGAGCTATGGTCCTTAGATATTCAAAAGTATGCCTTTTCTTTTGAAGCGGATATGTTTTTTCCGATTGGCCCTGAACTTCGATTGAATGAGCCTTTATTTCGAATGCCTGCTTTGCATCCGGAGTGAGCACCAATTTCCCCTCTACTGAAACGGATGCGCTGACGCCTAGTTTTTTTATTTCTTCAAAGTTCTCCAAATTTTCTTCGAAAACAATCTGTATATTCTTAAAAAAAGTTCCGTCGTTCAACTCTATAAATCCAAAAGCTTTTGAAGATCTGATAGTTCGAATCCAGCCTGCCATAGAAACAGTTTTTTCTGCAAATCCATCAGGATTTTTATAGATGTCCTTAACCAATTCGAATTTTTTCATTCCACGTTCTCCCCTCGTAAAATATTTTTGCATATTTAAAGCCTTCCATCCAAAAAAGGGACGAAAGGCTATTCCGCGGTGCCACCCCGATTGACAGTTCCTGTCCATCTCGTTGTCGAAATAACGGTCGATTCCGTCTGCGCCTACTCCTATCAGGTTTCGGGCAAAAGCTCGGAAGGGTTCTTCAATAAACGCTCCATACCGGACTCCCACCGCCTCCGATTCGCTGTAAGTTTCTGCGTAAATTTACTCTTTTCCTCATCGCTTAGTATTTCATTATTGCTATTATAATATAGACCTATCTGGTTGTCAAAGCATTCAAACTCTTAAAGAAGAGGAGACAGAAGCCTTCCGTAGGATTCCAAAAATTTCACTCCCAAGCTCCTCTTTTTATGTTCTTCAAGCTGAATCTCCTTGCTCTCTTTTATGTCGTCCAGGAAATTTCTTTCTAGCTTTTTGACGATATTCCTGTTGTATATGAATGCATTCACCTCAAAATTGATTTCAAGGCTTCTTATGTCAAGGTTTGCCGTCCCAACAGAAGCAACCGTGTCATCAACTACGAACACTTTGCTGTGCATAAATCCCTTTTCATATGTATATATCTTTACACCAGCTTCCAGCAACTCCTCCATATTTCCTCGCGAAGCCCAATAAACGGTGAAATGGTCGGGCTTGCCGGGCATGACTATCCTTACATCCAAACCGCTTAGCGCAGCCGTTTTAAGAGCAACATTCAAGCTCTTGTCCGGAACAAGGTACGGGGTCATTATCCAAATCCTGGATTTTGCCGCCGTTATCATTGTAAAATACGCCTGCTGAATCGATTCCCAATCTGAATCCGGTCCGCTTGAACTTATCTGCATAAGCTCGCTGCCTCTGTAGTCTAATTTAGGATAATAATTTATGCCTTCAAGATATTCTCCCGAAACAAATTCCCAATCTTTGAGAAAAATGTTCTGAAGCATGTAAACTCCTTCTCCTTCTATTCGCATATGAGTATCGCTCCAATATCCCAGTTGCGGATCATTGCCAAGATATTCATCCCCTATGTTGATTCCTCCAAGAAATCCAACCTTTCCATCTACAACAATAATCTTTCTATGATTCCTATAGTTAAGTTCCCTGCTCAGAACAGGAAAGATGACCGGAAAAAACTCCATTACCTGAACTCCGCTTCTCTTAAGCGATTCCAGATAAATTTTGGGCAACCTCCAACATCCCACACTGTCATATATCAAGCGTACTTCTAATCCATCATTGGCTTTTTCAATAAGTATTTTACGTATGATGTTTCCTATTTTGTCATCTTTTATTATGAAATATTCAAGATGTATCTGTTTCTTTGCATTTCTCAGTTCCCTTATGATTGCGCTGTATGTTTCCCTTCCGTTTGAATATATCTCTGTCGAATTGTTTACTGTAAAAATAGCATTTGAATTGTTCAGCAGAAGCCTTGCCAATTTTTTATTTACCGGCGAATCCAATTCTCCAGTCATTGGATACTCCATAATCATTTCCTTTTGCAGATTCACAGTTTTTTCAAGGTGTTTAGAACCAATGCGTTTCTTTTTAGAAAACTTCCTTTTGCGCCTATAGCTTTGCCCAAACATCATGTAAAATACAAAACCGACAAATGGAAGCACGACAAGTACCAGGAGCCATGCCATGGTTTTTGCAGGGTCTCTGCTTTCAAAAAAAATAACAACGCCGACAAGAGCTGTATAAACCGTGAATATTACAATCAGAAAACCTTTTATCCTTGATAAAATATTTCCAACTATCCCTATCCATATGGATTCATAGCTAATCAAATAAATTGCCGTAATTAATAGTATGACAAATATACTTGCAGCAATGTTTCTTTTCGTCATTTTCCTCATTTTTAACCCCCAGCTTTAACCCCCAGCAAAAAACACTTCATTTATATCATTATACATTTTAATCCACACCTATGTTAAGTAATACCCATTATTTTTCTTGAGAAAAGCATGCAGTTCGTTATAATGATAATATGAACCGACACAAGGGAGGAAAACAATGGATTTTAAAACACGAATAATGGACAAGTCTGCAATAAACCGTTCCATCACTCGAATAGCCCATGAAATAATAGAACGAAACAGTGGAATAGAAAATATAGTTCTTGTTGGAATATACACGCGAGGAGTTTACCTTGCTCAAAAGATAGCCGAAAAAATCAAGAGCATAGAATCCAAAAACATCGAGTTGGGTTCACTGGATATAACACTATATAGGGATGACCTAAGCAAACTTGGCGAAAATCCCATAGTAAACAGCACAAATATCAAATTCAGTATTGATGAAAAAAATGTGATTCTGGTAGACGATGTGCTTTTCACCGGACGAACTGTCCGTGCGGCAATGGACGCGCTTATGGATTTTGGAAGACCGAAAAGCATACAGCTTGCCATACTTATAGACAGGGGACACAGGGAGCTTCCCATAAGACCTGATTATGTGGGCAAAAATGTGCCTACCTCTAAAAATGAAGTGATCCATGTACGCATTTTGGGTGTAGATGAAGCCGAGGATGTACTCCTTTCCGAAAAACACTAAAACCATCTTCTGAATTATTCAACAAAGCTGCTTGACTGACTTTTCCATTGGTGTTATGATATTTACAGAATTAAATATGGACGCCTTTAATTTGACCCCGTGAGGTTAAGAAGGAACAAACAAGTGCAAGATACTTGTATGGTTTTCATGACTGTAAAGGAATGAAACAAGCCTTTCTGCTTCGCGAGCAGAAAGGCTTTATTTATTATACGGTTGTGGGGCGTCTTGTTTTATTGACACTTAATAAAATGAGAGAGGAGATTATTTATGGACAATCTTGCACGAAAGCAAAATGTAACAGACTTTCCAACAGAATCAGAAATATCTTTAAACAAAAAAGTTGTCTTGGGCATGCAGCATACCTTCACCATGTTTGGAGCAACTGTACTGGTCCCCATCATAACAGGCTTTGACATTTCTGTAGCACTCTTCATGGCTGGAATCGGAACTCTTCTTTTCCACCTTATCACCAAAGGCAAAGTACCTGCATTCCTCGGCTCTTCATTTGCATTCATCGCCCCTGTAATGGCGGCAATGGAAGCTTCGAGCATTGAATACGCACAGGGAGGCCTCGTTGTAGCGGGCTTGGTATACCTTGTTATGGCCGGGCTTATAAGCATATTCGGAACGGAGAAAATAATAAGTTTCTTCCCTCCTATAATCACAGGTCCAATCATAATCGTCATCGGCCTCAAGCTTGCTCCTACAGCAATAAATATGGCAAGCGGAAACTGGCTGCTTGCCATAGTCAGTTTTGCAATAGTTACAGCGGTCAGTATCTATGGCAAAGGATTCATTAAGGTTCTTCCCGTTCTTGTGGGACTATTTGGCGGGTATGTATTTTCATTTGCAACAGGCCATGTCGATTTCAGCGGAGTAATTGCAGCCGATTGGTTTGGAGTTCCCAACTTCACAATGGCCAAGTTCAGCACCAGCACAGTAATGATGGTTGCTCCGGTCGCAATAGCAACTATGGTTGAACATATAGGAGACGTAATCGCAATAGGGGCTACTACAAACAAGGACTTCATGAAAGATCCCGGCCTCAAGAGAACTCTTCTCGGCGACGGAATAGCGACTTCACTTTCCGCAATGGTCGGCGGACCCGCAAACACAACCTATTCCGAAAATATCGGAGTTCTTGCCCTTACAAAGGTTCATAATCCGGCAATAATGAGAATAGCCGCAGGATTTGCAATTCTGCTCGGAATAATGCCCAAACTCGGAGCCGTAATAAACTCTATACCTACAGCAGTAGTAGGGGGCATATCTATAATATTGTTCGGAATGATTGCATCAGTTGGAGCCAGAACCCTGGTTGACAACAAGATAGACTTCAACAAATCAAGAAATCTTCTGATTTCTGCCGTAATACTCGTTCTAGGACTTGGAGGAGCTTCTCTTCCTGTAAGCGTTGCAGGAGCAAGCTTCGCTGTTGAAGGAATGGCGCTGGCAGCAATCGTAGGAATAATACTCAACAAGGTTTTGCCTCAATAAGATATTCCAAAAACTCAAAAGAGTCCAAACGGAAATATTCCCGGTTGGGCTCTTTTTATTTGCAAAACATCTTTGTCTCTTTATGCAACAACACCATCTCTTTTATTCTATACCCGAATGACACAGGCGTTCGCCGAAATTGGTGTTTATCAAAATACGGATTGACGAGAATCTTCAAGTTCAAGGCGCTTGTAAAAATCAGTGATTGGAGCGTATAAACTATACGTGACAGAACGATTTTCACATTGCAACGCCGAAATTGGTGTTTATCAAAATACGGATTGACGAGAATCTTCAAGTTCAAGG
>CAZXWC010000021.1:12114-21301 GCA_964644525.1 uncultured Peptostreptococcaceae bacterium
CGCCGAAATTGGTGTTTATCAAAATACGGATTGACGAGAATCTTCAAGTTCAAGGCGCTTGTAAAAATCAGTGATTGGAGCGTATAAACTATACGTGACAGAACGATTTTCACATTGCAACGCCGAAATTGGTGTTTATCGTCAATCCAATATACTATTCTTTTTCGACTCCGCCTACATCATAATTGTTAGATGGATTCCAGAGCATAAAGCCTTCAATGCCATTGTCGTTAAGTCCCTTTATTTGAGCCCTTATCTGTTCGGCGCCGTAGTGAATGTGCCCATCGACATATGTCGCTGTGAAATCCTGTATCCACGGTCTTACAATTGCTGGCGTCTCTATGTTCATGTTCTTAGTCACAGAGTCCTTTGTGCACCTATATATTGTTTCGTAAGGAGAGGCATCGGGTACGGCAAGTCCATAGACTCCCGGTCCATAATGACTGGGATACATCATTGGTGAAATATAATCAACAACATTGCTTATTGCTTCCCAATACTGTCCTATTCCCATGTCGTCGCCAACCGAACCCACCAATCCGAACACATCGGCCGAAATATACACTTGGTATGGATCGAGTTCTTCCCTTGCGTATTTAAGGAAATTCTGTACAGCCAAGGGTTTGGATTCGCCGAGCTCATTTCTGTAATCCAGATAAGCGTCCCTTTTCCCTCCGTTTGAAGTCGGAAATCTGACATAATCGAATTGTATTTCATTGAATCCAGCTTCAGCGGCTTCTTTAGCAACTCCCACTACATATTTCCAAAGTTCGCGATTGTAAGCACTGCTCCATTGAATATTTTTCTTGAAATAGAAAGGCGCTCCGCTGTCCTTGTAGATCACCCCGGCCTCGGGATGCTCCTTCACATACTTAGGATCTACAAAGCAAACTATTCTGGCAATGGTGTATATATCGTGTTCCTTGAGTTTTTTCATAACAGAGTCTATATCCTTGACCGGCACACTCACATTTGCCTCGGGGTTCATTTCCTCTGCGATATCTGTTTTAAACAACATTGTTCCATTGTCGTCTTTCATGTTTATTACAAAAGCATTTATCTTGCTCCTGTCGGCCAAATCAATCATTTTATCAAGTTTTGCACTTCCGGCACTATAGCCCGTCAGGTATATTCCGTTTACGGTCACTCTTGGGTTGTTATTATAATCACCCGGTTTTTCCTGTGGCGAGAAATCTATATCGGCGTATCCCGGGCCCAAAAATTCCATCTTGTCTTTTACTGTATATTCTGCCGAAATCCATCCGTAATCACCATCCTGGTGCTCGTATGGTATCTTATGCCACTTTGGCGAACCTTCTTGGTCAAACACGGTTTCGATTACCGAAACCTGCGAACCTTTAATTACCTTGCCGACTATCGATCCGTTCATCTTCGAATCGTTTCGAACATTCAAAACACTTGCGCTAATGAAGAGTGTTTCATCCTCGTTTTCAACTTCGTCCGGTGTTTGGCTTTCCGGTTTTTCTTCATTCTCTTTTTCTCCCATTTCCGTTTCCTCAACTTCCTCGAAACCTGAAGAAATCACTTCGCTGCCTGATTCTTCTTGCTCATTTTCAACTTCAGAAGCCGCATCCTCTTTGTCCGAACAAGCTGTAAAGGCAAATAAAACCGTAACCATACACAATGCCACCATGATTTTTTTCTTTCTCCTCATCCCGCACCTCTTTCTATTTATGTGTCTTACATTCCATTATAATGGGAAAAGCCTTACTTTTCATCAAAAATATGTGACAATTCCGTAATATATTTAATAAGCGCGCACCCTCTAAGGCTGCGCGCTTATCCAAAACACCGCTATTCAATTACTATAACCGCGGCCTTTCCTATCTCTATCCAATCATACAGGAACTTAGCATGGCTTGTATAGTTCCTCACGCACTTATGCGAACGAGGAACAGTACCTATGGTAAAAAGATATTCTTTCATGCCCGGATCGACTTTGGCGCCGTTTACAATCGAATAATTGACCGGCACGCCATGAATATATGCACCTGCGTTGAATCTGGTTGTATATGGCGCATATCCCGCCACTTCTTTTGTAATGTCGTCAAGATATATGAATTTGGGCTGGGTTCCTATAGCCATCCAGTATCCAAGCGATGTGGGCATTTTGTATTGGGCTTTTGCCCCGGTAGTGGCAAATATATAAGAAATGAGCCTCCATTTTCCGTCAACGAATTCAAATACCCCTTCGTTTTGATTCTTGCGGTCGACCACTACAGCCTGAGTCAATTCTTCTATTGAATTACTGAATGAAACATATTTCTTGGGCACATAAAATTCAAGTCCTTCTTCTATTGTCCTTACATTGTAATGGGTTTTGGAATCATTTTCACCAAAAATCGTAAGCAGGGTACCATCCTCCAGATACCTGAACTCGTTTTTATCATCCAGATCATAATAGGCAGGCGCAGACTGCGATCTTGCTGTCCCTAAGTCATCCTTCACCTTTCCATTGAACAGAGGAGCTCTGCCATTTATATTCTTGTAGTTGGATATATAAGCAGTTGTGTTTTTATCCAATTCCTCTTTAAGCAATTTTACCTTTTCATACATTTTGTCGAACTGATAGGTGCGCGCTTGCGCCAATTCGGAAAAAACAAAACCTTCCCTTATCTTTTCTCCGTCCTTCCATAAAATCCTGTACCAAAGGTCGCTATCGTATTTCTCCAAATACTGGCCTTTGACAATTGCGTCAAGATTAACTTTTTCAAAATAGTAAACCTTGCTTATAATATTGTCTTCAATAGCCGGCTCTGCCCTGACATTCAAAGTGTTGGTCATTATAAGCGCATAGTTGTGTCCAGACGGGTATTGGTCATAGGAAAGATCTATAGTCAATCCATCCGGAATTCTTGATTCAAAAACTTCAACCTCAATTATTTCTTCGATGTTTTCTTGCTCTAGCTCCAGCGAGGCAATATCATGCTCCGTTTCAAGAAGTTCTTCATGATTCAACGCCTGCTCGAATTCCTTTTGCGAAACCATTACCTGCTGCTCTGTGATTGCCTTTCGGACTGCTTTTTCAGTGATATCCATGCTCTCTTCTATCTCTTTAACCGTCTTTTCTTCGACAGTGTCTGCTCCGCATTGACCGCTATCGCAATCGTTTTCTTCTATGGGGAAACGTTCATCAGCAAATCCGTCCGCCTCACCTGACCCGCAAGCCGGCAAAACTGCCACCAAACCCATAATAATCGACAGAAGGTATAGTGATTTGATTATACTTTTATTTTTCATAAAATCCTAACTCCCAAAATGTCCGACTACATAATAGTCATCAGGCAGTTTGTAGTTATTTTTTTCCCCATCCAAACTCCAACTTCCAGCCATCCCTTTTTCAGCCATCGCCAATTCAAGATACAGCATGGCTATGCCTGATTCTATCTTCTCGATTTTTTCGCTCACGCCCTCACATCCGCTTTTCATCAAAAGGGCAATTCGGTTGTCATCAAGTATGAATCTCCAGGGTTGACGGTTTCCCCATGAGGGAGCCAAACGCATGTAGTAAAAAACTTCATCCACTCCAATCTTCTGCAATTCCTCCATATCGACTTTTTCGCCCCATTTACCGTCGAATACGATTTCATCAACCGCAAGTCTTGAGCTTACAGGTTCTTTGGAATATTCAGGATCAATTTTAGGGTATCCCAGTTCTGTAAGCGGCGACAAACTTCCTTTGAGCATTGTGTCGTAGATATTAGATACTTTTCTCTCCTTTTTGGGGTATCCCAGTGCCAAAAGCACCATCAAGTCCATACCGCTGCCTATCCCCAAAACTTCTTTTATTGCGCTTGTGTCCTCAGGCACCTCGATGGTACATGTGCCAAGCCCTTTATCTGTTGCAAGCAGATTGAATTGCTCCACCATATATCCTGCATTCATCAAAGAGCCTTTTTTGTTTTCCGATAAAACGGCAAAATAATGCGGAGCTTGAATCAGTTTTCCATAATATCCCACTTGTCCATCTAGCATTCCATGAATTTGTTTTCCTTCTTTTAAAAATACAAATTCCGTTTCAACCTCTTCTACTAGGCCCGGTTTCATTTTTATTGTCTCCATCAAATTCTTAATAAGACTCTGATCAACCATCCTTGCTTTGTATTCTCTTACAGATCTTCTCTTTTCAAACAATCTATGCATATATAACCCCCCTTTTTTTCTTATTTGATTTATACTCATTAATGGCGGTATGTAAACCCAAAATGCAAATCTTTCCAAACAAGCTTGCCAACAACCGATTTTTGAAACATAATGAATATATAAAACAAATAAAACGAATGGAGTGATGAATTTGAATATCAGTTTTTTAGGGGCTTCAGGAACAGTCACCGGATCCAATTATCTAATAACAACCGAAAATTATAAATTCATTCTGGACTGCGGTCAATTCCAAGGCGGGAAAAAAACCGAAGCCATGAACTTTACCGATTTCGCCTACAACCCTGCCGATATAGATTTTATGATTCTGAGCCACGCCCATATCGATCACAGCGGTAGAATCCCAAAACTAGTCAAAGAAGGTTTCAATGGCCGTATATACTGCACACGCGGCACATCGGATCTTACCGACATACTCCTGAAGGACAGCGGTCACATTCATGAAAAAGAAACAGAATGGGAAAACCGCAAAAGGGAAAGAGCCGGCCTGCCAAAGATAGAACCCCTTTACACAGTAGAAGACGCGGAAATCGCTGTAAAATATCTCTACCCGGTGCTTTACGACCAGACAATCCTTATAAACGACGAAGTTACTGTAAGGTTCAAAGACGCAGGCCACATACTTGGTTCGGCAATAGTAGAAGTATGGGTAAAGGAGAACAGCCACGAGAAAAAACTGGTTTTTTCCGGAGACCTTGGCATGATGAACAAGCCCCTCCTCCGGGACCCTGAATTCATCGATGAAGCGGATTATCTTCTCATAGAATCCACCTATGGAAACAGGTTTCACGAACACCCAGAAAAAAGAATAGACAAGCTGATAAAGATAATACTCGATACAACAGATCGCGGCGGAACCGTTGTCATTCCTTCATTTGCTGTAGGAAGAACACAGGAAATAATCTATGAGCTTAACAAATACTACGACAACAGAGAAGAAGGCAAACGATTCAATAAAATACCAGTATACATCGACAGTCCTTTGGCAACAAGGGCCACAGAGATTTTCAGAAAAAATGCAGAGGTTTTCGATGCGGAAACCAGAGAGTTCATAATGAACGGCGATAATCCACTCGACTTCAAAAATCTGCATTTCACTAAAACCGTAGAGGAATCTATAGCACTGAATAAAAATGAAGCTCCCAAAATAGTCATTTCCGCAAGCGGAATGGCTAATGCCGGACGCATAAAACATCATCTGAAACACCATCTCTGGAAATCTAATTCAAGCGTTATTTTCGTAGGATACCAAGCCGAAGGAACTCTTGGAAGGAGAATCAAGAACGGAGAAAATATTGTAAGAATTTTTGGCGAACAGATACAAGTCAATGCCGAAATTCATGAGATCGAAGGTTTTTCGGGCCACGCTGACCAAAACGGACTACTCGATTGGCTGAAGGGCTTTAAAAAATTACCGGAGAAAATATTCATTGTACATGGAGAAGACGATTCAAGAGAGGGTTTCAAAAATATAATTAAGTCAACCTTTAATGTAGACCCAATAATCCCTAAGCTGAACGAAGTTTTCAACTGTAAAATGGAAGCAGATGAACCTGTTGAAACTGTTGAAGAAATTCTTTTAGCCGACAAAGAGGATACAAAAGAGCTTTTGTCCGACTTGACGCATCTACATGAAATATATGAGTCTACACTATCTAAAACCGAAAATGTATTGACCTCAAAAGTGAAAGAAGATGAATTCAACCTTATCAAGAACAAGCTGATAGAAATGGAAAGGGACATAATAAATCTTGGAATGCTTTTGGGTGACCGTTACGAAGATGAAGCATAAAAATAATGGACTATCATGGAACTTGCATATCCATATTTCAAACATGGCTGCATTGGTTTTTCTTAGAAACGAGGCTACCCATTTGCAGGCGCATGATATGAGGATTCTCAGAATAATATCGTTACAAATACTGTTTTACGCAAAAAAACAAAACCCGAAGGGAATTCCCTTCGGGTTTTGTTTTCAGGAATTCAAAAGGCCCGTCTTTTTCATAAGCCGCAGAATGTACGACGAAGTTGCCGCTACAAGAACAAGTTTGATAATGTCCGCAAATATGAAGGGAGTGAGGCCTGCCGCCAAAAGGCCGGCCATTCCTATGTCCTTGCCAAGTACAAAGTTTACAATCATGTAAAGGTATGGCAATCCGATCAAATATATCAAACAAGTTCCAATAAAAAGGATTCCGCCAGCCTTGACCCTTGTAAGAGCTTTGACTCTTTCCCCAAGCCTTCCTATAACATATGCGGAAAGCATAAATCCCAGCAAATATCCAAAGGAAGGGCTCAGAATATATCCCGGCCCACTAGCTCCATTAGCAAATACAGGGGCTCCCATAAGACCCAAAAGTATGTATACAAGCTGCGAGGCGAAAGCTTTTCTTCCTCCTAAAAGCAAGCCTGAATACATTACAAAAACAGTCTGCAGAGTAAATGCTACCGGTTGCATGGGTATTCTGATGAAGGTTCCTGCAGCCGTAAGAGCTGCAAACATAGAAACCAGGATCATGTCTTTTGTGCTTAATTTCATAAACAAACCCTCTTTTCATTTAATATATAATAATAATAAATGAAAAAAGGGCTCATTGTCAACCATGTTTATTGTTATTGTTGACAATTGTCGTCATTTTTAATGGCACCTTCTTTTCAATCCATTCGATTATCGCATTTCGTTTTTATTGACGTTTTTTTCAACAAAGCTTCACTAAAAGGGCATTCCGCCATACAAATGCTGCAATCGGTACCCATCCGGCTCCATACCATGTAACACTTCTCGGGGTTTATGGCAGGCCATTCCATCTGTCCATCCACCAATGTCCTGCAACCTTCGGGTATGGCTTTCGAAGGGCATTTTTCAACACAACGCATGCATTTCATACAAACGTCATCTATATCCATATGCTCTTTATTATCAGTAATCAATCGCAAATTTGTCGTTACAGCCCCAAGCCTTATTCTTGGGCCGAATTTTCTGGTCAAGACAAGTCCCGACTTCCCTATTTGACCCAGTCCCGCATCAACCGCCATCTTTTGCACCATTGCAAGGTAGTTGCCGTCCATATGGGTTCTTGCCTCATATCCAAAACTTCGTATATAGTAAGAAATCCATAAACCTATCATTGCAACGCTTACATAGCTCTTTACGCCTTCTATGCCCGATTCGACTCCCGGCGCTGTATTTATCATGTCCTCGTCCATTTCAACGGCAAAGACAATTGCATGAGTTGCACTGTCGTCGACAACTTGCCCCCATACGTCCTGGGGACGGCCCCGATGGGTATAAAGATGTTCCGGCTTGACTTCCGTAATTCCAACCATGTCCGCCCCAAAATAGAGAATCCATTTTTTTATTTCTTGGGTCATCTTTTTGAAATCCACTTCCTTGGGTTCTGTATCAGCTTTTTTTTCAGCCAAATGCTTTATGTCGGACAAAAATTCGAATCCCGCATTGCCAATCGGGCTTTTCATCTCGTCGAACTCCACGGTTCCAGGCTCTCCATAACCCGGCCTGGACCTGAGCATGTCATCAATGCCTTTTTTATTCGGATTCTTCTCATAATACTCTCTGTATATATCCGTTCCTTTCTCATAACCGAGTCTGGCAAACATAATGTCTCTCTCGTCAACCTTTTTCATGTTCTTCATCCCCTTTCCTACATCCATTATACATTAGAATCGCAAACTTTATGTAAGCTTATAATCGTATGCTTTGGTATCTTCGGCATCTGATTTGTAAAAATATCGCCGCTGTGTATGAAGTTAAATTTTCCGGAAAAGGTCATCTAATCTTTGCCTGATATTCAAAAGGGGACTTCGATTAATCGAAGTCCCCTTTATGCTTAATTTAACTGTTTGCTTTAAACTTCATCACGCCATTTTGACTGCACCCATGGGGCACACCTTTAAGCAAGCTCCGCAGCCAGTACATTTGTCATGATCAATCGTAGGCACTTCCGCTTTAAAGAAGCCTTTTTTCTTTTGATTGACTGCACCAACAGGACACACCCTTCTTACTGGACAAAAAGGCGAATGATCGCATTTTTTAGAATTTATAACAGCTTTTTTTGACATCTTATCCCTCCAGATTCACTATTCTTCACTCAACTAAAAGTACAATGGATTCAATCTATCTTTATACCCTCGCGGGGTATATTATATATCAATTCAAATGTCCTTGCAAATAAAAATAGCGTAACAGCCCAGGCTATCACGCTATAAAGTCTAATTTATTGGGGTCACATCTTCTGCCACTTCATATCCCGATAAACAATGACATCAGGTGTGTTTTTCATTATCTATTCAAACAATTTCTGTCACTTCATATCCGGCATCTTCAACAGCAAAACGAAATTCTGAGTCCCCCACTTCCCTCGACATCCTCACATTTGCTCTCCCTTCAATTAAATCAACCTCCGCAGTTTCTACTCCATCAATTTCAAGCAAGGCATTCTCTACTCTCTTTTGGCAATGACCGCATGACATTCCTCTGACCATTATTGTCTTATACATTTTTCGCCCTCCTTTTGTGTTTTTCTCCGTATTCGGCTTATTCGGCATGATGATTTAAGGTCACGCCTCCCCATAAGACTGGTAATAATGTCTTAGTTCAAGGCGTCGATACAACTTCGCGAGTGCGCCTATTTCTAATACGTAATCGAGCGAGTTGTGATGACAACGCAGAAATCAGGCATTCTCACCCGTCTGATTATGGTTTGAACTTGCGCAAACGCAAGGCATTACCCACAACACTGACGCTACTCATGGACATGGCCGCTGCAGCTATCATGGGATTGAGTAGCGGCCCTCCGAATATATGAAGTAAGCCCGCCGCTATGGGAATTCCCGCTGTATTATATGCGAAAGCCCAAAATAGGTTTTGCTTGATGTTGCGTATAGTGCTTCTGCTTAACTTGAGAGCAGTAACAACGTCGCTTATCTTGCTGTGCATGAGAACGATGTCTGCAGATTCCATAGCCACATCTGTTCCGCTTCCAAT
>CAZXWC010000021.1:21401-23560 GCA_964644525.1 uncultured Peptostreptococcaceae bacterium
GCAAGCCCCAATGCGCACGGACATGCTATTACTAGGACGGATATGAATATGGTAAGAGAAAAGACCGGACCTTCTCCCGCCAAGAACCATGCAAGTCCTGCCAGCACCGCCGCCGACATTACCGCCGGAACAAAGTAGCCTGAGATGACATCCGCCAGTCTGGCTATGGGGGCCTTGCTGCCCTGTGCCTCCTCTACAAGCCTTATTATCTGAGATAGCACAGTATCCTTGCCGACTTTTTCAGCTTCGAAAACAAGACTGCCTGTCTTGTTTATGCTTGCACCAACGACATTGTCACCTACATTCTTTTCAATCGGCAGGCTTTCACCGGTAAGCATGGATTCGTCGACAGATGAATGACCCTTTCTTACTGTTCCATCAACAGGTATCCTCTCCCCTGGCTTCACAAGGATCAAATCTCCATGCTCAACCTCATTTATAGGTATTTCAATTTCGGAATTCCCATCAAGGATGGTCGCCTGTTTTGGCTGAAGGCCAGCTAATCTTTTGATTGCCTCCGAGGCTTTTCCCTTGGAACGCGTTTCAAGGAATTTCCCAAATAGAATCAGGGTTATTATTGTAGCCGCCGTTTCGAAATAAAGCTGCGCGGCATAGGAAACATCTCCCGCTGAAATGCGGACAAGTGCGTAGATTCCATAAAGAAAAGCCGCGCTCGTTCCTACCGCTATTAGTGAATCCATATTGGGACTGCCCTTAAGCAGGGTTCTGAATCCTACAGTGTAAAATCTGTATCCGGCAGCCATCACAGGCATAACCAGCAAAAGCTGAACAACTGCAAAATTCATCGGGTTTACCATGGGATTTACCGCTGATGGGATAGCCATGCCAATCATATGCCCCATTGAAATATACAGAAGAGGCAATGTGAAAATCGCAGATATTGCCAGTTTGATTTTCATCGTTCTGATTTCTTTGTTTTTCCTTTCCTTGTCGGCATCATGTTCTACCGATTCCCGTTCTATTTCGAGTGGTTTGTAGCCTGCCTTCTTTATGGCCGCCTTGATTTCGGAAAGCCTCACGGTTTTGCCATCGTATACTATCGTCGCCTTTTCGACCGCGAGATTCACATCCACCGACTCTATGCCGGAAAGTTTGTTGATTGCCCGATCAACCGCCGCTACGCACGAGGCTCAGGTCATGCCTTCTACCGGTATTGCAACTTTTCTTATTTCTTTGTCTTCCAAAGCCTTGTATCCGGCTTTTGCGACAGCTTGAAAAATAGCCTCCTGATTTATAAGCCTCTCATCGAATTCTATAGTCATTTTTTCAGCGGCCAGATTAACTTCAGACTTTTTAACACCGTTAAGCTTGCCTGTAGCCCTTTCCACTGCTGCAGAACAGGCAGAACATGTCATGCCCTCTATCTTGAATATTTTTTTCATCGCTTTGCCACCTCTTCCTCATATGTGATACCCCCATGTGACAACATGAAAACTTTCAGGCAAGATTACAGCTTGCCTTTGCCTTCTGGAAAATTATCCATATATAAAAATTTTGGCGAAAATAATTCCGTCAAAACATTCACTTTCCTATGTTGTTCATTCTTGCATAGTGAAAAAGATACTGCTGGGCGAAGCCCTTGATGTCTCCGAAATACTCATCCGCAAATCGGCTTATTTCTTGTGGGCTGCTTTTCTTGTGCATATAAAAGTATTCCATTGTCCTTCTTACCCAAACATCTATGGGAAAGGTATCCATCTTTTTCATGGAAAACAAGAGTATACAGTCTGATACCTTTGGACCAACACCATTTAAGCTGACAAGTTCTCTTTTGGCATCAACTGTATCCATATTGCAAACCGAACCAAGCCATGTGCCTTTTTCCGAAACGGCCCTTGCCGCCTTAAGGATGTATATATCCCTGTAACCGGCTCCGCAAGCCCTTATTTCAGATGCATCGAGTTTTGCGAGCCTATTTGCGGAAGGAAAGGCGTAACGCATTTTACCCCTATACACCCCAAGCTCATCGCCATAATGCTCACTCAACTTTTCCACAATTCCCTTTATTCTGGCAACCCCGTTGTTTGCTGAAATGATAAATGAAATGAGTGTCTCCCAAGGATCCTGATTCAAGATTCTCATACCGGACCCATAGGAAACGGCCTTTGCCATTATGTCGTCAATTTCCGAAAGCCTTT
>CAZXWC010000022.1:0-20923 GCA_964644525.1 uncultured Peptostreptococcaceae bacterium
TATTGTCCGATACCGTTAAATTCATCCTTGACTCCTCACCCTTTCGATGTTACCATGTGACATGAAGTTTAATTTCATATAAATGTGAATTAAATATTGTTATTAGGAATTTAGCAAGGAAGGTCATGCCGCAATATTGTGTGCGGGATTTTTACGAACTAATATCAATGCTCTGAAAGCAATATTGAAAAACAATTGTAGAACTGGGGTTTACCCGAGATTATTTAGAAGATAAAGGTCCTGGGTTAGACTATATAATAAATGGTTTAATGTGAGCCGATAAAGCGAAACTTAAGCACTCTAACTCTGCGTATTAATTATTAATACACAGAGCTGGAGTGCTTTTTACATTTTATGCAAAAATAAACTTCATATAACCTTAGGAGGATTAATTTAATGAACAAAATTGAAGTCCAGAATTTAACCCATATCTTTGGGCCTCGTCCAAAAAGAGGCCTGAAAATGATTAAAAATGGACAAAGCAAGAATGATGTGCTGAAGAAAACCGGCTTGACTGTTGGAATCAACAATGTTAATTTCAATATCCAAACCAATGAAATCTTCGTAATAATGGGCCTTTCAGGCAGCGGAAAATCAACTTTGCTGAGATGCTTGAACCGGCTTATAAACCCAGTTGAGGGCAAGGTCATTGTAAACGGCACCGACATCAGGTCTCTTGAAAAAAAAGACCTTCGTGAAATCAGAAAAAAAGAATTTGGCATGGTTTTTCAAAACTTCGGTTTGCTGCCTTATAAAACAGTCTTGGAAAATGCAACTTTGGGTTTGGACGCACAGTCCCTACCTGTTGAGGAAAAATTGAAGCGGGCTGAACAATCTTTGGAAAAAGTAGGCCTCAAGGGTTGGGAAAACAAGTATCCGGATGAGCTCAGCGGTGGAATGAAGCAGCGTGTCGGATTGGCTCGAGCATTGGCTGTTGACCCTTCAATCCTTTTGATGGATGAACCTTTCAGCGCACTTGATCCACTTATTAAGCAGGAGATGCAGGAATTGCTTTTGGATATTTATGATGAGATGAATAAAACAATTGTATTCATAACACACGATTTGGATGAAGCATTAAAACTTGGAGATCGAATCGCAATTATGAAGGACGGGGAAATCGTCCAGTTGGGAACGCCCGAAGATATTCTTACAAACTCGAAGACCCCTTATGTTGAAGACTTTGTAAAGAACGTAAACCGGTCTGTCGTATTGACTGCCAGAAACATTATGATTAAACCTTCAGCGCTTCTTTACGAAAGCGACGGACTGAATGTCGCGCGCTACAAAATGATCAAAAACAGTTTTACAAGCATCTTCGTCGTAGATCACAAGCGCCGATACAAAGGAATTGTTCTTTTGGAAGATGTTTACCAAGCCATCAAAAGCGGAGAGCATGATATTTCCTCCCTTATAAGGCAAACAACAAAGGTTTCTCCGGATGACACGATAAACGATATCGCTTCCGATCTTGCACAGTCGAATGTACCCTTCCCGGTTATTGATTCAAACAATTATCTGTTGGGAATACTGGTCAAGGGAACTATATTAGAAAACATTTAAAGGAGATTTGTAAGATGGACATCAAGATAGGTTATTACATGGAAGTATTCATTCAATTTTTATTGGATAATTGCAAACCGTTTTTTTCAAGCATTTCTAATTTCATTGAAAAATTCATGCTTGGAACAGAAAGCGTTTTGCTTGTTTTACCTCCGCTCATATTCATCATTTCACTGACGCTTTTAGCATGGTTTTTCACCAATCGCAAGATTTCTTTATTTACTTTCTTCAGCTTGCTTCTGGTTTTCGGTATGGGCTTGTGGATTTCATTCATACAGACATTCGTTCTTGTGATTGTTGCCGGCTTCTTTTCATTGTGCATTGGAATCCCTATTGGCATACTATGCAGCAAATCGAAACATACGGACAAAATACTCACACCGACACTCGATTTCATGCAGACAATGCCTCCCTTCGTTTACCTGATACCTGCGGTAATGTTCTTCGGCATCGGGCAAGTTCCAGCTGTTATTTCCACAGTGATTTTCGCTATGCCGCCAGCTATACGTTTAACTAAGCTTGGCTTGAATCAAGTTCCCAAAGAACTGATAGAGGTGGGAAATTCATTCGGTTTTACGCCTTTTGAACTATTGCTTAAAATTCAATTGCCGATGGCGACGCCTTCGATTTTGGCTGGAATAAACCAATCGATTATGCTTTCTCTGTCCATGGTTGTAATTGCTTCTATGATAGGAGCTTCAGGATTAGGAAGCAATGTGCTAAACGGGATTCAGAAAATGGAAATCGGTGTTGGTTTCGAAGCCGGTTTGAGCGTTGTGATACTTGCTATAATATTGGACCGCATTACCGGCAATATGCGGTTCGGACAAAAAAAACATTCTAAATAGGAGGAATTTATTATCAAAACCATCAAAAAATTATCATTAATCATTCTTTCATCTGTGCTTTTGTTAAGCAGCACCGCGTGCTCGCTTATGGAAAGCCAGGTTTCTCAAACAGATGAAAACAATAAAGGCACCGTAACCATAGGGTATGTTCAGTGGGCTTCTGCGGAAGCATCTACCCACATTGTAAAAAAGGTGCTTGAAGGCATGGATTACAGCGTAAAGGCTCCCATTCTTCAGACAGGTGCAATGTATCAATCCGCGTCAACAGGTGAAATAGATAGCTTTGTCTGCTCATGGCTGCCGGATACTGATCGCAATTACTGGGAAAAATATGGAGATTCTCTTGTTGAGCTTAACGACAATTATACTTCCGCTCAGATTGGGATTGTAGTTCCTGAGTATGTGACCATAGATAGTTTGACTGAAATGAAAGATTTCAAAGAAAAGTTTGACGGCCGCATTGTTGGTATAGACCCAGGTGCCGCTGAGATGATTGTTGTTGAGGAAGATGTTATGCCCAACTATGGATTGGATGATTGGGATCTCACAGAAAGCAGCGGACCCGCAATGACAGCTGAACTCGGCCGTTTGGTTGAAGAAGGCAAGTGGGTAGCTGTCACCGGTTGGAAACCCCACTGGAAATGGTCGAAATGGAATTTGAAATTCCTTGAGGACCCTGATCTTACAATGGGCAGTGGCGAATACATCAAAACAATGGGGCGTCCCGGTATAAAAGAGGATTTGCCTGAAGTTGCTGCATTTTTACAAAATTACACCATAAGCACAGAGCAGCTGGGTGAAGTTATGCTGGCAATCAAAAATGGTGCTTCTCCCGATGACGCTGCTGAAGAATTTGTCAACAGCCATCCCGACTTAATAGAAAGCTGGACATCGAATATTGCTGATTGATTAAATCCATAAAAAAGACTGGGGCATATCAGATTGCCCCAGTCTTTTCTTTGTTTTTTTTCCAATTTCCCGCCAATCCAAGCTCAGGCAAAACAAGTCAAGCCTGCTGAAAACAGTAGTCAGTAGTCGGTAAATGCAAAAGCGTTAAAAACCCAAATGCGTCAAATAATTTCTTTTTTTTTAGGTCCTTTGCTTTTAATCTTTATTCTTTTACTGAAATCCAATATCTGACATCTGATATCTGCTCTTTCCACTTTTTACTTAAGCCTGTGTACGAATAGGCCGCTCCTTAGCTTGGGTTCAAACCAAGTCGATTTTGGCGGCATTACCATTCCTGCGTCTGCAATCGAAAGCAAGTCATCCATGGTTGTCGGATACATGGAAAAAGCAATCGCCATGTCGGTTTCCACCCTGCGTTCAAGCTCCTTTAAGCCCCTTATTCCGCCAACGAATCCTATCCTTTGATCAGTCCTGGGGTTTCCTATTCCCAAAACCGGTTCAAGAAGATTTTTTTGGAGAATTGAAACATCCAAACGCTCGACCGGATCCGAATCATTCCACGTCCCCTGCTTGGCCCTCATTTTATACCATGCTCCCCCTATAAACATCCCGAATGTCCTTTTTTCCATCGGTTTGTAGGGTCCTTGCTTTTCATAGGGCTCAATTTCAAATTTTTCTCCCGCTTTTTCCATAAACTCTTTTATTTTCAGCCCATTTAGGTCTTTAACTACGCGGTTATAGTCCATTATGAAAAGGTCCTCGTCGGGAAAGATTACAGAAAGGAAAAAGTTGTATTCCTCTTCCCCGCCATAGCCAGGATTGGCCTCTCTCCTCTTCATTCCCACCTTGGCGCTTGATGCGGTACGGTGGTGTCCGTCTGCAATATAGAGGTATTCGACTTCCTTGAAAATATCTGTTATTTTACTTATTACAGATTCATTGTCAATAACCCACACAAGATGCGTTATATCGTCTTCACTTGTGAAATTGCACTCGGGCATGTGAAATTTTATCCAGTCGTTTATTATTCTGCTTAAGCCGTCTGTTTTCCTGTAGCTAAGGAAAACAGGCGCTGTGTTTGCATCCGTCCTGTCAAAATTGTTTATTCTGTCCTTTTCCTTTTCCGGCCTTGTGAATTCATGCCTCTTGATTATTCCCTTTTCATATTCATCTATGGACGTGCATCCCACAATGCCTGTCTGCACTCTTCCGTTCATGATTTGCCTGTATATATAAAGGCGCGGCTCCTCATCCTGCTTTAGTATTCTTTTTTCAATAAAGCTGTCAAGGTTTTCTCTCGCCTTGTCATATACGCTGTCATCATGGATGTCCACCGAGTCCTCCTTGTCTATCTCGGAACGAACGACGTGAAGAAAGGAATTGGGCTTGCCTTGTGCCATTTTTTTCGCTTCTTCCCTGTTCATGACATCATAAGGCAAAGATGCAACTTCGCCTGCCAGTTCTTTCTTTGGCCTTATTCCCCTAAAGGGTCTCACTGTTGCCATAGCTACCTCCTTATATTTATAAAGTTGTCAGGATCCAAAATATTTTTTCTCCAAGCATCCTTTGCCTTTAATTGTTAAATATCCTGCGTGCGGCATTGCAATGCTTTGAAATGGCTTGCAGGCCCCCTTTTGTAATTCTGCTTGTTTTTACAAGCTTTAAGTGCCGATTGGTTGATTCTGTCTGCAAAAGCAGTCTAACCCCGCCTGCTTGACCTAGAGCCCGAGGATGTCTTCTATATTATCAAGAAGGGCCGAAAGATCTTCCATTGGCGTATCAGCCATGTGGGCGATTCTGAAAGTCTTTTCCTTGAGGTCTCCGTAACCGTTTGATATCACAAAACCCCTCTCTGCGAGTTCTTTGTTCAAATCGGCAACTGAAATGCCCCTAGTATTCTTGACTGTGGTCAAGGAATTGGAAGCATATTTCTCGTCGGCAAAGAGTTCGAAGTTCTTTTTTGCCCAGTTTCTAACAAGCTCCGCCATTTGCAGATGCCTTTCGAACCTACTATCCAATCCTTCTTCCATTATACTGTCCAATTGGTAGTCCAGTGCGAACATGTGCGAAATGGACGGTGTTGATGGATATTGGTGATCCTTATTTTTGATTGTATTGTAAAGCTTTAAAAGGTCAAAATAGAAACCTCTGTTTTTAACTTCTTTTGCCGCATTTACGGCCTTTTCCGAGATTGAACAAACAGCCATGCCCGCGGGAAGGCCCAGACATTTTTGGGTTGAGGCTATGCATATGTCGACCCCCCACTTGTCCACCTCTATCTTTGCCCCCCCAAGGGAGCTTACTGTATCCATGACGAATATTACTTCCGGATATTTCTTTATGACTGAGGAAATCTCATTCAGCGGGTTCATTATGCCCGTAGACGTTTCGTTGTGGGTTATTGTTACCAGGTCGTACAATCCTGTAGAAAGGGCTTGGTCAACCATTTCAGGCGTGGTCGGCTCTCCCCATTGGGATTCAAACAAGTCCGCGTCGACTCCATTTGCTTCCGCTATTTCATGCCATCGTTTTCCAAATGCCCCTACCGAAAAAACTGCCGCCTTCTTTCTTGTGCAGGACCTTACCGCTCCCTCCATCAAACCTGTTCCTGAACTGGTAGAGAGTATTATCTGGTTTTTAGTATACATAAGTTCCATGAGTTTTTCGGAAATGTTTCGCTGCAATTCTGAAGCCTCTTTACTTCTGTGTCCTATCATCGGTGTAGCCATTTTTTCCAGCACATCTTCTTTGACATCTACCGGTCCCGGTATAAATAATTTTTTATGCATGCTTTTTCCTCCTCTTGTATTTGGGATAAAAGTCAACCTGTTAGTCACTGCAGAGGTGGGAAGACTGGGGCTTTACCCCATTAAAACAGTTATTGAAACGACCTCCGCCATTTTTATCCTTTGGTCGAAGGTCGCTTTATTGCATTAAGACATTGCCTTGCAATCATTATGGCAGTTGGTAAATATTGTTCCCTATAGCCCAACCGATTCCGCCCACATTATTTCTTCCTTTTTTGTTATCTCTTCAAGCACTGGAAGTGAAACCGGTCCGTCTACATTCAGGACCATCAGGGCTTTCTCCCCGGGACTGTTTCGCCCAACCTGCATGGTGGCTATATTGACTCCAAATTTGCCCAGGGTGGTTCCTATCCTTCCTATAACTCCGGGAACGTCCATGTTTTGTATGAACATCATGTATTCGGTAGGTGTAACGTCTACCTCGTATCCGAGTATATAGACTATCCTGCCCTCTTTTTTAGCCGACAGGTTTCCGGCAATTTCAAAGGTTTTATATCTGTTCTTGACTTTTACGCTCATCAATTCCCTGTACTGGTGCTTTTCTGAAGAATCCTTTTTCTGCCTTACATGGATTCCCCTCTCTTCCGCAAGCTTCCTTGCGTTTACATAATTTACTCCCTCCTTGACCACCGGTTCGAGCAGGCCCTTGAGAAAGGCAAGTGTCACCAGGTCTACATCTTGCCCGGCTACATCCCCATAATAGCTTACAGAAACAGATTCAGCCGAGGCTTTGTTCAATTGATAGTAAAGTTTCCCCATCTGCTCGGCGAGCTTAAGGTAGGGCTTGACTATGTCTATGTTTTCTCTGTTTAGAGCAGGCAGATTTACCGCATTGGGGACTACTTCGCCCCTTAGGCCTCCAATCACCTGACTTGCTATGGTTTCCCCAACATTTTGCTGGGCTTCATATGTGCTCGCCCCCAGATGCGGGGTCACCACTATGTTGTCGAGTTCAAAGAGAGGGTTTCCTATCCCCGGCTCTTTTTCAAAGACATCTATTCCTGCACTTGCAACTTGTCCGCCCTTCAGAGCCTTGTACAAGGCCTTTTCGTCTATTATTCCGCCCCTTGCGTCATTTACCAGCCTGACACCTTTTTTCATCAGGGCGATTTCTTTTTCTCCTATCATACCTACGGTTTCTTCAGTCTTGGGAGTATGGACGGTTATAAAATCGGCAACCTTTATTAATTCTTCAACTTTTTCTTTTTTTTCGGCATGGTACTTTTCGAAACGTTCGTCGCTTATATACGGGTCGTATGCAACTATCTTCATCCCGAAGGCTCTCATTCTCTTTGCCACAAGAGAACCTATCCTTCCCAGCCCAATTATTCCCAGTGTCTTGCCAAACAATTCTGTCCCCTTGAAAAGGTTCCTGTCCCATTTTCCGTTTTTCAAGTGGGCTGTTGCCTGGGGAATGTTTCTCGATTGGGCAATCATAAGCCCTACGGCAAGTTCCGCTGCAGACATTGTATTGCTTTCGGGCGTATTTGCAACCAGTATGCCTTTCTTTGTCGCTATCTCTATGTCTATGTTGTCTATTCCGTTTCCGGCACGGCCAATGATTTTGAGTCTTCCAGCCTTGCTTATCAGCTCCTTGTCGACCTTGGTTTTGCTTCTGACTACAAGTGCGTCATAAGCGCCTATTCTATCAAGAAGTTCTTCTCTGTCCAATTTCAGCTCGACATCGAGTTCGATTTCGGGTGCCGCTTCAAATACAGCAAGTCCCTCTTCAGATATCCTCTCGGATACCAACACCTTAAATTTTTCCACTGTTCTCCTCCGTTTCTATACGGTTCTTGCCTCCCATGTAAGGCCTTAAAGCATCCGGAATCTCAACGCTTCCATCTGCATTCTGATAGTTTTCGAGTATGGCTGCGAAGGTTCTTCCCACTGCCAGTCCCGAACCGTTTAGTGTGTGTATATGTGAAACTTTCCCGTTTTCGTCCCTGAATCTTATATTTGCCCGCCTTGCCTGATAGTCTTCGAAATTGGAACACGATGATATTTCAACATACCTGCCGTAACTTGGCATCCACACTTCTATGTCGTAAGTACATGCTGACGAAAAGCCAAGGTCTCCCCCGCAAAGGAGAACAACCCTGTAGGGTATTTGCAAACGCTTGAGAACCTCTTCCGCCGCCGCAGTCAAGGATTCCAGTTCGTCGTAGGAGCCTTGGGGTTTGACGAATTTAACCATTTCCACCTTGTTGAACTGGTGTTGCCTTATCAGGCCCCTGGTATCCCTGCCTGCCGAACCCGCTTCTTTTCTGAAGCAGGGGGTGTATGCCGTATGGTAAATGGGTAGGCTTTCACCCGGGAGTATCTCCTGCATGTAAAGATTTGTCACTGGAACTTCTGCCGTTGGCACGAGGAAAAAATCCTTTGCCGGCACGTGGAACATGTCATCTTCAAACTTGGGGAGCTGGCCGGTGCCCTTCATTGCGTCCCTGTTGACCATAAAGGGGGGCAGTATTTCTACGAAATCATGTTCTCCAATGTGGAGGTCCAGCATAAAATTGATTATAGCTCTCTCCAGCCTGGCTCCCGAACCTTTGTAAACACTGAATCTGGCTCCCGAAATCTTTGAAGCCCTTTCAAAATCCAGTATGCCCAAATCGCTACCGACATCCCAATGCGCTTTTTCTTCAAAATCGAAAACCCTGGGTTCTCCCCATTTTCTGATTTCAATGTTCGCGCTATCATCCGACCCTGCCGGAGTTTCCGGTCTGGGAGTGTTTGGGATTGTAAGAAGCATTTCTTCCATTTTGCCTTCTATTTCTTTGAGTTCAACATCCATTTTTTTTATTTTGCCGGACAGTTCTTTCAGTTCCTTGAATATTGCTGTTGTATCCTTTCCGGCTTTTTTCAATTTCGGTATTTCTCGCGATGCCGTGTTCTGTTTGTTTTTGAGGCTTTCTGCCTCTCCAATTATTTCCCTTCTTCTTTCATCTAATTCAACGACCTTTCCGAGTCCGTAATCGCCTTTTCCCCTAATCTCCAAAAGCCTTTTGACCTCGTCAAAATCGTTTCTGATTCTTTTGATATCCAGCATTTGATTGCCTCCTTTTTTAAATTAAAAAAAACCTCCCGAATCCCCTGAAAGGGACGAGAAGTTTCCCGCGTTGCCACCCTGATTGACAGACCTTTGGCCTGTCCTCTTGAAGCAGAGTAACGCCTGCCAGACGCATCGGCCTACTTTTTTTTCGACCAATGGGCTCGGGAACGGATTCCTGATGCTCTTACGCCGATTCGCAGCAACCATCGGCTCTCTTTGCTTTTAAGCACCCATACTGTTTCCTTCACAGCCATCTGTTATCGTTTTATGAATTTTACCACATGTTTCAATTATATGCAAGCGCTATTGCCCAAGCCTTCCGCCTTCGACCATTTTCTCGACTTTTTCAACTGTTTCCTCTTCCCCAATGTAAAGTAGCAAGTCCCCCTCTTTAATGACAAAATCCGGACCAAGAGAAATGTGAACTTCTCCCTTTCTGCTTACTCCGGCAACCGTGGCCCCTGTCACTTGCCAAAAAGCCAGTTCCCTGAGAGACTTGTCTATGATTTTGCTGTCACTTTCAACTGCTATTTTATTGAATTTCAATTCGTTTATTTTTTTAATGCGAGTTGTATTTTCTATAAGATAATCTATGTCCTTTTGTATTTTGCTTTCCAACTCGCTTTTTTGCTTCAAAAGCTTCTTGAGATCTTTTTTGGCCTCCGAGATGCCTTCCTTTTCCCTGTATGTCCCAATAAAGGAAGATGCGTGTTCCTTGGACTTTATATATATACCGCTTTTAGGCAAGATCTCCACTATTTTCATGTCCCTCAAAAGCTTGACGGATTTTCGAATCGTTTCGGGGGAAACATTGTATTCAGCGGCAAGCGTTGTCCTCCCGCTGATTTTTTGCCCTTCGATAAATTCCCCTTCATATATGCGCTTGGCTATGTCGAGCGCTATTATCATATATCTCGGCAACTTTTCGGATTTCATTTTTCTCTCCTTTTTCTTGAATCATTTTTATATGCGGGCCTTTATTATATTGAAAAGTTTTCTCTCTGCCTTTTCCATCATTATTTCTACTTTAGCCTTTGGGACATTGAGCTTCCTTGCTATTTTTTCCGCTTCCGTTATTTTATCTCTATTAATGCCGTAGCGATATGAAATAAGTTCTTTCTCCCTTTGGGACAGCTTTTTATCTTCTCGTATGGCAAGACGTATCTCTTCGATTATCCTTTTTTCGAGCTCTTTTTCAGTCTCTCTTTTCTTCCTGCAGTTCATGATTTTTTCAATTCTTTCCTTCAAAAGCATTTTGAAAATATCGATTGTTTCCGGATCTTCAGAGGACGAACACAAATCGACTCTTGTCTCGTCTAATGTCTCGCGGTTAAGCAAATCCCTTCCTGTCAACAGATTCATCACATGTCTGGCCGTACCCTTGTTTCCATCCACAAGGTCAACATCGCTATAGGCTTTTTTAATGGCCTCGTCAAGAAAAACAAAATGTGTACACCCCAGCACTATTGTCGAAATGCCTCTTTGAGTCAAATCTCCAAGGCATGCGCGCAATTCCTCCTCGACCTCGTCCCCGTCCAAAATGCCTCTTTCAACCAGATCAACAAGCCCGGGAGCCGGCAGTTTTTCTATTTTACCCTTTTGCGAAAAGCCTTCCATCAAGTCATTGAATTTTTTTTCCTTCAGCGTCATTGGTGTAGCCATGACAAGAACAGCACCGTCCGGGTTTGAATCCACAGCCACTTTGAGGGCCGGCTCCATTCCCACTATTGGAATTGGAAATTTTTTTCTCAGCTCGGATATTGCGACGCTGGTTGCTGTATTGCAGGCGACTACAATTGCTTTGACTTTTTTTTGCGATAGGTAGTCACACGCATCAAAAGCCAACTCTTTCACTTCTTTTTTTGATCTTGCGCCATAGGGGGCGTTCAAGCTATCTCCAAAATAAACGAAACGCTCGTTGGGCATCCATTCCATGAGTTCCGCCAAAACACTTATTCCGCCCATCCCGGAATCAAAAACTCCTATGGGCCTGTTTATATGATCTTTATTCATACATCCACCCGCCTGCAAATAATCTATTATGCATATTATTTTATTCCTAATCAAGGAAATAATCAAGAAAAAAGGCAGAAGCCAAGACGCCGCATTCGACGCCTTGGCTTATTGCCTTTTTTATTCCTGCAAAACTACTCTTCTTGGTCCGCCTCGTTCTCCAAAACAGTTTCATCTTCTGAAGCGACCCCGCTTATCTCGTTCAATCTGTCCAGAACATTTTCAAGCTGGTTGAGATAAACTCCGTACAAGCTCCAGTTTCCGTTCTTTTGGGCCTCCTGGGCTTTCTCGAAAAGCTCTGTCGCTCTGGCTATGAGATCAAGGGTGGTGTCCCCCTCTTCTACTCCATCCTCTTCGGCTCCCCCATTGGAAACTCCGAAAATCCTCTTGAGGGACTCTTCAAGGGTCTGTTCCATTACAACCTGGTCTTCATAGGCCACTATTACACGCTTTACTTCCGGAATACTGTTTTCCGTGTCAGCCTGCAGATATATTGGCTCAACATAAAGAAGCGATTGATTTATTGGTATGGTCAATAGATTTCCCCTTATCACATTTGAACCGACCTGGCCCCAAAGTGTAAACTGTTGTGAAATCTCGTCATCCT
Organism: uncultured Peptostreptococcaceae bacterium; assembly: GCA_964644525.1. Lineage (GTDB taxonomy): Bacteria > Bacillota > Clostridia > Peptostreptococcales > BM714 > BM714. The sequence continues at coordinate 11,803 of CAZXWC010000022.1, forward strand.
GGTCTATCCTGTTCTCTATTTGAATGGGCCCGTAAACATTTTTATTTTTGGGCAACTTGTATATTATTAACTTTCCATACTCATCACCGTCATTTCTGGCAACGAAAAGCGCCGTCATGTTTTGCTTGGTTTTAGGATTGTATGGAAGAGAAAGCACAAACTCTTCGCTTTTTTCTCCTGGAAGCTTCATTACAAGGTAGGTTCCCTTTATCTGCTGCTCTTCGGTTTCATACTTTTCGCTGGCTATGTCCCACTCGTCCTCTTTGTTGTAGAATACACGCGGGTCGTTCATGTGGTACATTCTGAAAACATCAGCCTGTATGTTGAAAAGAACCTGCGGATACCTTATGTGGGCCTTCAGTCCTTCCGGCATTTTATCCATGTCTGTGAAAAGCGTCGGGAATATCTTTTCCAGCGTTTGAACAATCGGGTCTTCCTTGTCCGCAACGTAATATTTGACTGATCCGTTGTAGGCGTCAACCACAACCTTTACAGAGTTCCTTATATAGTTGATTTTGTTGTCCGAATAGGGCTCGGAGTAAGGATAATTTGTGCTTACTGTGTATCCGTCTATTATCCAATAAAGTTTTCCTTCCGAAATAACCATATATGGATCGGTGTCGTACTCGATGTACGGAGCTATCTTTCTTATTCTCTCAGCTATGTTGCGGTATATTGCAATCCTGCTGTCTGCCGTTATGTTTCCCGAAAGAAGCATCTTGAGACTCTTTTGCTTGTATGCGAAAAGCAGCTTGTTTATTCCTCCAAGTTCAACTCCGGCATCTCCCTCATAAATTGTTTCGGCATTTTCATTGCCCAGGGGATAGTCGAATTCCTTTTCCAGTGTATTAACTATAATATAATCATCAGTCAACTCTCCAAAATAAATTTCCGGCCTGTCCACCTTCAATATGTCAATATTGGTTTCCGGCGGTATATTCTTTACCATCAGCTCTGGAAGCCCTTCGGATGTAACTACATTGACAGGGGATACTGCGACCCCGTATCCATGTGTATACTTTAGATGCTTGTTTATGAAAGTTAGATTGTCGAACTTGTTTTGGTTCATCTCGCGTCCGGACACGAACAATTGCATGTATTTCCCTTCAATGTCATATCTGTCCACGTCTACGTCATTGAATTCATAATATCTTCTGATCCCCTGCTTCTGGTTGTAGACCAATTCCGCAGGCCTTGAGTCATTTATCCTTATGTTGCTTACTGTTTCATCGTTTGCTTCAATGTCTTCTATTGTTAGATTCGTTTCAGCCTCGAATGTTTTTTCTTCTATTTCATCAAGATTGTACGCGGCTTGCGTATGCCCTATATTGTATTCGATGAATTCCGTTTCCTTTGATATTTCATCAGGAGACACAATATAGCTTTGTACTCCTGCGGAAGCCAAATTCCCCCCTATTGAAATTACCAGTATCAAAACCGGGCCCGTGAGGGCAAGCTTGAGGCTTTTCCTTTTGAAGCCCGCAAAAAGCATGACGGCCGCAAAGAATGAAACAACCATCAAAATTCTATACATCAAAAGGGTTACGTTTATGTCAGTGTAACTGGCTCCGTATACAACACCTCTTGAAGAGTAAAGAAGTTCATAGGCTCTCAGAAAATAGCCCAGGCCCTGGACCACGAAAAAAATTACACCTATTACCAGCAATTGTCTTGCAGCTATGGAAAGAACTCTCTTGATGTTTCCGGCATCTATTGTCCTTGGATTAAACTGCCTTTCCATGTCGCTGGTTTCGAACAGGGTCGGTCTCCTTATAGACATCATTATGAAATAGAAAACCAAGGTGAGGATGGCAAGCATTACAAGCAGCGTAGTCATCATCATGTAAACCTGGTTGATCAAGGGATATTGGAATATATAAAAGGATATGTCCCGACCGAAAATCGGCTCCCGAAGATTGAAATTAGTTGAATTAATGAATCTCAGTATGTCAAACCACAGTTTGCTCGCAATTGATGTGCTGGAAACAAAACTTACCAGAACTGCGCCGGCGAGGGCTATCTGGTTGACTTTCTTCTCGCTTACGCCCGAGTAAACAGTGCTGACTTTTTTGTAGTAATCCTTCTTTATTGTCATAAGGTAGAAATATACGAGGATTGTCCCTATAACGAACACAGGAATTCCAACTTGCAGCTGGGTCATCAGCTTTGTAAGGAAGACCTTCTCGTATCCCAATGATTTAAACCATTTGTAGTCGGTGATAAAGTTTATGATTGTATTGAATGAACCTATGAAAATGCTTAGGACTACAATGACCGCAGCCAAAACCACCTTTCTCGAGCTGCTCATGCCTTTACCCTTTTTTTCTTTCCCGAATCTTCTCACATCATCACTCCCATTATATGTTTATATTTTGACTGTGCATTCATTCATTGACCGAAATTGCTGTACAGATTCTTTATACCCATTTACTTGAAGATCTTCACACTGTTTTTAATTATAACATGTATGCCTATATCATGTATACGGACTTGAGCTCTTTCCCTTTTTGCATATTTTATTTTTTGCATGAAAAAAGCCTGCGTTTTAAGGGCAGGCTGCTGTTTTTCAATTTTGCTTAAGTTTCATGTCACCGGATTTTATCCAGCCTTTTTTCCTCATAAGTTCCGAGAAGAAAAGTGTCAATACTGCCGGCAGCACGAAATGCATAAGGGCTACAAGGAGCATCAATTGCCCCATGGGCATTTGATCTTTCATGGCTGCAATGGTTCCAAATTGCCCTACCAAACCGCTTGTTCCCATTCCCGCGCCTATGCTGTTATTCTGCATTTTCAAAACGTATGTCGCTATCGGCCCCAATATGGCGCTTGTAAGAGTCGGGGGTATCCAAATATATGGATTCTTGATTATGTTTGGAACCTGCAGCATAGACGTGCCCAGGCCCTGGGCCAGGAATCCGCCCATTCCATTCTCTCTGTAGCTGGCTACTGCAAATCCCACCATCTGGGCAGAACATCCCACGGTAGACGCGCCGGCAGCCAATCCTCCAAGTCCCAGTGCTATTGCAAGAGCGGCGCTGCTGATGGGTAGAGTCAGTATCATACCCATAAGGGTGGATACTGCGATGCCCATGGGAATAGGTTTCAGTTCTGTTGCCCTGTTTATTACAAATCCTACGCCTTTCATGAATTCCGCAATAACAGGACTCACAAAAAATCCTATTATTCCTCCTACTATTATTGTTGCCGCCGGAACAAGGACTATGTCAACCTTTGTCCTTCCGCTTATCAGTTTTGAAAATTCGGCCGCCGCGAGCGCTGAAACAAAAGAGCCGACAGGCTCTCCTATGTGCACTGTGAATGCCCCTCCGTCTCCCTGTGATATGGTTCCGGCTCCTATTGCTCCGGCAATTATGGATGCAAATATTCCCAGAGGCGGCGCGTCAAGACTGTAAGCCACTGCAGCCCCGATAGCCGGCCCCATCATAAATTGAGCAACCTTGCCGAAAGAAACCAGCGCCTCAATTCCGCCCATTTCACCTATCTGCTTGAGTATGAGTCCTATTATCAGCGATGCGAACAAACCCAAAGCCATCCCGTTAAGTGTTTTTGTTATATATGTCCTGAATCCTTTTGCTTTCATTTCATCCCCCTTGTATTGTCAGCTGTATTGTCACTATTATATACAAGGAGAAGGCGAATTTCAAGCAAAGAAATCAATCCTCTTCGGCAAGTATTCCTATTTGATCAAGGGCTTTTTTTATTTTTTCAAAAATCATGTCGCTTGGCACTTCGAGTGTATGGATGTGGTGGCCCTTTGTCAGCGATGACAGGGGCTCCGCCCTGCTTTTGCTGATTTCTGCCAAAAACAGGTTCAATTCGTATCTGCTGTTTATTTGCAAAGGGCATCTTATTTCACCGTATATGGGGTGCATCACTATAACATCCAATATCTTTGCTCCCATGTCCACCATTATCTGCAGTTCTTTTTCTATTTCATCAAAGCCGCCGTGTTTTACGAAAACAGTTTTTATATTCCGCTCTGTTCCCGAAGGTCTCTGAATGTAGTAACCTTTGGAATTCGCCATTATATGTATGTTGCTTGCCCTTAGTATGGCTATGTCCTGCACTATCACCTGCCTGCTAACCTGGAGTTTTTCAGCAAGGCGGGAACCCTTTAGCGGAGACTTTGATTCCTGTAGGATTTCCAAGAGAGCTTCCCTTCTTTTTTCAGTCATATAAACACGTCCTTTTTATTTAATCTTCAAATCGGCTTTCCCGAATATTCAATTACAGTATATCAAATATTCCAAATAAAAATAAAGCCGCCGGAATATACCGGCGGTAAATTTACTGTTTAGCGAATCAGTCTTGCTCTGCTGTTTCTTTTGAGTGTTTTACATGTTCTATAACAACATCTTTGGCCCGGTCGACATCCTTTTCCATAAGAGCGTCAACTATGAGCTTGTGTTCATTCAATGCTCCCTCAAGCCTACCCGGCTTTTCAAGAGATTTGTAGCGGACAACCTTCATGAATACCTGGTAATTCTTGAGCACATTTTCCAGATACCTGCTTTTAGTCGCCCTGTAAATCGCTTCATGGAATTTTGTATTCAATTCAGCGAATTTCTTAACGTCCTTCTTGAATGTGTAAAATTCCATCAACTCGTAGACTTCCTTGATTTTCTGCATGTCTTCCTGTTCCATTCTTTCTATGGCCCATTCGACAGCGATACCTTCTATTGCCAAACGGATGGTAAAAATATCTACAATGTCCTGCTTGGATATGCCTTTGACCACCACTCCCCTGTTGGGGATATTCTCCACCAAATCGTCAAGCTCAAGTTGTTTGAGGGCCTCCCGCACTGGCGTACGACTGACATTGAACTCTTCCGCCAGTTTTGCTTCTATGATTTTTTCTCCCTTTTCATACTTGCCGTATAATATATCGTCCCTTATTCTTTCGAATATTACTGTTGTCAGAGATTTGTTCTCGGTTTTATTTTCAAATAAAACGCTCATGTCACCCTCCGTTTATTCATTGTTTTTTTGTATCATTCATAGAAATTCTATACTAAAATACACACAGTGTCAATGTATCCAAAAACCCAAAACATGGGAATTTTGACCTCTTTTGCAGGATTTTATTTTTTTCTTTCAAATAAACTGTCAAATTTGAAAGATATTAATCAATTTTCAGAAATGACAGATTTTTTTGAAGGCAAGCAATAGCAAAGCTTCCAAAAGTTTTTCTTTGTATCAATTACTTTTTTTGCACCTGTCCTCTAGTTTTTGTAGGAATAATTTCATTAGTCTAAATTTTCTGTTTTTTCCAAGGAGTCCAGGCCAACAGCCTTGCATAAATATGTAGATTTATTAATATTATTGCATGTTTGTGTTGCTTCGCCTCTTTTTTACTGTTATAATTAAAAAAGCTAAAAAATGATATTGGAGGTCATCAAATGAATAAAAAGGTAATACTCGCCTATTCAGGCGGATTGGATACATCAGTAATACTAACATGGCTCAAAGAGGAATTCGGATACGAGGTCATAGCAGCATGCGTAGATGTGGGCCAGCAAGACGATTTTGAAGAAGTCAAGAAGAAGGCAATAGCGACAGGCGCATCCAAGGTGCATGTTCTTGATGTAAAGGAAGAATTCATTTCCGACTTTGTATTCCCCACGCTTAGGGCCGGGGCAATTTACGAGGATGATTATCTTTTGGGTACTTCTTTTGCCCGCCCGCTGATTGCTAAAAAACTGGTTGAACTTGCAGAAGAGGAAGGCGCCTTCGCCATTGCCCATGGAGCAACGGGAAAAGGAAACGACCAGGTTCGTTTCGAAGTCACTGTAAAAGCCCTTAATCCATTTTTGGAAATTATAGCTCCTTGGCGAATGTGGAATCTCAAGTCAAGGGAAGACTGCATAGACTACGCAGACAAGCATAAAATCCCGATTGAGGTCACCAAGGAAAAAATTTACAGCATGGACCAAAACCTATGGCACCTAAGCCATGAAGGCGGCAACTTGGAAAACACATGGAACATACACGACACAGACATGTATCAAATGTGCGCCACTCCCGAGGATGCCCCGGATAAAGCGGAAATGGTTGATATAGATTTTATCAAGGGCGTACCGGTAAAAGTAAACGGATTGGCCCTAAGCCCTGCGGAAATGGTTGAAAAACTAAACGCAATAGGCGGAAAACATGGAGTGGGGGTAATAGACATTGTTGAAAACCGCCTAGTCGGTATGAAGTCGAGGGGGGTTTATGAAACTCCGGGTGGCACAATCCTTTTCAAGGCCCACAAGGCCCTTGAGAAAATTGTGCTGGACAAGGCTACAATGCATTTCAAGCAGGGCCTGTCAGAAAAATACGCCGAGCTTGTTTACAATGGAATGTGGTTCTGCCCACTCCGAGAAGCCCTTGATGGTTTCATAGATGTTACTCAAAAGGAAATGGACGGAACCGTAAAGCTTAAGCTTTACAAGGGCAATTGTCTTGTGGTGGCAAGCAAGTCTCCTAACACTCTATACAGCGAGGATTTTGTAACATTTGGAGAAGACGATGTCTACAACCAAAGGGATGCCGACGGCTTCATCAATCTTTTCGCTCTTCCACTTACAATAAAGGCAATATTATCACATGAAAAAAAGGCCAAAGAAGGAAAGGAAATAGAATAATATGAAGCTATGGGGCGGACGATTTTCAAAAGGCACCGCGAAAACTGTAGACCAATTCGGAGCATCTATCGCTTTTGACCAAAAACTTTATAAAGAAGATATAGAAGGAAGCCGGGCACATGCAAGGATGCTTTCTAAAATAGGCGTTCTCTCGCAAAAGGAAGTAGATGAAATAATGAAAGCCCTGAGCGAAATAGAGGAAGCCGCGGACAAAGGCAAGCTTTCTTTCAAAGAGGAATTCGAGGACATACACATGAACATCGAAAGTCTTCTTACCGAAAAAATCGGGTACCCGGGAAAGAAAATTCATACAGCCAGAAGCAGAAACGACCAGGTGGCTGTGGACAACCGCCTCTATCTTAGGTCTCAAGCAAGAGAAATCTGTGGATTAGTCGAGGAATTGTTGAAAACCATACTTCTTTTGTCAGAAAAAAACATTGACGCCATCTTGCCCGGTTTCACTCATCTTCAGCATGCCCAGCCCATCAGGCTTTCTTTCCATCTCATGGCATATTTCGAGATGTTCAAAAGAGACCATGGGCGGTTTGCCGATTGCCTTGCCCGCATGGACGTCCTTCCATTGGGATCCGGAGCCATGTCGGGGACAAGCTACCCTACAGACCGCGATTTTCTTGCAGACGAGCTCGGCTTTTCAGAAGTATCATTGAACGCTCTCGATTCAGTAAGCGACCGCGACTATCTGATTGAGTTTCAGTCGGCAGCGTCCATATTGATGATGCATTTCAGCAGATTCTGCGAAGAACTCATCATTTGGAACACTTCCGAATTCGGTTTTGTAGAAATGGACGACGCCTACTCCACCGGAAGCTCTATAATGCCGCAAAAGAAAAACCCGGATGTAGCCGAACTCATCCGCGGAAAAACCGGAAGAGTCTACGGAAACCTTATGGGAATTCTAACCGTCATGAAGAGCCTCCCCTTGGCATACAACAAAGACATGCAGGAAGACAAGGAAGGCATGTTCGATACCGTGGAAACCATCAAGTCTGTGATTCCCATATTCAATGAAATGCTTGCGTCCATAAACTTCAACAAGGAAAAAATGCTGCAGGCGACAAAAATGGGATTCTTAAACGCAACCGATATCGCGGACTATCTTGTAAAGAAGGGACTTCCTTTCCGTAGCGCACACGAAATAGTGGGACGAATGGTGCTGTTTTGCACGGAAAAGAATTGCAAGATAGAGGACCTGAGCCTGGAAGAACTTAAGTCTTTCCACCAGGACATAGAAGATGATTTGATTGAAGTGGCAAAAATAAAAAACTGCACAGACTCAAAAATTTCAGCGGGAGGCACCTCCCATAAAAACGTGCTTCAAATGATAGAAACAAACAAGAAATTTTTAAGTACTCTTTCATAAAGACATAAAGAAAAAAGACGCGATAAGCGTCTTTTTTTTATATCTTTATCATTATTTGTTTTATTGAGATATCCTCTTATAGACAAAATATGAATATACAACAGGTATTCCCACGCCCAGTAATATAAGAGGAAACATTATCCATGAAGGCATATGGTCCCTGACAAGGTTGACTGCTATCATGAGTATTCCCATACCCATGAAACAATATCCTCCAAGGCGGTGGGTCTTCTTCCAGACCGTTTGACTCGCCAAAGTCCAGGGGGTCCTTATTCCAAAAAAATAATTATGCCTTATCTGCCCCATGTAGTTGCCCAAAGTTATAAAGAGCAGACCCACCATAAGAGAGACTATAAGGCCGACATCCAGGTCGACTCCCTTTGAAATCAATATCGATATCCAAACCAGAATGGACATAATCAAGGTTATGAACACCTTTGCGATTTCATAAGCCCTTTTATGCATATGGTATGATTTTCGCTTGGGATCGATTCTTGGCAAAAATACCATCATAAGATAAACCAAAACAGGCAAAGCGGCAAGCAGCAGTATGGACCATTTTGGAGAATAGTCGTTTATGTTTCCGGTCATGTCCCAATGAGTGGGTATTTGGGAGGGGAGTCCCGGATATACTATCACTACTCCAGCAAAAGACATGAGCAATATAAGCAGTATAAATGGATTCATTTTCATTTGATTCAACTCCTTTCCCTAAAATTGTAAAACCATTTTGTCATTTCCTGAAAAGCGGTGGTGTTAAGCGAATATATTATGCTTTGCCCTTCCTTGACCCAGAGAATAAGATTTGCATTTTTAAGCACGCTTAAGTGATGGCTGACAGACGGCTGGCTCATTTCAAACTGCTCTGCTATCTGGCCTGCCGTCATGTCCCCATCATCCAGCAATTCAAGTATTTTTCGCCTGGTTGGATCAGACAAAGCCTTGAAGGTCCTGTTCATTATTTTACCCCCTTTATTTAGACGTTTGTCTATGTGTCTAAATATAAAGCAAGAAGTTTAATTTGTCAATATGAAATATAAAAATAATTTTCACATAAAAAAAAGACCCGGAGATACAAACTCCGAACCTTTTT
>CAZXWC010000023.1:0-20312 GCA_964644525.1 uncultured Peptostreptococcaceae bacterium
GAGCCGCCTCATAGAAGGGCTTCTCAGGCTTGCCCGTATGGACAGGGATGCGCTTGGCATAAATGCGGGGCCGGTGGGTTCCGGAGCTCTTATAGGAAAGATGATTGATGACTCCGAAAACACAAGGAAAGGAAGAAACGTAAAAACCTCAAAAATAGAAAATTTCAAAGTGGTTGCCGACAAGGACCTCATACTTGAATGCCTGAGGGCTCTTTTTGAAAACGCGGTAAACTATACGGCAGAAAACGGAAACATAACATTTTCCGCCGAAACAAAGAATGGATATGGATGCATTTCGGTTGAGGACGACGGAATGGGAATATCCGAAAAAGATCTGGACGGAATATTCGACAGGTTCAGCAGGACCGAAAATTCAAGAAAAACAAATCCGTCGGGATCGGGCTTGGGACTTTCACTTGTGAAAAGCATAGTCGAGGCCCAGGGAGGGAAAGTGGCAGTCGAAAGCAAAGCGGAAGAAGGGTCCCTATTTACCTTGAAGCTCCCGCTTGAAAAATGAATATTCTAATCAAACTCTAAGAAAAGGCTAATAATAATTTAATTTTACGGCTCTATACTCATAATCATAAGGAACATCAAAAAAACAAGGGAGATGACACCATGAAAATTATGATAAGAGCTGAAATGCTTAACAGAAGGGCGGCTTCCAGAAAAAGCAAACCGGACGAGATAATAGACACACTTAATATCGAGAGCGGAAGCATAGTCGCCGACATAGGACCGGGCGGAGGATATTTTACCAGAAGGCTTGCATTCAAGGCGGGTGCTGTACATGCCCTCGACATCAACTCCGAATGGATAGAAATGCTGAGGAACCAGACCGAATCCGAAGGATGGGACAACATATTCTGCCACAAGGTGGGAGAATTTCCGGACACTTATCCCCAAAAGAAGTTCGATCTCGTGTTCATGAGAAATGTCTGCCACCACATAGGAGACAAAAAGAAGTTTTTCGGTGAACTGAAAGACAGGCTCTTTGAAGATGGAAGAGTTGCCGTGATAGACTACAAGCCGGGAAGGCCTTGGACATTTACGGGGCTTATGGGGCATTTCACAGACCAGGACGAACTAATCGAGACAATGATGGACAACGGATACATATTTGAAGAAAGCCACGGATTCCTTCCGGGACAGAGCTTCAATATTTTCAGGTACGCCTAGAAACTGGCGTTCAAAATCGAATAATATGCATACACAAAAAAGTGCCGCAAAAAAGCGGCGCTTTTTTGTGTGTAATTGAAAAAAATTTAACAAACCATCTTGCAGAATGATAGGATGCATGATAATATACTAAGTAAATATACGAAGTAAATATTGTTGAATTTAAACAGGAGGAAAAATCCAATGGCGAAAGAGATCAAATTCAGCGACCAAGCGCTTGAACTTATGGAAGAGCGCGGAATAAGGAAAGAAGATGTAGTCGAAGCGGTGGAAACAGCCGAAAACGGAGGCGATAAATTGTATACCGAAAGCGGGGAGTTTTTGGCAAAGGCGAAAGTTGGAAATTACACGGTTTATGCCGGATACAAAGAATCGGGCGATTCGCTTTTGGTGGATAATGCATACGGGCACAGAGTCGCAATCATGGACTATGAGGAATAGGAGGAAAAACAGATGAAAGAATGGTATTGCGCAAAGGACAAGGTCAAGATGGAAGAGGTTTATGACATAGCCCTGATGTATGGAGATATGGAGCTTCCCGAGGCGGAGGGACTCAGATGTCCGGTATGCGGAGCTCAGTACATAGATGAGGAAACGGTAACTGGAGAGCTTGCATCCGCCGAGCAGATGCTGGAGGCAAAATGATAAGCCTTCCCAAAGCGGAAACAATGCCTTCGCTTGTTGAGGTTTTCGGAAAAAGGCCGGGTAGAATGGGACTTTTGGATTCTGGTCTTGCAAGGCTGGGCGCGGAAAATAGCGTAGTTCTTGAAATAGGCTGCTCGGTGGGAGAGGCATCGGCCCATGCGGCCAACAAATACGGATGCTTAGTTTCTGCTATAGACATCTCTTCAAAAGACATTGAAAAAGCCAAAAGATTAAATGGGCATCCAAATGTCAGATATGAAACGGCGAGAGCCGAGGCAATTCCTTTTGAAGATGAAAAATTCGATGTGGTTTTCAGCGAAGCAGCTTTTTCGCTTCTCAAAGAAAAGGAAAAGTCAGTTTCCGAATACAGAAGGGTCTTAAAGGAAAACGGATGCGTCTTGATAAACGATTTTACATTGAGAAACAGAATAGATGAAAGTCTTCGAGGGGACATGGGCTTCATTCCTTGCTTTGCGGGAGTTGAAACCAAGGAAGGATACATAAAATATTTTGAGGAACAGGGCTTCGAACTGGCTTATGAATCTGACGAGTCTAAGGAAATTGTCAAAACGGCTATGTGGATAGCGAAAGCATATAATACCCCCTTAAGCGAATTGAGTGGATTGTTTTCAGGCTTCCTGAGCAAGAGCGATCCTGGGAAGGACAGCGGAAGCTGCGAATGCTTTTTTCGATCGGCTAAGCTGGGATATGTGCAACTGATTTTCAGAAAGGGCGGAAAATGACATGTACTACTGCGGAATAGACATAGGATCCACAACAAGCAAAACGGTATTAATCGACGAAGACAAGAACATAGCGAATTTTTCACTCATCCATACCAAGTTCGACAGGGACGCCAGCGGCAGGGAAGTGCTTGAGAAGGCAATGGACGAGATAGGAATAAAGAGAGAAGACATAGCCTACATAGTGTCGACAGGCTACGGAAGGCGTTCGCTTTCCTTTTACGACAAGGCATCACCAGAAATAATCTGCCACGCTCTTGGGACCTGCCATCTTGTCCCCGGTGTCAGGACAATAATCGACATTGGAGGACAAGACAGCAAGGTCATAAGCCTTGACGAAAACGGGATGATTCTCAAGTTTGAAATGAACGACAAATGCGCAGCGGGGACGGGACGGTTCTTTGAGGTGCTTACGGGAAGACTTCTTAACGTGGATATGGACGAGCTTGGGGAAATGGCAATGAAATCGGACAATCCCAGCGTCATAAGCAGCATGTGCACCATATTTGCAGAATCCGAGATAATATCATTTCTTTCGGAGGGAGTCCCTAAGGAAGACATTGTCTATGGAATGGTGCTTTCAATAGCAAGAAGGATAGTGGCAATGGGCAGAGCCGGGCAGATAACCTTTGAAGAACCAATAGTCTTTTCGGGCGGAGTCGGAGGAAACATAGGAGCCTTCAAGGCCTTCGAGAAGGTTCTGAAGAAAAGGCCCATGGGTTTGGATAATCCTCAAATAACGGGAGCGCTTGGAGCGGCTCTGACGGCCCACAAGGAATACCACAAATAGAAAGGGGAGAAGAGAATTGAGAGTGTATGACGTGCTGGTGCTCGGAGGAGGATCGGGAGGCTGCGCATCTGCGATAAGGTCGACAGACCTTGGCAAGAAAGTGGCGCTTATCGAGTACCGAAAGAAAGACGGAATAGGCGGGACCTGCATAAACAGGGGATGCATACCTACAAAGGCCCTCCTTAAATCGGCGGAAGTCTACAAGACAATAAACGAAGCCAAGAAATTCGGAATGAGCGTAGACGGCTTTTCATACGACATGAAGAAAATCGTCAAGAAAAAAGACAGCATAGTAAAGAACATGAGATTCGGACTGTCAAGCTTCATACTTAAATCGAGAGGTATAGAAATAATAAACGGAAAGGCATCCCTTGCATCGAAAAACACAGTCGAGGTTACATACGAAAACGGTGAGAAAGAAACCCTGAGGGCGGAGAACATCGTCATCGCGACAGGCTCCGAGCCTGCCATGATACCGGCATTCAAGATTGACGGAAAACAGGTCATAACAAGCGACGACTGCCTCTGCATGACCGAAGTTCCCGAAAGCCTCCTCATAATAGGGGCAGGAGCCGTAGGAATAGAATTCGGAACAGTATTCTCATCCTTTGGAAGCAAAGTAACACTGGTTGAAATGGTTGACCATGCAGCCCCCCTTCTGAAAGACCAAGAACTTTCGCTGGCAGTGGAAAAATATTTAGCAAAAAATGGAGTGGACCTCAAGCTCGGAGTCGCAATAAAAGAAATAATAGCAGAAGACGGAAAAGTGACATCAGTGCTTGGAAACGGAGAAAGAATAGAAACAGAAAAAGTGCTGGTCTCCATTGGAAGAAAACTAAACACAGACGGCTTGGGCCTTGAAGCCGCCGGAATCGAAATGGGAGAACGAGGAAGAATAAAAGTAGACAGCCACATGAGAACCAATGTAGACAACATATATGCGGTGGGAGACATTGTGGCCGGTCCCCAGCTTTCCCACAAGGCCCAGCGAGAGGGCGTAGTGGCAGGAGAAAACATATGCGGAATGGATACGGAGATGGATCTTGACATAGTGCCGTGGGTAATATTCTCACAACCCGAAATAGCGTCTGTCGGGATAAGCAAAGCGGAAGCCGAAGAAAGAGGAATAGAGGCAATAGAAGGCAAGCTCCCCTTCCTTGCAAACGAAAAAGCCAACACCATGCAGGAAACAACAGGCATGATCAAGATCATAGCCGAAAAGGATTCGCACAAAATAATAGGCGGCAAAATATTTGGACCCGAGGCATCGCTTCTCATAGCGGAACTTGCCCTTGCAGTAAAGAACGGAAACACCCTCGAAGACATAGGAGACACAATCCATGCCCACCCGACGCTTTCAGAGGGAGTAATGGAAGCCGCAAAGGGCGGACTTGGAAAAGCTTTTCATCCCCAAAAGGGATAAAAATACAAGACGAAAGGAGAAAGAAATGGACAAAAAGATTCAGAGCCTTGCAGAAGCCTACAAGAAAAGGCCTGTCGAACTGAAACAGGCGAAACAGGACGGCAAAAAAGTAATCGAGTACATAGGCCACTTCGTACCCGAGGAAATGATCCGCGCGGCGGGAGCCGAGCCCTACTTCATGTGCAGAGGAGGAGAACCCGAGCCGCCCGACGCAGTACTCGAATACATGCTCAGATTCATGAATCCGCTTGCGCGCTCAATGATGGGATACCATCTCATGGGACTCGACCCCGTAACGCCAATGGCAGACCTTATCGTGGCCCAACAAGCCGACTGCCACATAGGAAGAATCACAGAGCTGATGGAATTCAACGAACTTCCCGTATACAAAGTTGGAGTACCCCCTGACTGGAAAAAAGAGTTTGCGGGAGAATATTACTACAAGGCTCTAATGAAACTAAAAGCCAAACTCGAAGAAGTGACAGGAAACGAAATAACAGAAGAAGGACTAAAAGAGCAGGTTGAATACTCAAACGCAATAAACGAGTCCTTAAGAAAAATAAGCGACCTGAGAAAAAAAGACAATCCTCCAATAGGCGGATACGAATTCATCAGACTCAACCACTACTCCTTCTACACAGATCCAAAAGAGACAGCCGGAAAACTCGAAGAAATATATGAAGGCTTGAAAGACGCGCCCGGAAAATTCAAAGAAGGCTCACCGAGAATCCTTCTTGCAGGCCACGCAGTTGCAATAGGCGACTACGTAGTACCCAGAATGATCGAAGAAAACGGAGCCATGATAGTATCGGACATGCTTGACGAAGGACTTAGATGGTACAACTGGGATATCCCCACAGAGGGAGACATGATGAGAAACATCTGGAAGACAAAATACCTGGACAAAGTTCCGGTGAACATCTTCCAGCCCGCATGGAGAGAGAGATTCGCATACATCAAGCAGCTCATAGAAGACAACAAGATAGACGGAGTGGTCTGGTACCAGCTTTCATTCGACGAGATATACGACATGGAATGCACATGCCTTGCAAAATGGATGAAAGAGATAAACATGCCTTTCCTGAAACTCGAATCCTCATACGAATATTCAAGAGAGGCCATGGGACCGCTCGCAACAAGAGTAGAGAGCTTCATTGAAGCCGTTAAGGGAGGTATGTAAAATGGCAAGAAACATTTACAGGGAATTTCTTGAGCTTTGCGCATTCGAAGGCCAAGAGCTCGAAGAAATGGTTCCCGTTTGGGAAAAGTATTCAGCCCTTCTCGGTTTGTCCGAGGAAGATGTAAGATTCGCGCTTGACGAGTGGATTCCAAAGTATTGGGACATACAGTATCTGGGCGTAAGAAAAATGATTGGGGCTTATATCAGAGAGGCAATAGAAATCGCAAAGACACCCGAATACAAGGAGCAGGGAGTAAAAATCGTATATGGAATTCTTCCTGCAATACTGACAAACTACCAGGCAATGAAGATTGCCGGTGGAGACGACATATTCGTAAGCTTTCCTGACATGCAGCTTGTAACAATACTCAATTCATTCTTCCACAAGGTGGACGACTATCTCGAGTCTGCAGAGGAAACCGGAATGACATACGGATGCCGCCACTGCGCGCTCAACAAGACTAGAATCGGGGCATTCCAGAACAAGGTAATTGCAGCGCCGGATGTAATTTGGAGCTGGGGCTTCAACTGCGACGAGGGACCCAAGACCGACGAGTACATCAACTGTCTTCTTGATGAGGACTGGAAATATGTAATCTCAAGGATACCGCATGACACTCATTTTGGAACCATCGACGATGAGGATGAGGATAGGGTTGTATACATGGCCGAGCAAATGCGGGACGGTCAGAGGGAAATAGAGGAAATGACCGGTATCAAGGTTACAAAAGAGAATATGCTTCAAGCAGTAAAAGAGCAGGGAAGATACGCCTTCAAGTTCTCGACTCTTACGCAGCTGGTAAGCAATGGAAATCCTCAGCCCCTTTCCGGAAGCGCGCTTACAAACTTCGGACAAGGTATGACATGCCCCTTCAACTCGGGACTGCAGTATATCGAGGAAGCTCTTGATATAATGATCAGGGAGTGCAGACAAGCAAAGAAAGCGGGAACAGGAATCCTTCCCAAGGACGCTCCAAAGGTTGCCAGCTACTTCGTGCCTTTCTGCGTGCCGTGGGTGGATGGAATTTTCAAGGAAAATGGCGTAGGAACAACATTCAGCCTTACCTTTACCGTCACAAAGAAGCAGCTTGAGCCTACAAAGTATGAAGACCCCTACATGCAGGCCGCAGAGCAGTGGCTCAAAATGGCATTCGGGCAAAACATCGGATACGAGTCAAAGAACATGATCGAAAAGGTCGAGGCCAACAAGCCTGTAGACGGTCTTCTCATGGGATTCTTCGACTTCGACAGATGGCTTGGAGCCCACCAGAAAATGTGTTCCAAGATTATCCAGGATGCGACAGGTGTGCCGACATTCTACATGGAGTCAGACTTCTGGGAGGACAGGGATTACAGTCCCGAAGCGCTCAGAACCAGGATTGAAAGCGTATGCCAGGTTGTGAAAATGAGAAAAGAAATGGAAATGTAGTTTTGTCTGGGGGCTCGGCTGATGCCGGGCCCTTTTCATAAAAAGGTGCAAAATATTCAGAATGTGTTTATAATAGTTGTAAACGGTCTTTAATACACAAACACAAGCGGGGCGACTTATTATGAAAAATGTTCATGAAGAGTTTTTGAAATATGTCGGTTTTTCCGATTCTCAAGCGGAGAGCATGCTTGAAGACTGGGAAAAAGCTGCCAATTTGCTGGACTTGGATGAGAATGATATTGCTTTTGCAATGGGAGAATGGATTCCAAAGCACTGGAACATGAAATTGAAAGGCATACGGCAAATGCTGTGTGCCAACATAAGGGAAGCTATTGACATATTCAAGATTGAGGCCTACAGAAAAGACGGATATGGTATAATATACGGCGTATTGCCTTCTGTTCCAACCAACTATTACGCAATGAAATACGGTGGAGGCAAAATATATGTAGGCTATCCCCACTATCAGCTGATTACAATGCTTGGCGCGATGTTCCACAAGGAAAACAAATATATTGACAGGGCTGAGGAGCTTGGCATGACCCAAGGCTGCAAGCATTGCGCACTCAACAAGACGAGGATAGGCATCGAAAGCGCGGGACTTTTCCCGGGACCGGATGCGGTTTGGAGCTGGGGATATACTTGCGACGAGGCGCCCAAGACGGACGAGTTCATAAAATGCAGCTTGAACAAGAATTGGAACTACATCGTCACAAGGCTTCCGCATGACACCAACCTGGGGGAAAGAGGCAACGAAAATTACGACAGGGTCAAATATGTAGCAGAATCTATAAGGGACGGGCAAAAGCAAATTGAGAAAACCTTGGGTTTTGAAGTTTCGGATCAAGACATGTGGAAAGCTATTGAAGATGTAAGCAGATATTTCAAGAAGGTTCACAAGCTCAACGAGCTGAACTGCAAACTTCCCCGGCAACTGGTAAGCGGAAACGAGATGTCTCTCATAGCCCAGCCGATTCATATTCCATTCAACACGGGACTCCAATACATCGAGGCTGCTCTCGACACATTGATTGCAGAAATAGAGGCAAAAGGTCAAGAGGCGGACGGGCCTCCAAGGCCCAAGATAGGCTGCTACTTTGCTTCTTACAGTGTCCCTTGGATAAGCAGGCTTTTTTTGGAAAACGGTGTCGATCTTTCCTTCAGCACAATAATGAGCTTTGTCGACAGACAGCTGGAGGATTCAGCCTATGACGACCCCTTCATGGTTATTGCCGAGCAATGGCTAGGCATGCCCTTGGCTGTAAATGCAAACTATGAAATGGAAATGGTCTGTGAAAAAATCGAAAAGTACAAGCCCGATGCAATGCTTTTCGGATTCTTCAATTTCGACAGATGGATGGGCGGCCACCAGAAGATGATGGTGACAAAGGTGGAGGAGAAAACAAGCGTTCCTCATTTTTATATAGAGGGCAATTTTTGGGACGACAGGAATTACGGAATTGACGATCTTGCAACAAGAATAGAAAGCATAAGCAATTATGTCAAAATGAATAAGATGCTTGACGGTGTAGGCGATGATGAATAGGGTTTTGAGATTTCTGGAGTTTTTTGGAATTGCGGAGGAAGAGGCTAAAATAATTGCAAATGATTTTGAAAAGCTGCTTGGTCTTTTGGAAATCAAAGAAAGAGCTCTTGACGAAAGCATGAAAAAATGGAAAGAGATACCCTACGATATTCATTTCAAGGAAATGAGGCGTTTCCTTGGGCTCGTTATACGAGAGGCGGTTGCTCTTGCAGGTCTTGCTGAGCTAAGGGAAAAAGGCGTAAAAATAGTCTATGCATCTGTACCTCTTCCCCTGCCGATTCTTCATGCGCTTCGCAGCGCCGGTAAGGGGAAAATATTTGTCAGCACTCCTGACATGGTGCTTGCCACATTCGAAAGGATGGTTCTTTTTTCGGAAAATGCCAGGGCCTACAACTACGATGTCGGATGGAATCCTTCATGCAGGCATTGTCTTCTGAACGGAAGCCGTTTTGTTTATTTGAAGCGCGGAATATTGCAAGCCCCGGATCTGTATATAGGTGCAAGCGCAGTTTGCGATGAAGCCGGCAAGATGGACGAAATGATCAAAATGCAAACCGGACTTGACTGGAAAAGCGTGCTTCTTAAACTGCCGGGCGATTTTGAAAGCCCCGGCTCATATGAAAATTCAATGGCCTATTTAAAGGCGGGAATAAGCGAAGTGTTTGAAGTGGCTGATAAATGGGGAATCAGCGTTGACGGGAAAGCCATCGAAGACTCCCTGGCTTGGTGGAGGAAATTGTCTTTGAGGGTGTATGGCCTCAATTCGTATGTCAGCAAGGCGCCGCTCCAGCCAATGGGAGGAGCGGCTCTTGCTCTCGTATCAAGCAGCCTTGTAATGTATATGGACACAGGATCGGACTGCTTGGAGGGTGTTTTGAAAAAGCTTTTGCGCGAATTGAAGATTGCCGTAAAAGAGAATAGGGGGATATTGCCTGAAGGTTCTCCCAAGGTGGGTTTTTATTTCATGCCTTACCTTTATCCCGAAATAGAAGCGGTTTTCAGAAAAAACAATGTGGCAACCGTATTCAGCGGTGTTTTCACATCGCTTGTTGCGGATGAGTCTGGAGTCGAGGCAAGTGACGGAATTGAGTCATTGGCCAAACTTTGGATGCATCTTCCAATGGCGGCAGGATTCAGAACGGAGTCTGATGCTCTGATAAAGACAATAAAGAGGCTTGAGCCTTCCGCAATGATTTTTGGGTTTTTGGATTTTGACAGGCGAATGGGAACTCATGGAAAAATGCTCGTGGCAAAAACCATGGATGAGTGCCAAATTCCGGCATGGCTCATCAGCGGAGATTTCTGGAATCCGGATTCGATGAACACATTTGCGGCTGCCGACAGGCTGGAATCGCTCTGTAGAATAATAAAGAGATAAAGAAAGAAAATCCCATTGAAAAGGGGGAGAAAAATGGCCCGATGCAAGGCTATATACGACAAAAGCGTAATAATAGACAAAGCGTTCGAGATTGTTCAAAGTCAGGGAGTTGAAGCGCTCACAGCGAGAAATATAGCGAAAGCCTTGGGAGTTTCTCCCATGACTCTTTACAATTACGTCAAGAACATCAGGGAAATCGAAAAGGAAATAATAATCAAGGGCTTCAATATACTCTACAGGAATGTGTTCGAAGATCTTGTGGCCAACAAGGACAAAATGAAAACCAGCGGCATAGAGACCATGTGTCTTCTTATGGCTGAAAACATGATTGATTTTGCCCAAAACTATGAAGGAATATATCTTATGATGTATTATCTGGCTCAAGCGGACATACGCAAAGATCCCGAGGTTCAGCCCTTTTATAATTTTTTCAAGAAGCTTACATACAAAATCAAGATGGACGCAGAGGAGAAAAAGCGACTTAAGGAATCCTTTTATCTGTTTGAGCTAATCATAAAGGGACTCATAAACGACAGAATAAGTACAGGTGGAAAACTTGAGAGAGAGCTGCTTTTTGAACACACAGAGGCGGCTATAGAAAAATTGTTTGGAAAGGAGAAAAAAGATGATTAAAGTGCTTGGAAGAGAAGAAAGCAATTGTCCGCTATGCGGAGAAAAAATAGATGCTGTAGTTATAATTGAAAATGGCGACATGTTTATGATGAGGCAGTGCGGAGAGCACGGAGCGTTCAAGGATCAAGTAGATGAAAGCAGCGAAATGTTTGAGAAATGGCACAAGGAAGACAAAGACTCCATAGCAAAAAAGCTTACAAAGAAGACCTGCGGTTTTGGATGCAAGTCAAGTTGCTCGGGGTGTTCTGAAGAAAGCAAAGGAGAACAATAATGAATGAAGTCATCAGGAAAACCGAAAGCCTTTGTCCGATTTGCCTGAAAAAGATAGATGCGGTCTTGACCAGCGAGGGCGGCGATGTATACATGAGCAAAAGCTGCAAAGAGCACGGCTCTTGGAAGGTGCTTTTGTGGAGAGATTCCAAGCTTTATAAAGAATGGGAAAAGGCATGCGTTCATGCCGACCCGGTCGAGAAAAGCATGGTTCAAAGAGAACGCGGTTGTCCATTCGACTGCGGACTCTGCCCCGACCACGAGGGTGGAACCTGCACTGCGGTAATGGAGATAACCAATTCCTGCAACATGGCATGTCCCATATGCTTTGCCCAAGCGGGGCAGATTGAGCCATTCAACCCCGGCATGGAAGAAATAAGGGCAATGTATCAGGCAATTATAGACTCCGGAGGAATCTGTTCAGTGCAGCTTAGCGGAGGAGAGCCTACGGTCAGGGATGACCTGCCGGAAATAATAAAAATCGGAAAATCGATGGGCTTTAGGCATATACAGGTGAACACCAATGGAATCCGCATATCCGAGGACCTTGAATACCTGAATGCATTGAAGGCAGCGGGAGCAGACCTCATATACCTGCAGTTTGACGGAACAAGAGAAGACATACACATGTTCACTCGGGGCCGAAAAATGCTGAATATAAAAGAGAATGCAATTGCCAATTGCGAAAAGGCCGGCATGGGGGTTCTTCTTGTTCCTGTGATAGTAAGAGGTCTCAATGATGACAATATCGGGGACATACTGCGTTTTGCCAAAGACAAAATGCCGGTTGTAAAGGGAATCCACTTTCAGCCCGCAAGCTGGTTCGGACGTTTTCCCTACGAGCAGCCATCGGATGAAAAGCGCATGACCCTACCCGATGTTTTAAAGGGACTGATAGATCAGACTGACGACGGTTTTCAAATGGACCACTTCATACCGCGAAAACGGTTCGACTCCCACTGCGCATTCAGCAGCCTGTTTCTTTTGGACTACGAAAATCGCCTGCACGCCGCCACAAAAATCGGTACAGAATCCAAAGAACTTATCAAGGAAAGAATGGATGCATACAAATCGGCAAAAAAAGACAAGGACAACAGCGACTATTTCACATCCGGAGCCAACACCTTCACAGACAAGCACTGGAGAATTGGTGAAAGGGACAAAACAGGCAATTCGGAAATAATAGACAGGATAAGGGACTACAGGCTCTCGATTTCGGGAATGCCTTTTCAGGATGTCTGGAACATTGATATAGACAGATTGAAGGGATGCTGCGTCCATGTTGTTGGAACCGAAAACAGGCTGATACCTCTCTGTGCATACCACCTGACAGCTGCCGACGGAAGCAGAATCTACGGCACAAAGGGAGAGTGAGGCAAATGGAAGCGGCAAGAAAAACAAAAAGCCTCTGCCCGGTCTGCCTCAAAATTATTGATGCGGACATAATCGAAGAAGGCGGAAACATGTACATGGCAAAGACCTGCCCCGACCACGGACCCTTTAAGACAGTAGTATGGCGGGAAAATTCGGAGAAATATCTAGAGTGGACAAAGGCCGCGGGAAGCCAGCCGAGAGGTTCTTTTGCAAAAGCCAAAAGAGTATCAAAGGGATGCCCATACGACTGCGGATATTGCCAGGCCCACAAGCAGGACGTCTGCAGCGCCGCCCTTATGGTTACCGAGCGATGCAATCTCAACTGTCCAGTATGCTTCACCCGCACATTGTCCAGAGAGCCATACCATCCGGATTTGGATGAGCTCAAGAAGCAACTTGACGCATATCTAAGCCAGACGGGTTCCCCGTATCCGCTTGAATTCTGTGGCGGCGAACCTACAGTAAGGGACGATCTGCCTCTGCTTGCTGAATATGCAAGAAACCTTGGCTACGACTATATACAGCTCAACACAAACGGAATAAGGATTGCTGAAGATATGGATTATTTGAGAGAACTCAAGGAATCCGGAATAACTACCGTATACTTGGGCTTTGACGGCTTCAATGACGAAACCTACCACTATACATCGGGGGAAAGTCTTCTAAAGTACAAAATGAAGGCGGTAGACAACTGCAAAAAAGTAAAAATTGCAGTCGTGTTGGTTCCTGTGGTCATACCGGGTCAAAACGAAAACGAATTGGGCAAAATAATTGACTATGCAAAGGCAAATACTCCGGCTGTAAAGGGCGTATTCTTCCAACCCATCAGTTATTTCGGACACATACCCAAAATACCGACAGACGATGACAGAATAACAATACCAGAAGTCCTCGACCGAATAGAAGAGCAGACAGGCGGCGAAGTCAAAAGAAAGAATTTTCTGCCGCCCGTATGCGAGCATCCTGTATGCTCTTTCAACGCCTTCTTCCTAATGAAAAAGGGCAGGCTTTATCCCATGACCAAGTTTGCACAAAGAAAGCCCGTTGAAAATGCCGCCGAGAGAACAAGAATAATAACAAAGCGAAACTGGACATACAACGAGCAGGAATATCTCACAATAGGGGGGATGGCCTTCCAGGACGTTTGGAATATAGATCTTGAAAGGCTCGAAAAATGCACAATAGGAATTATTTCCGGGGAAAAGGGAATAGTTCCTCTCTGCGCAAAATATCTTACTAGTCAATCGGGGGAAAAGCTGTACCCCGGAATAGCATAGAAAAGGAGTTAGAAATGAACAGACCGGTATCACTTCAAAAGGGTCTCCTCGACCTCATGGAAAAGCAGATTCCGCTTTTTTCGGAATTTGAGATAAACCCAAAATGGACTGACGAAGAAAAATTTCAGGCTTTCAGGCTGCATAAACTGAAAAAGACAATAAGCGTCGCATACGAAAAGAGCACATTCTACAAGCGCCTTTTCGATGATGCGGGCATAACGCCGCATGACATACAAAGCTTCGGGGACCTGAGGAAAATTCCATTCACCGAGCCTTCGGACCTTGCGGCCAAGCCCTACGGTTTCCTATGTGTATCACAAGGCGACATAGAGCGTATAATAACATTCACAAGCTCGGGAACAATAGGACCCCAGAAGAGGGTATGCTTTACGACAAAGGATATTGACCACATAACCGATTTTCTTGCAGTAGGTATGAATACTGCAACCGGCAAGGATTCAACCGTGCAGATTCTTTTGCCGGATGGACCGGTGATGGGCCAGTCAGACCTCTTGAAGAGAGGGGTTGAAAAGATGGGTGGAGTTCCGGTTATGTCTGGACTCTTCGAGCCTTCTGATGAACAGGTCAAGGCAATAAGAGACAACAGTTCCAAGGTCATCTTTGGCGAGACCCGCCTGATTTACAGAATAACCAAGGAAATGGAAGATGCATGCGACCTCAAGGCTCTTGGCCTGGAGTGTGTTTTTGTAACAACCAGCTACCTTCCTGATGTTATGCGCAAATACCTTGAGGAAAGCTATGGATGCAGGGTAAGCACCCATTACGGATTATCGGAAATGGGACTCGGCTTGGCGGTGGAATGTCCCGAAAGCGGGCTGTACCACTTCAATGAGCTTGACACCTATGGGGAACTTATAAATCCGGAAACGGGTGAGCCTGCGATAGATGGAGAAGAGGGCGAGCTGGTATTTACAACCCTAATGAGAAACGGAATGCCACTCATAAGATACAGAAGCCATGACCTGGCAACTATGCCTTTGGCTGGATGCGCCTGCGGTTCCTTTCTCTCAAGCATAGGACATGTGCACAAAAGAAGAGAATCGATAGTAGTTCTTCCAAACGGAAACAAAATTTATCCGTCAATGTTTGACGACTATCTCTTTCAAAACGGAGACATAATAGACTTTGATATTTCTTTGGACAGGAAAAATCAAGTGCTAATTTTTGAGGTTGAAACAAAGGCAAGCGGGACTGCAGAAGATGCCGAAATAAAAAGCCTCATTGCAAAGGCTGATTGCACAGGAAATATGGATATAGAGGTAAAACTGATGCCTCAGGGAAGCCTCAAGCAGGGAGTGCACTTCAAGAAGGTTATAAAAGAAAAATAGCAGGTTTAAAAAAATTACAATAAATTTTAACAGAGGAAAATCTCGAAAAAAGAGGTTTTCCTTTTTTTTGTTTGGTAATTATTTATCAAAATCATTGCGTGAAGAGAATAAAGATGTTATTATAAATGTACAGTGTACGAATAAAATGGAAGGAGATAAGCGATGGCAAAAAAAATAGGATTTAGTCAAGCAGCGCTCGAGATGATGGAAGAGCGCGGAATAAAAGAAGAAGACGTAGCCAGGGCAGTAGAAACAGCCGAAAACGGAGGCGACAAATTGTATACCGAAAGCGGGGATTTTTTGGCCAAGGCTATGGTTGGAAATTATACGGTATATGCCGGATACAAAGAATCGGGCGATTCGCTTGTGGTAGACAACGCATACGGACACAGAGTTACAATCATGGAATACGAGGGATAGGGGGATAAGTAATGAAGGAATGGTATTGCGCAAAAGACAAAGTAAAGATGGAAGAGGTATATGACATAGCGCTAATGTATGGAGACATGGAATTACCGGAAGCCGAAGGCTTGAGATGTCCGGTATGCGGAGCCCAGTACATAGACGAGGAAACGGTAACGGGAGAGCTTGCATCTGCAGAGCAGATGCTGGAGGCAAAATAAGAGCCCACAAGGAATACCACAAATAGAAAGGGGAGAAGAGAATTGAGAGAGTATGACGTGCTGGTGCTCGGAGGAGGATCGGGAGGCTGCGCATCTGCGATAAGGTCGACAGACCTTGGCAAGAAAGTGGCGCTTATCGAGTACCGAAAGAAAGACGGAATAGGCGGGACCTGCATAAACAGGGGATGCATACCTACAAAGGCCCTCCTTAAATCGGCGGAAGTCTACAAGACAATAAACGAAGCCAAGAAATTCGGAATGAGCGTAGACGGCTTTTCATACGACATGAAGAAAATCGTCAAGAAAAAAGACAGCATAGTAAAGAACATGAGATTCGGACTGTCAAGCTTCATACTTAAATCGAGAGGTATAGAAATAATAAACGGAAAGGCATCCCTTGCATCGAAAAACACAGTCGAGGTTACATACGAAAACGGTGAGAAAGAAACCCTGAGGGCGGAGAACATCGTCATCGCGACAGGCTCCGAGCCTGCCATGATACCGGCATTCAAGATTGACGGAAAACAGGTCATAACAAGCGACGACTGCCTCTGCATGACCGAAGTTCCCGAAAGCCTCCTCATAATAGGGGCAGGAGCCGTAGGAATAGAATTCGGAACAGTATTCTCATCCTTTGGAAGCAAAGTAACACTGGTTGAAATGGTTGACCATGCAGCCCCCCTTCTGAAAGACCAAGAACTTTCGCTGGCAGTGGAAAAATATTTAGCAAAAAATGGAGTGGACCTCAAGCTCGGAGTCGCAATAAAAGAAATAATAGCAGAAGACGGAAAAGTGACATCAGTGCTTGGAAACGGAGAAAGAATAGAAACAGAAAAAGTGCTGGTCTCCATTGGAAGAAAACTAAACACAGACGGCTTGGGCCTTGAAGCCGCCGGAATCGAAATGGGAGAACGAGGAAGAATAAAAGTAGACAGCCACATGAGAACCAATGTAGACAACATATATGCGGTGGGAGACATTGTGGCCGGTCCCCAGCTTTCCCACAAGGCCCAGCGAGAGGGCGTAGTGGCAGGAGAAAACATATGCGGAATGGATACGGAGATGGATCTTGACATAGTGCCGTGGGTAATATTCTCACAACCCGAAATAGCGTCTGTCGGGATAAGCAAAGCGGAAGCCGAAGAAAGAGGAATAGAGGCAATAGAAGGCAAGCTCCCCTTCCTTGCAAACGAAAAAGCCAACACCATGCAGGAAACAACAGGCATGATCAAGATCATAGCCGAAAAGGATTCGCACAAAATAATAGGCGGCAAAATATTTGGACCCGAGGCATCGCTTCTCATAGCGGAACTTGCCCTTGCAGTAAAGAACGGAAACACCCTCGAAGACATAGGAGACACAATCCATGCCCACCCGACGCTTTCAGAGGGAGTAATGGAAGCCGCAAAGGGCGGACTTGGAAAAGCTTTTCATCCCCAAAAGGGATAAAAATACAAGACGAAAGGAGAAAGAAATGGACAAAAAGATTCAGAGCCTTGCAGAAGCCTACAAGAAAAGGCCTGTCGAACTGAAACAGGCGAAACAGGACGGCAAAAAAGTAATCGAGTACATAGGCCACTTCGTACCCGAGGAAATGATCCGCGCGGCGGGAGCCGAGCCCTACTTCATGTGCAGAGGAGGAGAACCCGAGCCGCCCGACGCAGTACTCGAATACATGCTCAGATTCATGAATCCGCTTGCGCGCTCAATGATGGGATACCATCTCATGGGACTCGACCCCGTAACGCCAATGGCAGACCTTATCGTGGCCCAACAAGCCGACTGCCACATAGGAAGAATCACAGAGCTGATGGAATTCAACGAACTTCCCGTATACAAAGTTGGAGTACCCCCTGACTGGAAAAAAGAGTTTGCGGGAGAATATTACTACAAGGCTCTAATGAAACTAAAAGCCAAACTCGAAGAAGTGACAGGAAACGAAATAACAGAAGAAGGACTAAAAGAGCAGGTTGAATACTCAAACGCAATAAACGAGTCCTTAAGAAAAATAAGCGACCTGAGAAAAAAAGACAATCCTCCAATAGGCGGATACGAATTCATCAGACTCAACCACTACTCCTTCTACACAGATCCAAAAGAGACAGCCGGAAAACTCGAAGAAATATATGAAGGCTTGAAAGACGCGCCCGGAAAATTCAAAGAAGGCTCACCGAGAATCCTTCTTGCAGGCCACGCAGTTGCAATAGGCGACTACGTAGTACCCAGAATGATCGAAGAAAACGGAGCCATGATAGTATCGGACATGCTTGACGAAGGACTTAGATGGTACAACTGGGATATCCCCACAGAGGGAGACATGATGAGAAACATCTGGAAGACAAAATACCTGGACAAAGTTCCGGTGAACATCTTCCAGCCCGCATGGAGAGAGAGATTCGCATACATCAAGCAGCTCATAGAAGACAACAAGATAGACGGAGTGGTCTGGTACCAGCTTTCATTCGACGAGATATACGACATGGAATGCACATGCCTTGCAAAATGGATGAAAGAGATAAACATGCCTTTCCTGAAACTCGAATCCTCATACGAATATTCAAGAGAGGCCATGGGACCGCTCGCAACAAGAGTAGAGAGCTTCATTGAAGCCGTTAAGGGAGGTATGTAAAATGGCAAGAAACATTTACAGGGAATTTCTTGAGCTTTGCGCATTCGAAGGCCAAGAGCTCGAAGAAATGGTTCCCGTTTGGGAAAAGTATTCAGCCCTTCTCGGTTTGTCCGAGGAAGATGTAAGATTCGCGCTTGACGAGTGGATTCCAAAGTATTGGGACATACAGTATCTGGGCGTAAGAAAAATGATTGGGGCTTATATCAGAGAGGCAATAGAAATCGCAAAGACACCCGAATACAAGGAGCAGGGAGTAAAAATCGTATATGGAATTCTTCCTGCAATACTGACAAACTACCAGGCAATGAAGATTGCCGGTGGAGACGACATATTCGTAAGCTTTCCTGACATGCAGCTTGTAACAATACTCAATTCATTCTTCCACAAGGTGGACGACTATCTCGAGTCTGCAGAGGAAACCGGAATGACATACGGATGCCGCCACTGCGCGCTCAACAAGACTAGAATCGGGGCATTCCAGAACAAGGTAATTGCAGCGCCGGATGTAATTTGGAGCTGGGGCTTCAACTGCGACGAGGGACCCAAGACCGACGAGTACATCAACTGTCTTCTTGATGAGGACTGGAAATATGTAATCTCAAGGATACCGCATGACACTCATTTTGGAACCATCGACGATGAGGATGAGGATAGGGTTGTATACATGGCCGAGCAAATGCGGGACGGTCAGAGGGAAATAGAGGAAATGACCGGTATCAAGGTTACAAAAGAGAATATGCTTCAAGCAGTAAAAGAGCAGGGAAGATACGCCTTCAAGTTCTCGACTCTTACGCAGCTGGTAAGCAATGGAAATCCTCAGCCCCTTTCCGGAAGCGCGCTTACAAACTTCGGACAAGGTATGACATGCCCCTTCAACTCGGGACTGCAGTATATCGAGGAAGCTCTTGATATAATGATCAGGGAGTGCAGACAAGCAAAGAAAGCGGGAACAGGAATCCTTCCCAAGGACGCTCCAAAGGTTGCCAGCTACTTCGTGCCTTTCTGCGTGCCGTGGGTGGATGGAATTTTCAAGGAAAATGGCGTAGGAACAACATTCAGCCTTACCTTTACCGTCACAAAGAAGCAGCTTGAGCCTACAAAGTATGAAGACCCCTACATGCAGGCCGCAGAGCAGTGGCTCAAAATGGCATTCGGGCAAAACATCGGATACGAGTCAAAGAACATGATCGAAAAGGTCGAGGCCAACAAGCCTGTAGACGGTCTTCTCATGGGATTCTTCGACTTCGACAGATGGCTTGGAGCCCACCAGAAAATGTGTTCCAAGATTATCCAGGATGCGACAGGTGTGCCGACATTCTACATGGAGTCAGACTTCTGGGAGGACAGGGATTACAGTCCCGAAGCGCTCAGAACCAGGATTGAAAGCGTATGCCAGGTTGTGAAAATGAGAAAAGAAATGGAAATGTAGTTTTGTCTGGGGGCTCGGCTGATGCCGGGCCCTTTTCATAAAAAGGTGCAAAATATTCAGAATGTGTTTATAATAGTTGTAAACGGTCTTTAATACACAAACACAAGCGGGGCGACTTATTATGAAAAATGTTCATGAAGAGTTTTTGAAATATGTCGGTTTTTCCGATTCTCAAGCGGAGAGCATGCTTGAAGACTGGGAAAAAGCTGCCAATTTGCTGGACTTGGATGAGAATGATATTGCTTTTGCAATGGGAGAATGGATTCCAAAGCACTGGAACATGAAATTGAAAGGCATACGGCAAATGCTGTGTGCCAACATAAGGGAAGCTATTGACATATTCAAGATTGAGGCCTACAGAAAAGACGGATATGGTATAATATACGGCGTATTGCCTTCTGTTCCAACCAACTAT
>CAZXWC010000024.1:0-19800 GCA_964644525.1 uncultured Peptostreptococcaceae bacterium
ACTGCCCACTGAATGCAGTTTGCGTAATGCGGCGCTCATAAAAGAATAACAAAAAGAGCCATACGGGGTAAATGACCGGATGGCTCTTTTTGTTGGCATCTTAAATTTTCTTTTCGACTAATCCTATCTGTGTTTTTTCGATTGGGAAACCAAACGCAGGTCCCTTCCGAAAAATTCAAGAGGTGTATAGTATGCATTTATTCTTGAAGAAATCCTGTGGCTGTAGACCTGGGATATGTCCAAGGGGGAAAGATTGGTTGATATTACGGTTTTTTTCGATGAAAGGAGCCTTGAATTCAGTATATTGAAGAGTTCGGAATTTGTGAAGGAATTTGTCATTTCGGTTCCCAAATCGTCAATTATAAGAAGATCGGAGTCAAACAAAAGCTCATATGCCATTTCGACTGCGAAATCCTTTTCCCGGGAAAACTTGTGTTTTTCGAGTATTTCAAGAATCCTGAAGGAAGTCTGGTAAACTACAATATGCCCCTTGTCTATAAGGGCCTTGGCTATGCAATTGCAGAGAAAGGTTTTTCCGAGTCCCGGCTGGCCGTAAAGGACCAGATTTTTTTCTCTTGGATTTTCGAAATTAAGGGTAAAACTTTCGCATATGCTGAGGTTCTGGCTTATATTTTGCCTGGGTGTAAGCTCTTGGTCGGCGTAAGGCTTGTCAGAAAAAAGATCCAGGTCGAATGTTTCGAAGTTTTCATTTTTTAAAGAATCTTCAATATTGGACATTCGATATGCCTTGGAAATGAATTTTTGCTTGAAACAATTGCATCGCGCTCCTGACGAGTCGAAGCCGGTATCCCGGCAGATTTCGCAATCGTATTGCAGGTCCAAGTAAGAAAGGGGGAAATTATTTTCCGTCAACAGAATTGCTTTTTCCCTTCTTATGGATTCCACATGAGTCTTAAGCTTGTCTATAGCTGAAACAGAATCGCTTTTTCCGGACAAGGTGATTTTGGCTATTCCTGCTCCGACTGAAGCGAGCTCGGAATCTATTTTCTTCAGCCTGGGTACTTTTTCATATATTTCGTTTCTCCTTAGGGCCAAAGCCTGCTCGTTATTCTTTCTTATTTGTTCATATTCTTTCAATATTTCCTTGATATAGTTGTTTCTCATGTCGCAAACCTCATTTCAGGTTGTTGATTTCTTTAAGTATTTTTTTCAATTCGTCTTCCGAATAATCAGGCGGGGCTTGCTTGAAGTTATGAAACTTGTTGCCGCCTCCTTTGTTTGAAGCGGATGTCTTGGCTTTTTTGACTACTTTGCGCTTATTGAGTGATTCCTCTGTTTTCAAACCGTCTTTGTGCCAAGCGGAAAGTATGCTGTGGATGTACTTTATGCTTGGCTTTGTTGCATAAACGGTGTTATCGCATGCTTTCAAAACCATTTCAATCGGAAAGTTCCACTCGTTAAGCCATTGGTCCATTGCCTTTTTTTCGGCCTTGGTGGGATTGCGGCCGAAAAAGCCGAGTGTGTCGAAGATGCGTTTGTATTTATGTTGTAAAACAGTATCTTCTTCGCGCCTGTTTTCCAGGTCTTTTATAGAAAAAACGCCCTTGTCATACCAGTTTTTCAGTATTCCGCCTATATACTTGGATGTGTGGATCCCTCTTTTTTCGCTTGCCGTGGTGTAGGCTTCCACAACCATGGGCGGGCTCATTGAATACATGTCCATGTAGCCGGATATTTCAATGGCTTCATTTACCGAAATCGGTCGACCCACTATTTCTTCGATTGACTCAAACATTTCCTCTGATTCTTTTTCGGACTTAAGCCCCTTTTTAGGTTCTTTTGGAGAAAAGTAGGAAACATTCTGTTTTGAAGGCGTGTTTGATTGGAAATTGTTGTCCACAAACAATTGCCTCAGGGAGAGGAATTCAATGCCGAAGTCGCTAGTGTCGCTTTTGTCCGAAGGTAATTTGCGAATTATGCCCTTGCTTTCCCAAAAGTCCCAGGCCCTGAGCACATCCTCAATTGGAAGGTTCAAATGGCGGGAAAGCATTTTATTGCTTATTTTAACTCCGAAGTCCTTGTCGCAAGCGTATTTGTAGCCCATCAAATAAACCTTTACATAGGTTCCTTGGGCTCCCGGCATAAAATCATTTATAAAAATATTTTCAATGGAAGTGCTTCCGAAATCAACTTCCGTGGTTTGTCGTATAAAGGCCATGGCAACTCCTTCCATTGCATTAAGTCATCATATATGCTATTATAACATATCCGAGTCCACTTGCCGCAAGAAGCTTTTAAGAAAAACGGCTTGGTTTTTTAATGAAATGACTTGGTCATTGGGCAAAAAAAAGGTTTATGCAAAGAGAATGTCGAATATATTAAAGAGAATGTCGAATTTATATTATATAGAGTCTTTTATGTTTAAAAAAGACAGCATGACAGGGGATATGAATGGATAATAGAGAAACTTTTATACGTAAATTATTCAAAATTGAAAAGGCGAAAAAAATGTTTTCCTTTGCAATGGCAGGAGCACTGGCAATTTCAATGACGGTGCCGGTTTTATCCTATGCCGACAAAGGATTTTTGGACTTGTTTTCTTCTGAAGAGGAACAGCAAAATGTACATCAGGAGACGGAAATACTATACCCCCAGGAAATAAAGCGTGACATTGAAAATTTGCTGAAAGTAAGAATCAGCTCATTTGCCATAAAGGTTGATGGGGAAATAATAGCAGCACTGAAGACGCGTCTTGAGGCTGAAGAAATACTCGAGGAGATAAGGGATTCTTTTCTTGACAGGGAAGACGGCGTGGAAATCCTCAGCATATATTTCAAGGAAAATGTGCAAGTGGTGGAGCAGCCTGTTTCGCAGGATCTTATTGGAGAGAGTGAAGAAATTCTTGAATACATAACAAGAGGGACCAAAGAGAAAAAGGTTCACCTGATTGAAAAAGGCGATTACTACGGCAAGATTGCCGAGACGTATGGAATAAACGTTTCGGATCTTCAGGCAGCCAACCCCGATGTTTCGCCGAGGAAACTGCAGATAGGCCAAAAAATAAACTTGCTTGTGCCAAAGCCCTTCATAACGGTAATGACCACAGAAAAAAAGGTTTATGATGAAAAAATAGAGCACGATACGGTTTATGAAAACAATTCGGGAATATACAAGGGTGAATACGCAATAAAGAAAAAGGGATATGACGGAATACGAACAGTTGAAGCGAAAATAGTAAGGGCGAACGGAATAGAAGACGAGAGGATTATATTAAGTGAGAAAATAGTAAAGGAAGCCGTTACACAAGTCACTTACAAAGGCACCAAGGATCCACCCCCGAAAATCGGGACCGGAACCTTCCAAAAGCCTTCCAACAGGGGATATGTAACATCCGAATTCGGCTGGCGATGGGGAAGGCGGCACGAGGGAATCGACATAGGAATGTCTACCGGAACCAGTGTTCGCGCAGCAGATGGAGGAGTCGTTACATTTGCCGGCTACAAGAGCGGTTACGGCTATGTGGTATTCATAAACCATGGCGCAAACATGGAGTCCAGATATGCCCACCTGAGCAAGATTCTTGTAAACAAGGGTCAAAAGGTATATAAAAGCGAGCAAATTGCACTAAGTGGCAATACAGGGGTAAGTACGGGACCGCACCTTCATTTCGAAATAAGGAAAAACGGTGTTCCACAAAACCCGAGAAACTATTTGAACTTCTAAAAACAGGTCTTCGGACCTGTTTTTCAATATGCACAAAAAGGCGGTTAAAATGAAGAGGTTGACATTTGTATTGATTGTGGCCGTTTTGCTGGCGGGATGCGTTGAAGAAGCTTCTTTCGGAGATTCTTCGACATTGAGGGAAATAAAAGACGAACTTGATCCTGCGCATGTAGGCGCTGACGAGGGGCGCGCTCTTTGGGCCTCTTACGAATCATATTTGAAAAACAGGGAAATCACATTTTCGGCGGTTGGGGACATAATGGTCGGACGAAGGGTCGGAAGACTGCTGGACGAGAGCGGAGGGGAGAGCGCTTACCAAGGATTCTCTTTTCTTTTTGACAGGTCGGATGTATTGTTCGGCAACCTTGAGTGCTCCTTGTCTGAAAGAGGAAAAAAGCTTTTGGGCAAAGGGATTTGGCTTAGGGCTTCTCCGGACAAGACGGACATATTAAAAGATGCCGGATTTTCGGTTCTTTCTCTTGCAAACAATCATATACTTGATTATGGAAACGATGCCCTCAATGACACGGTAGCCTTTCTTGACGAGAAAGAAATAGGACACGTGGGAGCAGGCAAGGATATAGAGTCGGCAAGAAAGCCGGAGATTTTCACAAAGGGAGATGTTTCAATAGGATTTCTTGCCTACAATGAATTTTCATATTATTTTTGGAGTTATGAGGAAAGGCGTCAATTTGCCGCTGGTGAAAACATACCGGGTACGGCTCCAATGGACCTTGGACCAATTTTGGAGGATGTGGACAAGCTTAAAAAAGAAGTTGACATTGTTGCGGTATCCCTCCATTGGGGGATAGAGGAATCCAACATGGAAACAAGTGAGCAGAGGGAACTGGCTCACGCTTTGATTGACGGCGGGGCGGACATCATAATCGGACACCATCCCCATGTGATACAGGGGGTTGAAATATACAGGGACAGGCCAATAATATACAGTCTTGGAAATTATATTTTCGACCAGAATGACGAAAACAACAAACAGGGAATGGCTGCTGAAATTAAAATATTGCAAGGAAAAATAAATTCCATCTCCTTGCATCCTCTATACGTTAAGGACAAGAGAGCTCCGATTGTACCCCAAGGGGGAAAGCTGACAGGAATGCTTGACAAGATTAAAAGGCTCTCCTCCGCAATGGGTGCTGATTTTGAGGAGGAAGAAAGTTTTTTGCGCTATTCGTTCGACAGAACACAATAATATGGACAATGAGGGCGCAAACAGATATCATTGAATCAAGAAGATATGCAAAAAGGAGGGAAGATTGTGAACAGGAAAATACTGATAGTGGACGACGAAAAACCGATTTCCGATATAATCAAATACAACTTGGGGAAAGAAGGATATGAAACAGTTGAAGCCCACGATGGAGAGGATGCCTTGAAAAAAGTTTTCCAGACCCAGCCGGATTTGGTGCTTCTTGATATAATGCTTCCCAAGATGGACGGCTTTCAGGTGTGCAGGAAAATTCGCGAAACAATGAATATACCCATAATAATGATAACCGCAAAGGAAGAGGAAGTCGACAAGGTGCTCGGACTCGAATTGGGCGCGGACGACTATATCACAAAACCTTTCGGAATGCGGGAGCTTGTGGCAAGGGTGAAGGCAAACCTGCGCAGGGTGAAAATCGACTCTACTGATACGGGAAACAAAATATCATCGGGAGATCTGTCGATCGATCTTGACAAATACGAAGTTAAAAAGAGAGAGGAAATAATAGAACTGACGCTCAGGGAATTCGAGCTTTTGAAATTTATGGCTACGCAAGAAAATCAAGTGTTCAACAGGGAACAATTGCTTAGGGATGTATGGGGATATGAATACTATGGAGACATCCGGACGGTGGATGTCACAGTGAGAAGGTTAAGAGAAAAAATAGAGGATGATTCCTCTAATCCGACTTATGTTTTGACCAAACGAGGGGTAGGATATTATTTCAGGAGGAAATAGATGTTTAAGAGCATTAGATGGCGGTTTATAATAATATATTTTCTCCTTGTTTTCATTGCAATGGCGATTGTCGGCGTCTATATAGTTGACCAATTCGAAAAATATCATTTGAAAACAGTAAGTGAACAAGTCGGCAGGATTGCGGAGGACTATATACTTCCTTCTATTGCCCCCTACGACGACCTTGACGAAGACAAAGATAAAATACAAAACATAATCGATACATGGTCAAAAGGATTCAGGGAAGAAATATTCATAATCAATGAAAATTTCCAGATTGTCGCCACAAGCAATGCCAATTTCATAGGAAGAAATGCAATAGACATACTTGAATATACGCTTATAATCGATGCCGCAAAGGGCGACATAAGGGAACTCGACATTGAAAACGAATCGGGCCTGCGCACGAAAAACGTAGTTTTTCCGATTGAGCGTGGGGATAATGTGAAAGGCATACTCTATATAAGGGACAGCTTAAATGACATATACGACACATTGGACGAATCAAAATGGATACTGACCCAGGCCACTATGCTGGCTCTTCTGATAACAATAGTGTTGGGATACCTGCTTGCAAAGAGTGTCACCGAGCCAATAGCTGAAGTTACAAGAAAGGCGTCCAGGATGGCAAAGGGTGAATTCGAACAGAAGGTTGATGTAAAATCCGACGACGAGATAGGCCTTTTGGGAGCGATGTTCAATGAGCTTACCGACAAGCTCAAAACCACCCTTGGGGAAATGTCTTCAGAAAAAAGCAAGCTCGAAACCATTTTGAACAATATGGCCGACGGCCTTCTGGCAGTCGACCTCAAGGGAAGAATCATACATGCCAATCCCAAGGCGATGGAAATTCTGGGCATGGAAGAAAAAGACCTGCAAAAGGGCTACGACACCATCATGGGAGCTTACGACGAAGACTTGACAATCAAAAAAATCGGAGAGAGCAAGACATCCTGGGCCGGAAGCAGGAATGTTTCCATAGGCAAGGCTATATACAGAGGAGACTATGCGACATTCAATGATGAAAACAAGGAATACGCGGGATTCGTAATCCTCTTGCAGGATGTAACAGAGCAACAGAAACTGGAAGACATGCGGAAGGAGTTTGTTGCCAATGTCTCTCATGAATTGAAGACGCCCCTTACCAGCATAAAGAGTTATACCGAGACTCTTCTTGAAGGAGCTGTTGAAGACAGGGAAGTTGCTGAAAAGTTCCTGACCGTTATAGACGGTGAGTCGGACCGAATGACAAGACTTGTGAGGGACTTGTTGCAATTGTCCAATTTCGATTATGAAAAA
Organism: uncultured Peptostreptococcaceae bacterium; assembly: GCA_964644525.1. Taxonomy (GTDB): domain Bacteria; phylum Bacillota; class Clostridia; order Peptostreptococcales; family BM714; genus BM714. The sequence continues at coordinate 6,947 of CAZXWC010000024.1, forward strand.
GTGACATGGAACAAGGGCTGCCATGATGTAGTGGACCTGGTAGGCAAGGGAATAATGAAGATGGACGTGACAGCTAAAAGCAAGAATATGAATATAGTTTTCGACTCCAATATTGACAGCATGCAAGGGTTTTTCGACCATGACAGAATAGAGCAGGTTTTCCTAAATGTGCTTTCAAATGCAATCAAGTACAGCGACGATTCAACGACCGTAACGGTTTCGCTTGAAAAAGGGGACGGAAATGCAATTGTTTCGGTCAAGGACCAGGGAATTGGCATACCAAAGGAAGATATCGGAAGGATTTTCGACCGCTTTTACCGAGTGGACAAGGCAAGATCGAGGAGCCTTGGAGGAACCGGACTGGGCTTGTCTATTTCAAGGAATATAATAGAAGGCCACGGGGGAAATATTGAAATAAAAAGCGACTCGGGACAGGGAACAGAAGTGATTTTCTCTTTTCCGCTTGAAAGCAGGCTTTGCAGACAGATTTAAGCCATGTGTAATGACACTGTAACTCTGTTGTAACAATAAAAGAGTATAATAATCATTGCTGGAACATGTAAAGATTATTAGGAGGCTTTTATGAAAAAAAGGCTCATTGTCCTGGCGATGATCCTATCGCTGGCAATACCCCAAGGGTTAACGGCCTGGGCGAGTGGAGAATTGTTCGTGGATGCGGACCAAAAACTGAATAATCTTTCGGCTGAGAAGGAAGAAACTGTTTTTGTCAATATCATCAGGCCTTTGGGTGATGTGATTACAGACAAGAACCTGTTCATATCCGCCAAGATTTCAAACGGTGCGAAAGCGAAGCTTTATGTTTTCAAGGAAACATCGGCTTTGAATTTTTCGGCTGGACTCAACCTTGTTGAAGAGGCCCTTCTTGTGGAGTTTTCGGAAGAACTTATTTACGAATCGCAAATTATAGAAAGGCGCGAAGAGTCCGTTTTTTATTTCGAAGAACCGGCTGAAGGGGAAGTTCCTGCAGGGGATATTTCCTTAGCTTCAGAAGAAACTAAGGAAAGACAAAAGCCGGAAGAATTGACTGAGGAAAACCTGGTTGCTCAAAAGCTTGGAGAAATCTTTGGAAGAACAACAAATTCCGGGCTTCAGCCTTTTGATGGCAGATCGGACGGAGACGTCTTGTTTTATTATAAAAAACTGGAAAATATTGAACCGGGTAAATATAAAATCAGATTTGATGTTATAGGGGCAGATGAAGAAATAATAGATGTCGAGGAAAAACAAATAGAAGTAAAGGACTTTTCCTTTAAGACTATGGACGAAGAAGAAATAAAGAAAGATGTATTGGACATTCTTTCTAATAGCTTTATCGGCACCATGAGCCGGTAGAAGCGGAGGCGGAATATGGGCAGAGAAAAAATGAAAACCGTTTTTCTAGCCATGCTCTTTGTCCTCAGCGTATTTCTTACACATAAGCTTTGGATAATTATACCTTCAGGGGAAATGTTCTCTCCTAAAGTTGAAGAAGCTGTGGAAGAAGAATTGAATATATATGCCGAAATCCTAAGCCCCCAAAGTTATATTTATAATTTTGGGGGCGGTTATCATACAATTTTTTTCACGGATCCAAACAGGACCTGGATTGAAATTGCAGATATGGTGGATGCCTTTATTGAAGAGGATTTCACATATGAAACGCTGGAAAAGGAGCAGTGGCAGGAAGCAAACGAATATAAATCTGTAAAACTGCAGTTCTCTTTTCCCATTCCTCTCGAATTGTTTTATTCGGACTATAAAGAGTTTAAGCTCGGGGAAGAGATGGATGCAATGGACAGCCTTTTGATTCCGGCCACAGAAAGAAATGTACTTTACGTGGCGGACAAGTCAAAGGGAATATACCTAAAGCTGAAGGGCAAAAATCGATATGGTGACATAGCTTCAAATATAGACCGGGTGCAGTCGATTCCCCATACCGAATATTTCAAGACAGAGGATATATTGGGTATTGATGCGGACATCCTTCTGCCCATAAACTTCGAGGAAGAAATCCCGGCGGTTGACATGACCGCAGAAATCGAAGTTTCCGACAAGACGCAGGTCACAGCAATGGCGGGGCGCATTTTTGGCGAAAATTTCGATTTTATAAAAAAAATAGAGGAAAACGACGGATCTGTAATGTATATATCCAATTACGGGGAAAAGGTTCTCAGGATACAATCCGACGGGCTTTTGGAATACACAGAAAAGCTGGAAAAACAAACTCAGGCGGCTGTGCCTGACCGTTTGGAATCACTCAATAGCGCTGTTTATTTTGTCAAGAATAACGGAGGATGGCCTGCGGGCGCCTATCTTTCAGACAGCATTTCAATAGAAAAAGCGGGCATGAAGGGCTATAAATTTTTGTTCGATTACAAAATAAGCGGATATCCGGTGCTTGAAGAGGCGGGACAAGGAGCAGGATCAATTGTTGTTGATGTTTACGGCAATTCCATAACATATTACAAGCGCAAGGTTTTCAGGGAAAAAATGAATATAGGTCAGGGACAAGCATCGTCTTCTAGAGCTGTTCTTCTTCCTCAAAAGGTCATAGACAGAAATTTCAGGGAGATAGCGGCCGCTTACATTGTGGACAAGGACCTGAATATAAATGAAATATCGATTGATAGACTGCTGTTTGACATTCTCAGCTCCATAAAAAACATTCAAATGGCCTATTACCTTGAAGAAAAAGCAGATGGTGCACTACTGATTCCGGTTTGGAAAATAGATCTACAAAGCAGAATATATTATTTCAACGCTGGAAATGGAGACATAATATACAGGGGCAGCGCAGAGTAAGGAGACTTTTATGGATTGGACAAAAGCAAAGACAATTTTGATAATTGCTTTTATATTAACCAACGCTTTTCTTTTCTATAATCTTGAAAGGGAAAACGGGTTTTCAGAAACAATTCCCCCAGCTTCCGAAAAGAGGATAGCCGATGTTGAGGAAATTCTTGAAAGCAGGGGGATTTTTCTTGAGGGCAAAATACCGATGGAGACACCGGTAGTGGCATCTCTCGAGGTTGGCTACTTGAAGGTGGACGGCGAAGAGGCTGCAAAAAAAATCCTTGGCCGGTATACATTTTCAGACGATGCTTATGTCAAGGGCAAAGAGAAGCTCATGGTGGTGGAAGGCAAAAGAGTAATATATGAAAATGGCAATATCATTAATGGAGCGGCAAGAGACCATGAATCCGCACAAGACCTGGTGCAAGAGTTTTTTTCGGCAAAGGGCTATTCGCTTGAAGACGCAAAGCTTCAGGGTTTTATTAAAAAAGACGGATTGCTGGAAATGACATATGTTCAATTGGAAAAAGGCCTTCCCCTCGAAAACGGCCGTATGAAGATTATGGTTTCAGAGGAAGGCGTGGCCGCTTTCGACCGTATATGGATGGAGGTTCTGTCGCAAGGGGAAAGCGCAAGAAAGGTGATTCCCGCAAGCAAGGCTCTTTTAATGGCAGTTGAGTCACTTGAAGAAAGTGGGGGAAAAGAAATAAGCAAAATAGATTTGACATATCTGTTCGATACAAAGAAAACGTCCTTGTCCAAGTGGCGGGACATTAAATCAGGAACAGCTTTGCCTGTTTGGAAAATAGATCTTTCAGACCGGGAAATTTCAATATATGTGGATGCCTATGAAGGCATAGTAATAAGCAATTAGACTACAGAAAAGAGGAAGATTATGAAATATTGTTCCCTTACAAGCGGAAGCAGCGGCAACAGTCAATTCATTGCATCAAAAGAGGCGCGAATACTGCTCGATGCCGGTGTTACAGGAAAGTACATAAAACAAGCAATGGAGTCAATAGGTGAAAAACCGGGAGATCTCGACGGGATTTTGGTGACCCATGAGCATAGCGACCACATAAAAGGTATCGGGGTCCTTATGAGAAGGTATGACCTGCCCTTATATGTTCACGAGGAAACATGGAATGCAATGAAGGGGCAGATAGGAAAAATAAGCCCTGAAAGAGTGAATTTTATTGGGGGGAAAAATCCGTTTTATATAAAGGACATTTCCATAAAACCTTTCAGTGTAGATCATGACGCAGTACATCCATTGGGCTTTTCATTCAGCAATGAAGGCGTTTCAATAAGTGTTGCGACAGATTTGGGGCGCATGACCGAGCAAGTATTGCGGGCGGTGGAAAACAGCGACTTGCTTATGCTTGAAGCGAATCATGATATTGAAATGCTTAAAGTTGGAAGATATCCATGGTTCCTCAAACAAAGGGTTTTGGGGGAGCGGGGGCATCTTTCAAATGAATCTGCAGGAAAGGCACTAGTGAAAATGTTTGACAGGGGAGCTCCCGGATGCGTTCTTTTGGGGCATTTAAGCCATGAAAACAATTTTCCTGAATTGGCGCTTGAGACTGTAAGGGGGATACTTGAGGACAACGGTCTGAGGGATGGAAGAGACCTTGACCTCGACATGACCTATCGTAACAGGGTGGGAAGGCTTTACAACATAATAAAATAGGAGGGAATAGCCTTGTATCGCGAATATGAAGAAATTGAGAAAAAAGACCAAGAAAATGAAATTATAGAGAAGCAAGAGCTTGTCGAATTGAAAGAAGCTAAAGACGAAAATGATGAATGTCAATCTGCTGAAAGGGATTACAAGGAAAGGGCTGTCCACAAAACATCTTTCATGAAAATAATAGCAATTGCCATAATTGCGTCAATGATAGGAGGTTTGTTTACTGCCTATGTAGCACCCACATATCTTTATGGAAAAATAATTAAAGATCCCTACAGCGGATTTTATGCCCAAAAGGGGCCTTCCTACCAAATAGTCTCGGAGACAGAGGGCCTTACTGTAGTTTCGGCAGTGGCAAAAAAAGCCATGCCTTCAGTGGTGGGAATAACAACTGTAGCAATACAGAATGACTTCATATTCGGTAGCAGAAAAGCAGAAGGGGTTGGGACAGGCGTAATAGTCGACAGCAGGGGCTATATTTTGACAAATTCCCATGTCATAAACGACGGCGATGTTGAAGAAGTGACGGTCCTTCTGTCTGACGGGGAAAATCTGCAATCCAAAGTTCTTTGGAACGATCCCATACTAGATCTCGCAGTCGTGAAAGTTGAAAAAACAAACCTTCCGGTGGCGGACCTGGGCGATTCGAACAATCTTGTGATAGGTGAAACGGCAATAGCCATAGGAAACCCACTGGGACTCACCTTCGAGCGTTCGGTTACAGCGGGCATAATAAGCGGGCTCAACAGGAGCATTCCAATAGGATATTCCGAAAGCATAGACAGCCTAATACAGACCGACGCATCGATAAACCCGGGCAATTCCGGAGGGCCGCTTCTAAACGCAGAAGGCGAGGTCATAGGAATAAATACAGCCAAGATACAGAGCGGAGAAGGCTTGGGTTTTGCCATCCCGGTAAACATAGCCAAGCCCATAGTTGACGAATTCATAGAAAAAGGCGAGTTTTCGAAGGCCTATATCGGAATACAGGGGGTAGACCTTGAGGATTTCGAACAGAGTTCGGGTGAAGATACCGGGCTCGAAAGCGGGGTCTTCATATACAAGGTTTACAAGGATTCCCCTGCCGACAAGGCTGGCCTGCTTGGTGGGGATATAATAAAAAAAATTGGAGACAATGAAATTGAAACCATGAGGCAGCTGATAAAGGTTCTATATGCCTATAGGCCTGGAGATACGGAAAAAGTTGAAGTAGTAAGAAATGGAGACTTGCTTTCATACGATATTTTATTTGTGTCCAGGGAAGAAATTGAGTAACAATGAGAATACTGAACCCGAAAAAAGTGAGCTTGTTTAATGCAGGAGGTTTTCTATATGGAAAAAAAGAAAACCCAAAAGAGCTATGTTTATGAAAGAGACGGCAGGGCGTGCATCTATTGCGGAAAGCATCTGAAGTACAGGCAAATGAGCCTGGACCACTACTATCCAAAGAGCATGGGCGGACCGGATGATTTGTTCAACATGGCCCTAAGCTGCAGGAGCTGCAACAAATTCAAGCAGAGCATCGTGCCCGGAGACTGGCAAGAAAGGGCGATTTGCAAATTAAAGCAGGCTGTTCATGATGAAAAAATTCTAACTGCCGGAATCAAATTAAAGAGGAGAAAACTCAAGGAGCTTGTTGATGGAGTGGATAAGATGGAAAGGATAGGGAAAGTTTCGGTTTTCTTGAGCAAAAGCCATTCCTTCCATGTCAGGAACAATGTAATAATCAAGATGACAAAAGTTATGAGATAAAAGAGGCGCATCCCAAAAAGAATGCGTCTCTTTTGAATCTATTTGAATTTTTTCAATTGCTTGTAGAGAAGCATAGCAATGATTATGCCCAGTGTAAATTGAAGAGCGTTCCATGGGAGGTTGTAAAGAGGGGCAATCCAGTTTCCGTATACTACGCCTTCGGTTATGTAGTAGCCAATGTTCATAATCAGGCCGCCTGAAACCATGGCTGCAATTTTAACCTTCAAGCTTTTTTCACTTGCCTTAGATGTCAGGAGCGCCATAGTTCCCTTTAGTATAAAAGTGGATGGAATGTAAAACATGTATCCAGCAGCATAGTCGGACAATCCCGAGCCTATTCCGGCTGCAAAAAAAGCATATTTTGGACCAAGAAGAAGTCCGGTTATGAATACGGCGGCGTCTCCCAAGTTGAAGTAGCCGTATCCAATGGGTATTGGAACCGCAAAGGTGGTTACAAATACCACCGCAGCCAAAAGCGAAGTGTGCACCAAGTTTTTCGTATGTTTTGAATCCATGTAGATATCTCCTTTATTTATTTTTATATTTACAATATACTATAGATGTGACCATAGCAAAAGAGACAGATACGACAAAATTAAAGGGGACAGATTAGCGTTGTTTACATTCTATCCGAAACGGGCAAGCAATGAGCCCCTATATATGCAACTTTACAATTATATACGAAAATCGATAATTACAGGACAAACAGGCAGTGGGGAAAAAATCCCGTCAATAAGAGAAATATCGCAAACGACGGGCTTAAGCCGTACCACTGTAGAGAACGCATATTTTCAGCTTTTGACAGAAGGATACATACTGAGTCGGCCAAAGAGTGGATACTATGCGGCCGATCTGACTGAAATAAAATGGGATTTGCCCCGGGGGAAAGAAGAGGAGGAAAAGAAACTTTTGGAAATGGATATTTCCCGGGAAATAAAATATTTCAATGAAGATGTGGATGGTGAAAGCTTTGATGCATCCACATGGAAAAAGATTTACGGAAGGGTTATAAAGGAGAGCGGGGATAAAATATTCTCTGTCGGCCAACACCAGGGAGAACCTTGCCTAAGGCGTGAAATATCAAGATTCATAAATCAGACAAGGGGGGCAAGGACGAGCCCCGGTCAAATTGTCATAGGAGCCGGAGTCCAGTATCTGATGGGAATACTTGTTGGGCTGGTGCGGAGAAATGGAGGACGGGCGGCCTTTGAGGAACCGGGTTACGAGAAGGCCAGATATATTTTCGAGGATTACGGATTTGAAACAGAATCGATTCGGGTTATGGAAAACGGAATTGACATCGCCGGGCTTTACGCTTCCAATGCTGACATAGCATACGTAAGCCCTTCCCATCAATTTCCCACAGGATTTTTGATGCCTGTTCCAAAGAGAATCGACCTTATCAATTGGGCAAGGGAAAAGAAGTCTTTTATAATAGAGGACGACTATGACAGTCTGATACGGCATGAATCAAGACCAGTGCCATGCCTTCAGGGACTGGATTCCCATGACAGGGTAATATATCTTGGCTCATTTTCGAAGATTCTTCTTCCTTCCCTTAGAATCAGCTACATGGTCTTGCCCCACAGGCTTTTGCATGACTACGAGTCGGTAAAGAGAAGATACAGCCAGTCTGCATCCAAGCTTGAACAACTTACGCTGGCAAGCTTTATTGAAGAGGGATTTATGGAAAAGCACATACGGAAAATCAAACGCAGCTACAAGCGTAAGAGCTTTTTGCTGCAAAGGTATATAGAAAGAAATTTCAAGAGACGCATTGAAATCATAAATGCCGACTCGGGTCTTAATATGGTGCTTGGCCTCTACACAGAAAAAAATGCCGATGAAGTATCGGACTCTTTTGCCAAAAAGGGGATTCTTGCAAAGGTGATAGGGGACTATGACGGCAACGTTGTCGTATCGATTGCATACAGCGGATTTCCGACAGACTGCCTGGAGAGGTTGTCGCAAAAGAAAGAGACAGCAGGAGAAAACTGGTTGGATGAGTTTTTGAAGTGTGAAAGAGGCTCTACTAGATGAAAGAGGCCGAAGGCTTTACTTAAAAGAGCAGGGGTTGACAATTGTCAAAAAAACAAAGAAGGGAAAGCGGATGAAGATAACAATAATAAGCGTAGGAAAAATAAAAGAAAAATTCATGAGAGACGCGGCAGGGGAATACTCAAAAAGGCTTTCAAAGTATTGCAAGCTTGTCTTTGTTGAGATTCCTGACAAAAAAGCTCCCGAGAACCTAAGCATCAAAGAAGAGACCAAAATAAAAGATGATGAAGGAAGCGGCATATTGAAAAGAATCAAGGACGGCCAATATGTCATAGCGATTGACATGAAGGGAAGGCAAATGACATCGGAAGACCTTTCCAAAAAGATGGACAGCCTTGCGCTTTCCGGCAAAAGCGATTTGGCATTTGTAATAGGAGGCTCGCTTGGACTCTCGGCAGACGTTTTGCAAAGGGCCGATTTCAAGCTCTCATTCTCCAAAATGACCTTTCCCCACCAGCTGATGAAAGTGATACTGCTCGAGCAGATCTATAGAGCCTTCAGGATTCTAAAGAACGAGCCTTATCATAAATGATGCCATATTGAGAGGCAGAAGAAGAAAAAGACATATCCAATAAAATAAGTAGGATTACGCAAGGGCATGCCATACAGAGTGTATCCTTTGTAAAGCCGGTAAAACGATGTTTTATAAAGTTTAGAGAGCAGAGATTCTGCTCTTTTTTATATCTATTTTAATAAATGTTATAATATTACATTAATGGTTGTGGTATGCTTGATATGTTAATTTAAAGTATCAAAAAACTTGATGGAGGTTTTTTTATTAGTATTATAGGATTAATTATGAGAAAGATATATATTTCAAAACAAAAATAGTTTTTAGAAAGAGGTTCAGTTATGAAATTATTTAAGATATTACTTAATGTAATACTGATATTTATTGCAATAGGAGCACTATTATATGCAACTAATCCTACTAAGGCAGATTTTATTGAGTACTCAAAATCTGAGATGTCGGAAAGTATAGTGTCAAGCAGAGTTACTTCAAATGGTTTTGTTGATCAGATGATAGGATCAGTAGCTGGTTCTGTTAGCAGTTCAATAGCTAATGTCATTTACAGAAGGAACGACTACGAAATTTTTAGTATTTATGAGGCGAGAAATTTTGATTTTGAATATCAATACATAGGAATTGCAAATCACTTTTTTGTATTAAAAGACAATTTAGATATGGATGCGATTGATATTGATTTTGCTGATATCATTAATAGTTTTTCAAAAAAAGAATTATGTCCAGAAGCTGATAGTATTAATATATTATCAAAGAAAGAAACAATTCAAGAAGATGAGTATGCATATTATAAATTTGACATATCAAAATATCGAGATGTTGAATTTAGAGTTAAGTCAATTTCAGGATCTGATTTTGAAATGGCAATATTTGATAAGGACAACTTTGGCAAATATATAGAAAGGATTAATGGAAAATCGGTTGATAGTATTAAAGTAGTTTATCAATCAAAAGTACTAGCGAATGGTAGCAATAAAGAAACTTTCACTCTTTGGAATGGAACATATGTTGTTTTGGTAGATAATACGGATAAAGGATTAATTAAGCCACCTATGAATTTAGAAAATGATTCAGTTACTTACAATCTCGAAATTGACTTAAAGTAATCACTGGGTAGGGTTATTTTGATTTTCAATGTTTGAAACATTATATTGTTTAATTGATAAAGCTGAGCCTTATCACAAAGATTGCTATGAGGATAGACACAAGAAGAAAAAGACATATCCAATAAAATAAGTAACCTCACGGTAGGGTGTGCCATACAGATTGCACCCTTTATAAAGAAGGTAAAATAGAAGTTTATAATATTTAGAGAGCAGATGATATCTGCTCTTATTATTGTTTAAAAATAGTCTATGGAGAAAAAAGGAAATGCAATAATTTTATAGAAGTATATTCTGTAGGTTTAACAATGCTAATAAAATATTTAAAGAAGGATTGGGAAAATGCACATTATAATTAGCTTGGGCATTTTAGGTTTATGGGCAGTTTTTGTTATATGGATATTTGGATTTTATACCAATGATATTTTTTCTCTGATGATGGATGGGGCAAGTATTTTTGTTGCTGGAGCAAGCTTGTTTATCTCTTATTGGGTTTTTATAAATAGTGAAAGCATAAAAAGTTATGTTAAACAAGTAAATGATAAGAAATTTGCGAAAGAAGATTGCAAGAAATATAGGATTGATATTGAAACTTTAAAAGATATGGCAGAAAATAAAAAAGATATTGAATTAATTAGAGCTAAAGCAATGACTTTCATTGGTTTAATTGAAATCCATGAGAAGTGCTTTAACAAGAAAGGGAAGAAAGCATTAAAATCATTGGTTGATGATAAATTTTACGATAATAAAAATTATTCAAAAATAATATATAATCTAAGTTTAGTTTTATCGAATTTAAATTCTATTGATAGGGAGGGCAATCATAGTGACACCAATTGACAGGCAGAAGAAACATGATTTTGCAGAAAAAATTTTGTTACTAACAATCGAGGAAAAGCTTAAATGGATGCGTGTATCTTCAAATATTGATTTATATGATTCTAAAAATAGATTTGTACAAATCTTTTTAAGTAGTTACGATTCGGGGATGTATACATACAAATATAAAAAACTACATAGAGTTTTTGATTTGAATGAGTCGTATTTTTGTGAATTTCAAAATGGCAGAATTTATTTATTCAGATACATGTATTCAAATGATAGTATTGAAATTTTAGCGGTCCAGACCAAGAATGATAGTAAGTTAATTGCAATTAATACACCGCAAGAACGAAATAATCCTTATAGTAAAGATATGTTTATAAGGTTAAGAGAATTAAGTTATCATGTTTCTAATTCGATTGATGACGCCGGTGATTTTATTGATTCAATATTAGGATTTAATGATTAAATGGACTATCGCCTTGAAATTGATAGAATATCAAAAAAACTAGTCATGAGATTTTATAAAGACAAAGATAGTGATAGATATAAATTAATTTATGAAATTTCAAAGAGCTATGGTATTGATCCATTAATTATAATTTCAATATTTCTTATTGAAACTCATTATCGCCCGGTTTATTTAAGAATTTTAGAATATTTCGTTTTTGCATTAAGCTTTGTAAGGAACTTGATGTTTAAACATAAGATTAATAACTATACTTTGGGTGTTTTTCAAATTGGCTTAACAATCACTATGAGCTTTGGTGGAATTTGTACTCATAAAATTCATGATCGGAGTATTAATCAGTTGTCAATCAAAGAATTTATTAAGTTGATTCGTCTATATTCCTTTAATAATTCATTAAGGATATTATGCCATTACATCCAATATTTATTACATAGCATTGAAAAGGAATGGGGAGAGAGTAAAACTAATATAGGGAGATTAGGGGAATTATATAATGGAGATATGATATATGGTCTGTTGTTTTTAAATACCTATGATCAAATTTATTACTTAACTAAAAATAATTGTACGACAAATTTTTTGTTATAAGGATATAAAGGAGATTAGCTTTTTTCCCTTTTCGTAGATAAATGTGGTGTTTCTTTGTACCAGCTTATTTTCTCCGTACTTTGCTACACTCATTGCGGTTTCTTTAAACTTAAATGATCCTCTAGAGCAGCTATGGATGTCATAAGTCCGGCTGCTTGATCTTTTAATTGAATCAAATTTCCTTTCTTTAAAAATCACTGGGGACGGTACTTTTTAAAATCACTGGGGACGGTTAAATCTATTGAATTTTTTATGTCCCTAAAGCTGAACGCATATATGATGATGGGGACAGTCCTCCAAGTTTTCTTTGCGGGCGCATATTGATGTAATAATCCATGTAGTTATCGACTATTTTTCTGACATCATGGATGCCCTTAAGCCGTCTTTTCATTAGCCTTATAGTATCGCACTTGAAATGGCTGAAAAATGATTCTGCCATTGCGTTGTCCCAGCAGTTTCCTCTTCTCGACATGCTTTGAGTGACACCTAGATCTTTAAGCAAATCGACATAATCATGGCTTCTATAGTGGACACCTTGGTCACTGTGGATAAGGCTTCCCTTGAGATTGTATTTGCCTGATAGCTGCTTTACCGTATCAATGGTGAGACTTTTATCTTGACAGTCTTTTACGGTCCAAGCAACAGGTTCATTATTGAATAAATCGATCACCGTGCATAAATAAATCATTTTTTCTCTGCATGGTATATATGTGATATCGGTAACCAGTTTTTTCATAGGTTCATTTGATTCGAAATTTCTGTTAAGAATATTTTTCTTGATGTTTTCTTTTTCTCTGTTGATTTTATATTTTTTTCTAATTATTGAGGCTATACCTAGTTCCCGCATGATTCTTAAAACTTTCTTGTGATTCACAATCAGGCCATATTGCTCTTTGAGCATATCCTTGAGCATCCTATATCCGGCACGCCTGCCTGATTTATGGAATAAATCAAGCACCTTATCTTTCAAAAAAGTTTCATCCTTTAGAGGCGTGTGTTTGGCAATAGAAAAATGCAACTTTTGGCAATCAAAAATACAATTGTCAG
>CAZXWC010000025.1:0-19794 GCA_964644525.1 uncultured Peptostreptococcaceae bacterium
CTCTTGCCTTTGCTTTCCTCTTCCAACTTTCTACTTTCCACTGCCTTTTTGACAACGAAGAAATTATGATTTCTCGTCAGTCTGAGTGGGTCCAAGGGGCCACAACATACTCAACCCATTCAATAATCTTAAACAAGGCCATAGACAAAAGCACTATTATGACTATGACTGCAAAAACCTTGTCGTAGGAAAAGGTGTTCTTTACTCTCAACATGTATATTCCAAGGCCTTCGGTTCCTCCAAGCCACTCTCCTATGACAGCTCCCATTATGGAATATGTAGCGGCTATCCTGAGACCAGAGAAAAAGCTGACCAAGGCTCCTGGAAATTTTACCATCCTAAAAATCTGAAACTTGTTTGCCCCCATTGATTTAAGCAGATTCACCATGTCGCGGTCTGCCGAAGACAGGCCCTGCAGAAGGCTTACAACTATGGGGAAAAAGCACACCAAAACAACAACTATTATTTTGGGAAGCTTGCCCATTCCGAACCATATAACGAAAAGCGGGGCCAGTGCTATTATGGGCACTGTCTGAGAAACGACTACCAATGGATAGAGGGATTTTTTTATCCATTCTACACTGTCCATCAGTATTGCCAATATGAGTGACAATATTATGGCGGCTGCAAATCCCATTGAAGCCTCATAAATCGTAACCGCCATATGGCCCTTTACTGCCGGCAATATTTCAAATATCGTGAAGAAAATATCTGTTGGTGATGGAAGTATGAACCTCTTCACCAGCCCTGTGTCTACAGCCGCCTGCCATATGGCCAGCAGCGCCGCTGCCAGAATCAGGGGAGCCGCCCTATTTCCTGTATTTTCCGATTTTTTCATTCATCGTCACGCCTTCAGCTTTATAGTCGACTTTTATGACCGAGCAGACTCTCGATACCCCGCTCTCGATGCATATCTCATGAGCCCTCTTCACAAGATCCATAAGTTTGTCGTATTCGCCTTCCATAGTTGTTTCCATTGGGCCAACCTCGTAATCCACTCCGGAAGCTTCTATCATTTCTATGACCTTGTCCACTGTCGGATAAATCTTTTCTTCCTCAACACACGGTATTATTTGCAAACTAACATTTACTCTTGGCATTTTATCTCCCTCCAATTAAAAAATCCCTCTGCCTGTTGGCAAAGGGAAATATACACGTTCATTATTTCCCTCCGCTGGCATTATCCAGTTCAGGTTTGATGGGTCGGAAAAGTTCCCTCTCAGCCGCCTCGGCAGCTCCCCTTGTCTTTGTTTCAACACAATACTACAACTAATACTCTTTTTCGTCAACCTTTTTTATTCGATTCAATACAATATTGTAGCCTTCAGCACCGTATTGTATGCATCTGTTGACCCTGCTTATTGTTGCAGTACTGGCCCCTGTTATTTCTTCAATCTCATGGTATGTTTTGTTGTCACTTAGCAATTTGGCAACTTGCAATCTCTGCGATATCGATTGCAATTCCTTTATTGTGCATATGTCTTCAAAGAAACGGTAACATTCCTCCCTGCTTTCCAAAAGCAGGACGGCATCGAACAGTTGATCCATGAATGTGTTTGAAAGCTTCGATTCGTAGGTCATGGTCTTCACTCCAAAAAAATATTTTGCTACTTTTCAAGTTTACCATATTCGCTTTAACATTGTAAAGTATTAAAGCAATATGTGGCTGTTTATTTTTCGCGTCTTCAGTCAGTCCTGACAAGCCTTGATACTCTTCCCGGAACATTTTTAAGGGAGATTTCTTTCTTTCCAGTCAGAATCCAAAGGGTGTTTTTGTTGACCGGCTTTTCTTCCAACACCTCTTCTCCGTCCCCGTCTGTAAAATATACAAGCAATGCCTTTCGCAAGTCATGTTCCCTTATATATTTGAATACCGGCGAAAACTTTGTACCTCCCATGCCCTTGAATACCGGCCTCATGTCGGAAGGTCTTTCAATTTCGTATACGCGCTGCAGTTTTGCGTCACATTCGATTATTGTAATCTTATGCCTTGTATGCTTGAGTATCTCGAAAATTTCGTTTACGGATTTTCTCAGGTCAACGCTGCCCATGCTTCCGCTTGTGTCTACGGCCACCACCAGCTCTGTTTCATAGCGGGGAAGACTTCCTCTCAAGTCAAGCCTGTCTGGCTGCCTCCTGTTCTTTCTGGTAACGGTTTTTCTGTAAGGCGCGGGGATTGTCCCCACAAGATTCCTTAAAATTTTCTGCCATGGCAGTTCGGGGCTTTGCCTTATCCTGCTGATTGCTTGCTCGAGTCCGTCCGGAATTTCTCCCCTTAGCGACTTTTTCACGATTCCTCTTATGAGCTCGTCCTGGGCCTCTATTATCGCCTCTTCGGATGTTTCCCATACTTGGTGGCAGCTGCTCTGGTCGTGCTTTGTGGCCTTGTCTTCATCCTCTACGGATTCCTCGGACTCGCCATCCTGATTTTCGGATTCAGGAGGTTCATTCTCGGAAAATCCAGGGTTTTCTTTTTCTTCCTTTTCATCTTGCAGGGAATCTTTTTCAGGAGACTCTAGCGCTTTTTTGATCATTTCTGCATATGCTTCCATGGAAAGGCCCTCCGGCAGCCTTTTGCCCACAGCCTCCGATACCGATTGGAGCGTAGGCTCCCATGGAGGCAAATTCTCTATGTATTGGTCTATAGCTATGTCAGATGCAAAATTGAGTATGCGGTTTTCGTAAACCCCCCTCAAATCCTTTTTCCTCGATATATGGCCGTTTATCAAATGATATATCTGGTGCTTTATTTCGGCCTTTGCCTCTTTCAAGGGAAGGCCCGTCATCATCAAGGGGTTGAACACAAATTCTATACCTGTCAAATTCATGCGGATTCCAGCACCGGTGGGCAAGCCTTGGTCAAGGCTTCTGTCTACTTGAACCATGAAGCTCCCGAAAAAATTGTCATTTTTATTGAGCATGGAAAAAACGATGTCACCCAAAAGATCCAAAAATTCGGCTTTTAGGCTGTCATTTAATTCCCCTGCTTTTTCGAGATTCGCCTTCAGTTTTTTTCTCTTCTTTTCATAGCCTTGAGCCTTCATTAATTGTCCTCCTGTCATACCGACAGTCTGTCGTCAAGAAAATATGCCTTTGTTCGCCTGCTTCCGTATCTGTCCACGAGCATTGCCTTGTCGCATTGTATGTGCTTTGAGTCGATAAAGCTTCTAAGGTATGCATCGTCTGGATTATCCTTAGACAATTCCTCCCCTATAACAGCTTCCGAAACTAGCCAGGAAAGATTGTAGGAATCATATTCCAAGGCCTTTACTGAAATGGACAGGGCTTTTTTAAGCACATCCGGGTCCGGATTTTTTATGTGGTTGAGATGGCTAAGAGATTGCTCGATTGCTTGCATCTGTATTTCTTTTGCAGGTTTATCTATATATTTTAAAAATTTCATGCCTTGCTCCACTACCCTGCGCTGAACGGCCTCGGTCGGCTTTTTTATGCATTTTATTCTCTCTGGGTTCTTTGACACAGCCAAAAGCTGCACCCTTTCGGTTGGATCTTCTATGTCGTGGATTCTGAAAGCATACTCTTTTACCGCCTGAATCTGTATTTCCTCGTGCGGGTTTTCTATAAATCTTATGTTGTCTATGCTCTTTTCTATGCAGAGCTTCTGTATTTGCAACAGCGGCCTTTTTATGAATCTAACGGCCCGTCCATTCTGCCCTATTGCGGTTTTGATCATTTCATCGTCTGCTTCCCTGACAAACTCTATGGCATCCCCGTTTGCCTCAAGAGCCTTTAAAATAACAGCTTTTGAAGGTTTCTTCATCAGCTTTATTGAAAAAGGATATACCTCCGCTGCAAACAGCCTTTCATTTTCCCTTTCAAGACAATTGCCGAAAAGTTCCATCATAAAAGATTCCGAAGGATTTTCTACAAGTCGCAAAAGGTCCCTGTTTCCTTTTACCGCCTTAAGCAAAACCTTTTCCTTGGGATTCTTTATGTGCAGCACGGCCCAAATGTTCTTCTCCACAGCCGCCAGTTGAACCTTTTCGGTAGGTTTCTCAATGTATTCTATTGCGTCTCCAAACTCCTTTGTGTCCTTGTATATCTCACCTGTCATTACTGCCGCAAGCTGGACAGCTTCAGAGGGGTTGTCCAAAAATCTTATGGCTCTTCCGTTCCATGAATTTTCAACCGCCTTTATCTGCACGGCTTCTGGAGGATTGGCTATGAATTGTACAAGATCGCCGTGAAAGCCCACGCAATGGAGTTGTACTGAAAGTGCAGGATTCTTTATGTGCTGGATTGTGGCCGCCCCCCTCCGGACAGCTTCCATCTGCATCTTCTCGGATGGATTATCCACAAACTGTATGGCGCTTCCATCCCAGGAATTTCTTATGGCCTTGACTATTGTCTCCTCCCTGGGATTCTTTATTTTTTTTATGTGATTGCCGTTCTTGGAAACAAGCCTGAGCTGGTCACTCTTTTCCATGGACCTTTTCATAAAAAGCTCCTTTCTAATAAAGGGATCTGACACCTTCGTAATAAGCTTCAAGAAATGCTTCTATGCCTACAAACAGCGGATAGAGGCTTTTACCGTGGTCCGATTTTATTCTCTGCATTATTGACATCCTGAGGTCAAGCGGGCAAAGCGACAGAAATTCAGTGAATCTTTCAAGCTCTTTTTCCAGAAGATCGTCCTCCAAAAGCTCTTCCAACTTGCCAAGGCAGTTCTGCGAAGATATGAAAAGCCTTGAATGGGACTCCTTCCTTATCCTTTCCGCAAGAGCTTGGTCTATCTTTTCTCCCCCGAAAAGGTCTTCCGCCGAAATCAGCGGATTTTGATTATTCTCAAGAAAGGCGAAAAAATCCTGGGCTATTATGCTTCCCAGGTTGCCCCTCAGAACATTGAAAAACACGGTGGGCTTGTAGAGTTCCCTGTTCTTTTCATAAAGCGCATATGCATCTGACACCCTTTCCCAGCTTCTCGGTGTAGCCTTTATTGTTTCTTTTGCCCTAGGGGTATGCAAGAGGTTGGGGAATGTCGCCACAAATGCCAGTATGTCGGCATGTATTCCATTAGCAGTGGCCCATTCAAGCCATGACTGTATGTCCGAATCCATGAAAAGCCATACAAAGCGGTCTTCCTGGGCCGGATCCATGTCAACTACCCTATAGTCAGTCTGCTGAAATTCAATGTATTTGTTGGAAGGATTCATTGCGGCTATTACCAGAACATTTTCACTCAGGCGGTAGCCGTTTATCTCCCTGTTCAGTATTATATTCATCAATTCCTGCTGAACTGCATGTTCGCAGCGGTTCAATTCGTCTATGAATAGTACAACCTTTTCGCTTTTCCCTTCATTCAATATGGATTCCACTTCGTTAAGTTTTGTATGCACCGCATACACGGTTCTTCTGGCTTCTTTTGCAAACATCTCCGAATAAAATGTTTCCACCGTAGGAAGCCCTCCGATTTCTCCCTCTTTAAGCAAATTGGCGTCAACCGACACGCAGGCGGCGTCCATCTCTGCGGCCAATTCCCTTACAAGGGCTGTCTTTCCTATTCCGCTTTCTCCGACAATTAAAGGCACCCAGCCACTTTCAAGCACAAGCCGAGCCGTCATTTTAGTGCTTATGAAATCCATAAAGTCATCCCTCCTAAAAACTCCTTATTTCATCAAACGGATACAAACGAACAATTGCCCTTCCTATTATGCTTTTCATTTCTATCAAACCCACCTTTGGGCTTCGGCTGTCCAGACTCACCGGCCTGTTGTCTCCCATCACGAAAATTTTTCCCTCTTCTACAATTAAATCGACATTTCCTTCTGTTTCCGGGCTATCCAAATATTCCTCATCCATAAGTTCCTCGTTTATTACCACCTTTCCCGCATAGATTACTATGTGGTCACCCGGAAGTCCTATTATTCTTTTTATCAAATTCTTTTCCTTTCCGTCCTCGGTGGTCATCTCTGTCTTGAAAACTATTATGTCTCCCCTTTCCAATTTGCCCATCCTGGCCGACACTTTCTCAAGCACAATATAATTGTTGGGCTCAAGAGTCGGCAGCATGGATATTTCCTTAACTATTGTCGGTTGGACAACTTGAAGAATCAGCACGGCCATTACTACTGAAATTACTATTGTCTTTGTCCAGCTTATTATTTCTTCTTTAATTTCTTTGCTCATATTTACCCCTGCTTTCAATAGTGTGAATATTACATATTCATTCTATCACAAGAGTTACAAAACCTTAACTCTTTACCGCTTTACTTCACCTATGCAAAAGAGTACCATATATACAGATTGACGAATGGAGGTGAGAAAAATAAAAATTCAAAACAAATCGTCCCTACCGTGGATAGCAATAGCATTGATTCTTTCCTTTGCCCTGATATATTCAACTTCAATTGCAGTAAAGGGAATAGTGGAAATAAAGTCAAATGACACGCTTACGGTAAAGGGATCGGCCAAACAGAAAATACAGTCGGATTTCATGGTATGGAAAGGCGAATTCAACAACGAATCGTCGGACTTGTCATCAGCTTATGAAATTCTTAGTGAAAGTCGCAAAAAAGTCCGTACCTATCTCGAAGACAAAGGCATAGATTCTGAAGAAATAGTTTTTTCATCAATCAATACATATCCAAAACGGATGATCATGCCAAACGGGATGTATTCCAACACAATCGAAAGCTATGAACTAAAGCAAACTGTGGAAATAAGCTCAAACGATATAGGCGATCTTACCGAAATATCGAGAAACGCAACGGACCTGATAAACCAAGGAGTGGCTTTCCAATCCTATCCTCCCCAATATTTCTACACAGGTCTTTCGGAGCTTAAGATCGACATGATCGCAAGAGCGACAGAGGACTCAAAACTCAGGGCCGAAAAAATGCTGGGCGTAACTGACAGCCAACTTGGCACCCTTAAGGATGCGCGCGTGGGCGTCTTCCAGATTACCCCGCTTTACTCCAACGAAATATCGGACTACGGAATCAACGACACAAGCTCGATAATGAAGGAAATCACCTCGGTTGTCGAATGCACATTTGAAGTCAAATAACAATACCAGCACGCAGCAGGAAGCAGAAGAAAAAATAAAAACAAAAAAAACTTCAAAAGAGATAAGCCGCTGAATGGACTGAAGGTCTTTAGCGGTTTCTTTTTTATGACGGAATATCGAGCCCTTTTTATCCCAATGAGGTTTTTTACCTTAAAATGCTTTAATGGCTTTGCCTTGCAGGGCGGCTCCTTTTGAAATTCATTTTTCCCCGGCAATTTAAAATTCTTTTAACATAATTCATTGACATTTGGGGTATAATATACTTGTAAGGTAGCTAATATACAATATGTAGTACTAAAGAGAGGGGAATTATTATGATTAAGAATTACATAATTGACACAAATGTCATGATCCACGACCCTTATTTCTACAACAACTTCGAAGACAACAACATCATAATTCCAATCATCTGCATAGAGGAGCTGGACAAGCTCAAAAACCGCGAAGGCATAAAGGGTTTCCATGCCCGTTGCTCAATACGCGAGATAAACACTCTCATGGGGGACGGAAGCCTCAAAGATGGAGTAAGGCTTCCCGGCGGAGGCCTTATAAGAATAGAGATGAACCATATGGACACGGGCATTCTACCAAACGCAATGAGCCACAGCAAAAACGACAATTTAATACTCGCCATATGCCTAAGCATAATGAAAGACACCCAAACACCAACCATACTGATAACCAAAGATGTTTCCATGCAAATAAAAGCCGACTCGCTTGGAATATCGACAGAAGACTACAAACACGACAAAATAACCGAAACCGTTCTTTACAAGGGATATTCCGAACTTTCAATAAGCAAGGAACAGATAGGAGCCATCTACTCTGAAGGTTTGGAATTGCCCAATGAAACAGGCGACAATGTATTCCCCAACCACTTTTTCCACTTTCATGACTTGTCCGATTCCAGCCATGAAGTTTTGGCGAAATTCGACGGTAAAAAAATAGTTCCACTTCGTTATGAGAAAGAGGCTGCATGGGGACTGAGACCCATGAATAAAGAGCAGAAAATGGCCTTCGAGCTTTTGATGGACCCTTCAGTTCATTTTGTTTCAATGGCAGGAGGAGCTGGAAGCGGGAAAACAATACTGGCTACCAGTGTGGCCCTTCAGAAGGTAATAGAAGAAGGCATATACAGAAAAATCATATTTGTAAGGCCTGTAGTATCTGCCGGAAACGACATAGGTTTTCTTCCCGGCGACGAGGCGGAAAAGCTAAATCCCTGGATGAGCTCCTTCTATGATGCTATAGACAACCTGATGGACATGCGCTACAAACACAGGAAGGACGGCCGAGACTTGGACGGCACTGTAGAAGAATTTATAGACATGTTCAGGCAAAAGGGAATAATGGAAACCAAAACCTTCAACTATATGAGGGGGCGGACTCTTTCGAAAGCCCTTGTCATAGTTGACGAAGCCCAACAAACCACACCACACCTGGCCAAACTCATGCTTACCCGGGCCGGCCACGATTCGAAATTTGTGTTTGTAGGAGATCCTTCAGACAATCAGATAGACAATGTCTATGTTGACTCCAGATCAAACGGCCTTATATACGCAATTGAAAAAATGAAAAAACATCAGATAACAGGCCATGTGACTCTTAAACAAGTTGAGAGGAGTCCGTTGGCTAAATTGGCCGAAAAATCCATGTAAACTCAGACAGACGAGAAGCCTTTATTTCATCGTTGTCTTCTTAAAATCATTTTGTCACGTATTAAAAATACGCTCCGGCAATTGATTTTAATCGACGCCTTGAACTAATTGGCTTCTCGTCCGTCTGCATTATATTAAAAATACGCTCCCTCATATCCTCATATCAGCGCCTTGAATTAAAAGTTTCTCTGCCGTTTGATATATTATTAGTTGTAATCTACGCCTTGAACTGAAGATTTCTCGTCTTTCTGCAATTTCAATTTGTTCGAGTCGAATTATAATGCGCTCCATTCATATTGCAGCGCATTGCCTCGAATCAGGAACTTCTCTGCCGTTTTATATATTATTAGTTGCAATCTACGCCTTGAACTAATTGGCTTCTCGTCCGTCTGTATTATATTAAAAATACGCTCCGGCGACAGGTTTTGTTTGACTCCTCGAACAAAAAACAGTGAAAAAAAAAGGCAAGAACTGATATCTTACATCTGATATATGGGAACTGACAACTATCTTGCAGCATGCAGCAGGCAGCCGGCAGTGATCAGCAAAGGATTAAATACAAAAATTACTACTGAAGAAAAAAACAAACACAAAAGCAAAAACAGCAAGAGAAAAAATCACTTTGTGGCATTTGAGGTTTTAATGTCTTTGCATTTCCTGGCACCCGACAACTGCCCGCTGCAAGCTGATTTGCGACTTGAATTGAATGCAGTGGAAGGCTGCAAAATGCCCTTCGTTTTTCTTGAATTTGACTTTAAAAGACTCGACGCCAATATGGCATCGAGTCTCTAAATTTATATTTTTCTATAGTCTATTGGTCTTCTTCTTTTGTCTTTACTGATATCTGCCTACTGACCACTGCCTGCTGCAAGCTTGTCTATATCTCCACGCTGGGGTTTTCTTTGTCAAGAAAAGCGACTTTTGCCTCGACTCCGAATGTGTCGCCAATAATTTTCGCAAGCTCATTGGCCGCCTTTTCAACTGTCTGGCCGTTTTTGCTCTTGAAACCGTCAATCGGCATGAAGAAGTTCTTTGTTCCTTCAACGGCTTTCCCTAATTCACTTTGTCTCCATATCCACCGCCGGGTCTTTATGCGGTTGCCGCTTGCATACACCACTTCGCCCTCATCGGGAGACTCTTCCTCTTCGCTTCCGAAAGGCACGAAAACGTCGCCTTGTTTGGCGTATCGTACCCATATGTCGCTGTCGAATGCGTCTATGTCATGGCATCCCATTGCAAGCACATTGTTGATGCTTATAGTGTTTACAAGATCCACCATTGTATTTATTGTAGGTATTCTTCCACCTTTTGCTATCCTTTTTATCATAGCCTCTATGGAACACCTGAATTTATTGGGGTTTATCCCCAGTGTCCTGAAAGCCTCTCTGTACGGCATTATGCTTGGATCTTTTTTAAGGTCAACCTTTGCAAATCGCTCTTCCGCATTCTTCTGCGCGGAAACAAAATCGGCAAGCAGATTGTCCTCGAGAGCGGCATTGTCTATCCCTTTTGCAACAACAAGCCCAAAGTACAAGTCAGGCAAAATGTCAAACAGTTTGTCTTCTATAATGAATTTCATTTATTCCTCCTTGAATCAGCTGCATTCTCCGCTGCAATCACATACTTCCACATCTTTCTTTTCCGGTTTTCCGTATATGGCTTCTATCAATGCGTCGGTGATAAGTTCTTTTGGCGGTGTGTCCATTTCCATGCCCATGTATATCCAACCCTTTATGACTTGGTCGGGATGGCATTTGCATGTGTTTTCCTTATAGTCGGGCTGTATGTCCATACCGTTTATAAGAATCGTAGGTAAATTTTCAAACCCAAGCAAATCTGCCTGTTCCCTGTTTATAAGCTTGACCGAATTGTATTGAATCTTTATTTTGTTTTCATTGAGAAAATCACGCATGCTTTCAAGCGCTTCATTTAAGGCCCCGTCCATGGCATCACATTTTTTTGAATCCGTTTCTTCGTCAAAAACCATGTTCAGCTTAAGCGTTTTGGTTATTTCCGGTTCGCATGTTCCTCCTCCACAGGTGCTACAGGAACTGCATCCGCTACAATTGCTCATAAATCAATACCATCCTTTCTATTAAAAAATTGTCATATTAATCTTCTTCAATTAATTCCATTTCATCATCTTGGTCCATTTCAAGAGGTCCGAAAAGGTCGTAGTATACTTCAGCCACATTGTAATATTCCTCGTCTTCTTCGATTCTATCAAGCTCAATCTCTCCATCTTTTTCAAAGAATCTGTACAAGAGCACATCTTCATTCCCCTCGGGAAGAAGAGCTATGTACACTTTTTCCTCGACTTCAAATTTTCCTATCACGTCACACTCCATGATAGTGTTGTCGTCCAAAAGAAGTCTCATTTTTTTATCATCCATTCTGCCCACACTCCTTTCCGGTTTTAATTAACACATTTATTATATCATCAATCGAACAGGGTCTTTCAATAAAATATTTTCCTTCAACAATAAAATATGGGGTTTTACCAACATTCTTTTTAAGTCCTTTCGTTCTTTCGGACACTATTCTTTCTTTATACGCTCCTGACTCAAGGGCTTTAGACAAATCTCCTGCGTCAATGCCTGACTTTTCGGCTATGCCAAGCACGACTTCAAGCTTGCCTATGTCTGCCAGATTCTGAAAATGCTCCCTGAAAACCTTTTCGTGGAATATGTCGAACTTGCCTTGATCCTTGGCGTACTCGCTCGCTTCAAGCACCATCCTGGTGTTGGGCATAAAGTAAATATCGGCAAACGATACACCGTATGGTTTACCCATTCGACAGAGATTTTCAACCATTTGCCCGACCTTGTCCTTTCCGAACCTGTCGGCCAAAAGCAATCCTTCTTTCGGTGTTTCGGGATGAAACTCGAAATTTATCCATTCGACTTCAACATCGCAAATTTTCTTGATTTCTTTCACGTAGCCCCACGCGATATAACAGAAAGGTCACATGTAATCCGAATAGATTTTCATGTTTATTGGCACTTTTGACAACCCCTTTCAACGTTTATTGATTCTGTTTCCATTCCGAACTTTTGATTATTCTATATTCATATCAATATATTCTGTATCCTCTGTCCAAGATCTGAATCCGGTGAAATTATTGGCGCTCTCTATGTTTGTATCAAAGTTCCATTCACTTATTATCTGGTCGTCGCCAATCCATACACTCAGTTCCTTGCTTCCATCGCTTGGATCGCCATCTTCTATTTCCATTACGATGCTGTGCTCCTGTGCCCACCACTCATCGTCTCTTCCTTCAGGTATTATTGGTGCATCGTCGTGCCCAACTTCTAAAACAGTGCCATGTTCCGAACCGTCTTGTCTCGGCCTTATAACTATCCCATTCAAGCCCCTGTCGAATTGAAGCACGTATCCCGTATCTTCCAGGCTGTCTTCCTTCACTGCGGTTTCGAACAATATTCCATATCCGCCGTTTTCACCATCCGAAAGCCTTGCTTTTGTTGTTATTGTGTATTCATCGTTGTTGTTTGGTATGAAAAGCATTCCATAATTGGTCAAAAATCCGTTCTCAGTTTTTTCCCAGTTTCCATGATGGAGAAAATCAGCCAAGGAATAGTCGCTAAATGAATGCGTTAGGGCAATCTCTTCGGCAACTTCAAAAAGGCTGTACAGCCATTTCTGCATATCGGTATGCCATATGAAAGAAGTATCTCTCTTGCTGGTCTCTATGACTTCATGTATATATCCCTCATCTACAAGCTTTTGCATCCTCGCATTATCCGTATCTATTCCCTCAAACACATTTCCTTCAATATCCTCCGATACTCTATATATTGAAGTGATGTTATTTAAAATTTTTAGATTAGCAGTGTCTGTCGCTATGGCAGCTCGGCTGGTAAAACCGACTATCCGCGGAATAGCAATTGCAGAAATAATAGCAAGAACCGAAATTACAACAATTAACTCAATCAGGGTAAATCCCTTTTCATATTTTCTGTTCATAATAAAATCTCCCTCTTGCCAATGTTTTCATGTCTAATCTATCTCCTCAAATCAATCTGGCAATTTACTTTGTTTTATGCCAGATCAATTTGATTTGTTTAACTATATCATTTTTGCAAGGCCCCAAACATAAGTTAGCAGATGCAAATTCATATTTTTGCTAAGCTCTTCAATCCAAAAAAGGAACTTTTGTTTTTTCATCACTATATTCAAAAATTTTCTCAATCTCTTCCTTCAATATCCTGTTCTCAGAAAGCTCGGGCAAATTTTCCAGAGCAAAAAATCCGACTCCGTCCGTCTCGAGTCCCCTCGGCTCGACCTCTCCTGTTATGGAACACTCAACGAAAACCTTGTATACGTGGTAGGGTGATGGGGGATGTGCATGCTTGGATCTGTCAAAGACGCCAAGCAATTTTTTCGGAACAACCTCAAGGCCGGCTTCCTCGGCTATCTCCCTCGCAACATTTTCCCCGATTGAATAGCCCACTTCGCAGTAGCCTCCGGGAAGCGACCACTTGTTGTCTGCCAATTCCCTCACCATGAGAACTTTACCTTCCTTGAAAACCACTCCCCGAACCTCGACTTTCGGTGTTTTGTAACCCGGGTCGGATGCGAACAATTCCTCTATCCTTTCCAACTCCTCGCCTGTATAAGCCTCCATGAAACGGATGCTAAGACTGCGGAGTTCCTCATAGCGCTCTATATCGTATGGATTTCTGCAATTGGTCAAACCTATCCTTGAAATGGCTTCGACTCTTTTAACATAGTCTATCCATTGAGGCTTCATATTCACATCTCCTCGCTTCCCGTTAAAAATTTGACTTTATTTTTTTATTATATACCTTTTGCGCCTATGCATAAAGACCCCGCATCCTTTTTGTCCGATGCAGAGTCTGTAAAAACAAGCATTTTTGTGTTACTCTATTCACAACATACTAAAGGAGGCATTAAAATGTACAAATTAGGACATATAGGAATCAACGCAGTCGACATTGAGGAATCTATAGCTTTTTACACAGACGTACTTCAGTGCAAAGTCATTGAAGACAGAATCCATCCGGGAATGCGGCTTGTGTTCATGGATGCCGGTGGAGCAACAATAGAACTCGTATACAAAGAAGGAAACCGGGAATTGCCCGATGGACCAGTCAGCCACATAGCGTTCAATGTGGAAAACCTTGAAGATGAAATTTACCTGTTAAAGGAAAAAGGCCTATGCCTTTTGGGCGATCCCAGAACCGTCGGGAAATCAAGAATCGTTTTTTTTAAAGGCCCAAACGGAGAAAAAATCGAATTTGTTGAACAACTATAAAAAATTTCAGATTGATATAGCTTCAATCATTCAATCAGCCTGAATCTTTGAGCGGAAGCCGGCCAAGCTGCGATTATAGCCTTGGCCTTTTCGCTTTTTGTTTCTTCTTCATACCCTTGCAATATTTTAAGCAATTCATCAGCGGCTGCTTCATCCAATTCCCTTCCTTCAGTTTTTTCACCTTTCCCTGCTAAAGATTGTCTTCCTTCGTTTAAAACAAAGGCTTTGCCTCCTGTCATTCCTGATGCAAAATTCATGCCTCTTTTGCCCAATACGACAACCCTTCCCCCTGTCATGTATTCGCATCCATTGTTTCCTATTCCCTCACAAACCGCAAGAGCACCACTGTTTCTAATTGCGAAACGATCTCCGACTAGTCCGGCTCCGTAGAAAATGCCGGATGATGCTCCGTAAAGAACGGTGTTGCCGGCAATCATATTTTCTTTTATTCCGCCCTGCATTTCAGCGTCTGCTGCAATTACAATCTTACCCCCGCTAAGCGACTTTCCTACATAGTCGTTGGCGTCTCCAGAGAGCCTTATTGAAACACCCTTTGCAAGGAAAGCCCCCAGGCTCTGCCCTGCCGATCCTGCAAGCCTAAGTTCGACCGCATCATTTTTCAACTTTCCTCCAAGTCCTTTTCTTGCTATGCAGCCACTCAAATAGGCGCCTACTCCCCTGTCCCGATTCGTTATTCTATGCTCAGATTCATGCTGTTTGCCTTTGGCCAACGAATCCATTATTTCATCCGCAACTGCAACATCAATCCTTGAGGCAGCCAAATCCTTTTGCGCCGGCTTGAATCTTCTTGATATTCTGGAAGGCAGTTCTGGTCTGTAAAGCACAGAATCAAGTTCGAGTTTTGATGCCTTCAAATTGAGATTTTCCTTTTTTCTCAACAAATCACTCCGTCCGATGATTTCATCAATGCTTGCAAAACCGTTCTCTTCCAGTATTTCGATGGTTTCCCTTGCGACAAATTCCATATACCTTTCAACATGACCCGAAGAGCCTTTGAACTGCTTCCTGCGTTTTTCGTCCTGAGTAGCTATTCCTGCAGGGCATACGTTAACCTGGCATTTACGGCACATTTTACATCCCATCGCGATCAAGAGAGCTGTAGCAAAACCGTAGGATTCCGCTCCCAGCATTGCTGCCTTTACAACATCCCTACCAGTAAGAATCTTTCCATCAACTCTTAGTTCAACGCAATGCCTTAGGTCATTGAGGAGAAGAGTCTGGTGCACTTCGGAAAGACCCACTTCCCACGGTATTCCGGCAGACCTTGTTGAAGAGATCGGTGCTGCGCCGGTTCCGCCATTACCTCCGCTTATCAGTATCCTGTCAGCTCCAGCCTTTGCAACACCGGCTGCAACGGTACCGATTCCCGCAGATGCCACAAGCTTGACTGCTATATCAGCGGAAGGGTTGACCTGCCTGAGGTCGTGAATCAGTTGGGCCAAATCCTCTATCGAGTATATGTCGTGATGCGGAGGAGGCGAAATAAGCGATATTCCCGGGCTTGCATTTCGCACCCTTGCTATTTCATCGGTAACCTTCTCCGGAGGCAGATGTCCACCCTCTCCAGGCTTAGCCCCTTGAGCCACCTTTATTTCTATTTCTCTACAATCCGCCAGATAAGTTACATCAACCCCGAACCTGCCCGATGCAATTTGCCTGCTTCCGCTCTTTTCGGTTTGCTTTCTGGTATCGTCTTTTTCGCCACCCTCTCCCGAATTGCTTATTGCTCCCAATCGATTCATTGCTCCCGATATTGCAACATGTGCTTCCGGACTTATGGCACCGTATGACATAGCACTTGCGCTGAAACGCCTCAGAACCGTTTCTTTAGTCTCGCTGCAATCATTGTCGCAGCTTTTGTCATCAACTATTTGCAAAAGACTCCTGATAGACCATGTTTTATCCTCTATTTCATTCGACAAGCGCTTGTACAATGCGTAATCGCCTTCGGCGACAGCCTTTCCCAGTCTTTTTACATTTGATTTGTTGTACAGTACAGGTTTTATCGAGCCTGCCGCTTTGACACAGGCATCCTTCTTCCAGCTATAAGCATCTGTATGCCTTTTAAGTGTTTCCATCTGCAATATATCGATATCGATTCCTCCCAGGCAGCCCGGAGTTCCATCGAAATATTTTGAAACGAATTTTTCCGAAAGTCCTACCGTTTCAAACAACTTTGCGCCTTGATATGCCTGAAGCGTTGTTATTCCCATCTTGGCGATTATTTTAAGTATTCCCGATGCCATAGCTTTCTTGAAATTATCTATGGCATCTTCTTCGGATTTTAGGGCAGCATCCGCCCTTTCCTTGACAAGTTCAAGCGCGAACCATGGATTTACCGCCTTGGCTCCATACCCCAATAGAAGAGCCGTTTGTGACACATCCCTGACCTCCGCTGTCTCAACAATTATTTCCACTTTTGTCCTTTTTTTCGTTTCAACCAAATGATTGTGCAATGCTCCAAGCGCCAAGAGGGATGGAATTGGAGCGTAAAGAGGGTCAACCCTGCGGTCGCTCAAAACAAGCAGGTTATAGCCTTTGTCAACACAGCTTTCGCAACTCTGCAAAAGCTCTTCCAATGCTTTCTCTAAACGATTTTCGGCTCCATCGGCTGGAAAAAGCATAGGCACGGTTACTGCCCTGAAGTTTTCGTTGTCAAGCTTCTTGATTCCCGACATTTCCTTATTGTCTAACACGGGAATCTCAAGTTCCACAAACGGCATCTCCCTGTTCACTTCAATTTTGTCCGCACGTTTCCCGGGAAATCCAATTATTTGCTTGAGGGATGTATACATTTTTTCCCTGATGGGATCCATCGGGGGATTTGTGACTTGTGCAAAACGATACTTGAAATAATCGAACAACAGGTGGTTTTTTGCCGACAGCGCCGGAAGAGCCCTGTCCAACCCCATAGAAACAATTGCTTCCTTGCCTGAATCGGCCATTGCCGGAATGCCTTCCGACAATTCAATGGCATTATATCCATGAAGCATCAGTTTCCTTCTTTTCTCTGGTTCGGAAAGAGGCATTTCATTGCATGCAAGTTTAAGATTTTTCAATTCAAGCCTATTCTCATTTATCCATTTTCTATAGTCATGCTCTGACGAAAGTTTTTTAAGTGTAGCATTACCGTCTGAGAAATGGCCGTTTTTTAAATCAAAACATATTACATCGCCAGGCGAAAGTCCCCCTTTTTCAATGAGTTCATTCCTTCCCTCGACCACTCCCGACTCCGAAGCCATAACAAGCATTCCGTTTTTGTAAATATCGTATCTAAGCGGCCTGAGTCCATTTTTGTCTCTCACTGCGCATAGATACCTGCCGTCATAACTTACTATAGATGAGGGTCCATCCCACGGCTCCATAAATCTTCCAAAATAGGCGTAAAATGATTTTTCTTTTTCGCCCAATTCAAGATCGCCCTCCCAAGCCCTCGGAATCATCATCGAAAGGGCTTTTGCCGGTCCATGCCCATTTGCAATCAAAAATTCCAGAGCATTGTCAAAAGAAGCCGAATCGCTTCCTCCCGGTTCAATTACCGGCAATACATCTTTAAGCCTGTCGCCCAAAACCTTTGATGTCATTACTCCTTCTCTGGCCTTCATCCAATTCACATTCCCATTCAATGTGTTTATTTCCCCATTGTGGGCAAGCAGTCTGAATGGCTGTGCAAGCTCCCAGGAAGGAAATGTATTTGTGCTGTAGCGTTCGTGAACTATTGCGACCCTTGTCTTATAGTCTTCGTTTACCAGGTCTGTGTAGAATTCTCCCAAAAGCCTGCCTGGAACAAGCCCCTTGTAGACAATTGTATTGAATGACAGGCTGCAGATGTAGAATTTTTCCGTATAAGGAACTTTTGATTTCGAAATAATAGACTGCATCCTTTTTCGAATAATAAGCAAAGCGTTTTGGAAAACATCCTCCGCAAGCGGCCTTATGAAAACTTGAACAATATCCGGTCTGGTTGCCGACGCAAGCTTTCCGCATACCATCCGATTTTGAGGAACGTCCCTCCATAGCAATACTTCAAACCCTTCTTCTTTTGCAACACTCTCGAAAGCTCCTTCGCAAAACAATCGGGATGAGGGATCCCTCGGCAAAAAAAGCATTCCGACTGCATACTTTCCATATTCAGGCAAGACCAGTCCTTTTCTCTTAAATATTGCCTTGTGGAAATCAAACGGCAAATCCGTCATTATTCCGCTTCCATCGCCCGATGCCTCATCAAGCCCCAATGATCCTCGATGGCTCAAATTTTTCAATATGTCAAGTGCATTCTTAACTGCCTCATGCTCGCTTTTCCCTTTGAGCAAAGAAACAGCACCCACACCGCAATTGTCTTTTTCCATTGAAGGCTTGTACAAACCCTGTTTGATTGGCAAGTTATGTTTCATTTGAATTCCATCCTTTCATTTTATACATATTCAATATGAATGAAGATCTTAAAATGTACTTATGTTTTTTTGAATGCGGTTTGTAATTTTCTGAATGTTTAAAACCCATTATATATTTCCCGAATATCTATTGCAATGATTATTTTAATTATTACTGAATTTTTTTATTTAAAATACATTTATTGTTCACTTTTCTTCTGTTCGCCTACAGCACGTCAAAACATGCTTGTAAAAAGCAGACAGCTATGCTAATGTATGTAGGAAGACAGTTCGCGAGCCTCCTGTCTATAAACAAAACTACGGCATCCGACAAAGTGCTTTTCACTATGTTGAATATGTCACCGCCCTTTGAAAGGCGGCTAATAATGGCTTGCTGATATTTCAAATATTAGGAGGTTTTTTTTATGCAAAATCGTTTCAACACACGTTTCATTGCAAAGACGGCAATTATTGCTGCCATCTATGCCGCCCTTACGGTTGGATTGGCTCCCATAAGCTATATGGCCTTGCAATTTAGAATTTCAGAAATGCTGATTCTTCTGGCCTTCATCAATCCGGCTTTCGCACCTGGACTGGTGCTTGGCACTTTCATTGCCAACCTTTTCAGTCCACTTGGCATGATTGATGTGATTTTCGGGACCATAGCCACAATCATGAGCCTACGCTACATGATGATTTCAAAAAACATATGGCTAGCTTCTTTATACCCGACTGTTTTCAATGGAATAATAATAGGAGCGGAGCTTCATTTTGTTTACAGTCTGCCGCTTGCCATTACAATTCTTCAGGTGGCGGCCGGAGAATTCGTAGTCGTAACCCTGCTGGGCGTTCCGCTAATGAAAGCCCTTCTCAAAAACAAGGCTTTTAGGGAAAAAATCGAAAAATAACCAGGAACAGTTTGCAGCAGGCAGTGGGCAGAAAGTACAGTTGAAAGTGGAAAGAAAAAAGATTTTAAGTACAGATATCAGTTGTCAGTTGTCAGTTGTCAGTTGTCAGTTGTCAGTTGTCAGGAAAAGATTGAAGAACAACTTGCATCGAAAAATAAGCTCAAAGACAAAAGGAAGAACCGGGGAAATCATCCCGGCTCTTCCTTTCTCTTTTGCAACTTTTACAGTCCAATGCATTATTCAAATTGAGAATTTGCTATAATACTTCCTCTACCTCTGTTCTTGCCTTTCATCACTTTGTTTTTCCCGCCAATAAAAAGCTTATTCTCCTAGTCTGTCCCGTACAAATACTTGGCAAACTCCGAATCCGCACCTATTACAATCTTGGTCTTGTCTCCCAGTGTTTTTCTGTAACTCTCAAGAGTCCTATAGAAAGCGTAGAAGTCTGGATCCTTATTGTATGCGTTGGCATATGTCTCAAGAGCCAATGCGTCTCCCTCGCCTTTTATGG
>CAZXWC010000026.1:0-19001 GCA_964644525.1 uncultured Peptostreptococcaceae bacterium
GACCTTCGATTTCAAACTGTTCCCTCCTTTATGTATTTTTTGTCGCATCTATATAACTAGCAAATACTATGCCAATATTCAAATAAATACACATTTTCCGCCCAGGCATGTCAAATGCAGCCACAAAGCCGATTTTGACACCTCCAGCTTCGACGGCTGCATTTTTTTGAAAAATACAAATTCGTCATTTTCGTACATTATGATTACATGTAAACTTTCTTTACAGTCTATTCACTGCAAATATCTTTCTAAGCGATACTTTTCGATTTTCGCATAAAGACATGTCCTGCTGATTCCCAAAATTCTTGCGACTTTATTTTTGTTTCCATTATGCTCTGTGAGTGTTTTCTTTATAATCTCTTTTTCTATATCAGAAAGAATTTCCTTAAGATGCCCGTCAGGACACGCGTATGTTCTTGCGTTGTTGGCTATGAGCTTTTGAGGAAGATGCTCGGGCCTTACCAGAAGATCGCTTTCAATCATGTTGAGTGCCCTTTCAATAATATTTTCCAACTCCCTGGCATTTCCGGGCCAGTCGTAGGCAACCAAATGTTTTAAAGCCTCTGGAGAAATCCCTTCAACATGAACCCCTAGCCGGTTTTCAACTTTTTTCATCAAGTGCCTTGCAATTATCTCAATGTCCTCTTTTCTTTCCCTCAGGGATGGTAACCTGAGTCTTACGACATTAAGACGGTAATACAGATCCTCCCTGAAAATTCCATCGTCAACCATTTTTTCAATGTCGCGATTGGTGGCGGCAATTACACGGACATCAAGCTGGAGAATCTTGTTGCCTCCTACGGATTCTATTTCTTTTTCCTGTATTACCCTCAGCAGTTTAGCCTGCATTTTAAGGGGCATGTCCCCTATCTCGTCCAGAAAAATAGTGCCCTTGTCGGCCAAAAGAAATTTTCCTTTTTTTCCGCCCTTGCGGGCTCCGGTAAAAGCTCCCTCCTCGTATCCGAAAAATTCAGATTCAAGCAATTCGGAAGGAATTGCTGCACAGTTGATTTTGACAAAAGGACCCAGGCATCGATCGCTGTCACTGTGGATTGCATGGGCAAAAAGCTCTTTTCCGGTACCGCTTTCACCGGTTATAAGCACATTTGAGTTTGTTTTCGTCGCCCTCTGCGCAATTCTCTTGACATCATTTATCTTACTGCTTATTCCGGCGATATTGTCGAAAGAGTATTTTGCCGTACGTTCCTTTCCAAGCTCGCTTTTGTAGTACTCGACCTCTTTTTCAAGAACATTGAGTTTCTTGTTCAAAAAATCCAAATCGCTTATGTCCTTTAAAACGACCTTGCCTATGGCGCCATATATCTTCCCTTCCTTTACAAGAGGCATTCTCATTGCTATCATCTTGTTTTCACCTATCTGCTGTATGTCGCCGAACTCCTTTTCTCCAGTCTGCAGCACTATATCCATTCTAGTGTTTTCTATTACGTCCTTTACGTATTTGCCTTCTGGATGCATATCCCCTATAAATTCCTTGTATCCCTTGCTCATCATCACTATCTTTGCATCCTCATCAACTACCACCATCCATTCATTGAATGTGTTAAGGAGGGTGTTTACAATATTTATGTATATTTCATCCTCTTCCAACTTGTTGCTCATTATTTTAAAATCTGTAACATCCCTAAAAAAAGAAACTGCTCCCTGTATTTTGCCTTCTTCCTTTACAGGATACCTGTTAACCCTGAAAAACTTGTCATTTTCCTCGAATAATTCTCCTATTTCCTCTTCTCCCGTTTCCATAACCCTGCAGATTGAACAATTCTTGATTACCTCGGAGAGATTTTTTCCTACCGCTTCTTCCCTCTCTATACCAAGCAATTTTACCGCTTTTTCATTGAAAACCGTAACCTTCTTGTTCCTGTCAACACAAACCACGGCATCAGCAATATGTTTCAACACTGCTTCAAAAAGCATTTTATCGTCCACCATCTCACTCACCCCCGCAATATCTGTAGATCTCTCTTTTTATGTTAAAAAATTAATTAATAATGAAAATACAAAACAATTATATCACAATTTTCTGATTGTTGTTTTTTTTCGATTATTTACTTTTGCATTTTCAAAAAAGCAAAAATGCCAATCCTGGATTGACAATTTTTGCATATGTTCCAACTATTATGGGGGGTTTATTTCAATCTTTGACGACAGCCATAGGCGTTCATTATGTACTTGCCGCACTAGGATACCCCTTGTCCGCCGCCAAAGTCGAAAACTATTTTATGCGTTTGTAAACCAACGCGTAACAACTTGCCGAACTGCCACCAACATTGAATGTCAATCCCGTTTCGGCATCTTTTTTTTGTATTCCAACGGCCTTGCCGAGAAGCTGCCTGCTCGCAAGGACAGCCATCGAAACCCCTGTTGTCCCTACCGGGTGGCCCTTGGCCTTAAGCCCGCCCGAAAGATTGACAGGCAATTTTCCGTCAGGGAAGACCATCCCCTCTTCAAGCGCAAGATGTCCCATTCCGCCATCTTTTATACCCATGGCTTCATAGGCCAAAAGTTCATTTATGGTAAAACAATCGTGAACTTCCGCGAAATCCAAGTCATCTATTGTTATTCCAGCCTTTGCGTAAGCCTTTTGAATAGCCAATTTTCCTGCTGTTAATTCATAGTCGGCTCGCTTGCCTGAAACAAGGCTCAAGTAATCAGTGGTATGGCCTATGGCCGAAATCTCAACAACCTCATCTTTTGTCTTGACAGCATTCTCGGTTTTTGCAAGCACCAAAGCCGCTGCTCCATCGGAAACAAGCGAGCAGTCAAATAGCCTGAGAGGATCCGCTATTATGGGATTCTTTCGGTCTTCCTTGCCAAGTATCTTTTCGGCACTTATGTTCATTGGCATATGTGCCAGTGGGTTTTCAACCGCGTTAGTGTGATTCTTAGCCGCTATTTGTGCAAATGTATTTCTCATCATTTCCAAGGAATAGCCGTAATGCTTCATGTAGCCTTTTGCGTACTCAGCAAAAAGTCCCGGGAATGTCATACCGTTAGCTCCCTCATCCGGCCAGTATGATGCAGTCGCCAATGCGTGGGTTACACCCCTGGTGTCCAAGGATGTCATTTTTTCCGCGCCTATTACAAGTGCATAATCTATTTCGCCGGCTTCCAGTGCATACGAAGCCATCTCTATCGCAGCTGACCCCGACGCACACGCGTTTTCAAGCCGTGTTGACGGCTTAAACCTAAGACCCGGATCGATATCGACAACCATTGCCCCAAGATGCTCCTGGTTTACAAATTGTCCAGCCGAGAAGTTTCCGAGGAATACTGCCCCAATCGCTTCCGCTTCCAAACCCGAATCCTTTAATGCTCCACGCCCCGCATTCAATATCAGGTCGTATATTGTTTCTTCCAAAGCTCCAAATTTACTGTGGTATGTCCCTATTACGCTAATGCTCATTTTTCTCCTCCTATGGCCGTTTTACAATTACTGCCTCGCCCATTCCTCCGCCTATGCAGAGTGTCGCCAAGCCGTATTCGCTTTCTCTTTTTTGCATTTCATAAAGAAGGGTAACAAGTATCCTTGCTCCCGAGCATCCAATAGGATGTCCAAGAGCTATTGCGCCCCCATTTACATTTACTATATCGGTGTTAAGTCCGAGGTCTTTTACAACTGCAAGCGATTGGGCTGCGAAAGCTTCGTTTGCCTCTATCAGGTCCATGTCCTCCACTGCAAGACCCGCTATATCAAGAGCCTTTCTTGTTGCCGGAATAGGTCCGGTTCCCATTATACTTGGGTCTACTCCTGCAGATGCATGAGAAACTATTGTAGCCAAGGGTTTTATCCCCAGCTCATCGGCTTTTTCCTTTGTCATTATAACAAGAGCGGCAGCACCGTCATTTATGCCCGAAGCATTGCCGGCTGTAACTGAACCGCCTTTCTTGAATGCAGGTCTTAGTTTAGCCAGTTTTTCTGAAGTGCTTCCGAATTTGGGATGCTCGTCTGTATCAAATACGATTGGATCTTTTTTTCTTTGCGGTATTTCTATCGGAAGTATTTCATCCTTGAATCTTCCTGATGTAATCGCTTTCTCTGCGCGAAGCTGACTCTCAAGCGCAAAAGCGTCTTGCCCATCCCTGTCGAGTCCCCATTGGTCCACTATGTTTTCAGCTGTTACGCCCATATGATATCCGTTGAATATTTCCCAAAGTCCGTCCATAACCATCGGATCATACATTTCTCCGTTGCCCATTCTTTGTCCCCATCTGCCATTCTTTACAAGGTATGGAGCCATGGACATATTTTCAGTTCCGCCCGCAACCACTATATCGCAATCGCCAGCAACTATCTGCTGCATAGCAAGTGATACGGTCTTAAGTCCCGAACCGCAGATCATGTTTACCGTCCAAGCCGGCACTTCACACGGTATGCCCGCTTTTATAGCCGACTGCCTTCCTACTCCCTGTCCATACCCGGCCTGAAGCACGCAACCGAAAACAACTTCGTCTACTTTTTCAGGCGCAACTTTTGCTCTGGACAATGCTTC
Source organism: uncultured Peptostreptococcaceae bacterium (assembly GCA_964644525.1). Taxonomy (GTDB): domain Bacteria; phylum Bacillota; class Clostridia; order Peptostreptococcales; family BM714; genus BM714. Next base: position 4,512 of record CAZXWC010000026.1, read on the forward strand.
TTTTATGACAGCAGCTCCCATATCCATGGGTGTGACTGTTTTAAGTGCCCCTCCGAAAGTGCCGATTGCAGTTCTTACAGCACTTGCAATAACTATTTCCTTCATGTCAACTCCTCCATTCTCTATTTTGTATAATCATAGAATCCTTTGCCTGTTTTTCTTCCCAAAAGGTTTGCCCTGCACATTTTCCTGAGTAGGGGATGAGCCCTGTACTTGGGATCGCCATACTCTTGATATAGCACTTCCATGATTGCAAGATTCACATCATTTCCTATAAGGTCCGCCAGCGCCAGGGGTCCTATCGGATGGTTGGCTCCAAGCTTCATAGCGGCATCTATATCTTCAGCCGTGGCAACCCCGTCCGCAAGGATTCCAACAGCCTCATTGATCATCGGAACGAGTATTCTGTTGACCACGAATCCGGGAGCCTCTTCGACTTCAACAGGATTTTTCCCCAATTCCCTGGCAAGGTCAAGAACCTCATTGCAGGTTTCATCGGAAGTCAACATCCCTCTGATTACTTCAACAAGCTTCATCACTGGAACAGGATTGAAAAAATGCATTCCTATTATATTTTCAGGTCTTCCCGTCACGCTTGCGACATCGGTAATCGAAAGAGACGATGTATTTGTAGCAAGTATTGCTCCTTCCTTTACAACACCATCTATTTCTTCGAATATTTTTTTCTTGATTGCCATATTTTCAGTGGCAGCCTCAACTACCAGATCGCAATCAGCCAAATCATTAACATCCGTAGTCTGATGGATTCTTCCAATTACAGCTTTCTTTTCAGCTTGGTCAATCTTTTCTTTCTTTACAAGACGGCTGAGACTTTTTTCTATACCCGCCATGCCTTTTTCTAAAAATTCAGGCTTCAAATCACGATTTACTACTTCAAAACCCTTCGAAGCAAAAGCCTGGGTAATTCCAGACCCCATTGTTCCGGCTCCTATAACACCAATTTTCTTCATAAAATCCCTCCCTGTTATGTATGGTCATTCACCTATTATAATCTAGCAATTTTCATACCAATCCAAAAATAATGCTATTTGTGGCTTTCAAAGCCTTTCAAGCGACAAACAAAAAAAAAGACACACAAAAATGTGTCCACCTGTATTACATGTAGTATTTATGTACACTTTCTACATTGTCTAATTTAACTCTTTTTGCAATTCGCATTTTAAATTCCTGCAGATATCCAGGCATGCTTGTGCCTTTTTCCGCCTAGTGCTAAAATAGCATTACATTCTTGGCATCTTATTTGCATTGATTATATCATAAAATACATTCTGTATTGAGAAAAGGAGCGGCCTATGAACCAATATGAGCTTTTAAGGGTAAAATTGTCAAATGAATATATCGACGATAAGATAAGCGAAATGAAATGTTTCGGTTGGCAGGTAAAAGAAAAAATCGAAAACACAAGACGCGGAAAAGCATATACCCGAACAAAGGACAGTTTTCCTGTCCCCGTTCTAAAGAGAGGAGTATTTTACTCTACTATAGTTTTTAAGCGCAGATCCGACTACAAGCCCAGCGATGCCTCTATCGTGGCTATGGAAAAGGAATACAGAAAACCCGGTCTTTTCCCGGCAGTGAGTATACCTATACTTTTTACTGCAATATGTCTGCTTGGCACAGCTATGAGAATAGACTGGGTATATTATGCCGGTACCGGTCTGGGAGCAGCATGGATATATTACAGCTACAGGAAACGGAAACAAACAAAGGAAAGCTATGTCAAGCTACTTGAAAAAATCAAAAAAACTTTCTCTATATGACAAACAATCCCGCCTTGCAGGCGGGATTGTAAATTAAAGAAAAAAGCTCGATCCCACAGGCTTTAATAACTCCTTTCCGGACTTAAATTATTCCATTGCCATCAAGCTGACCTTGAAAAGAGAGATGTTGCTGTATTGACCATTTCGCTTCCTTCATAGTTGACATGCTTTAATATTAGCAAGCCCCTTCTTTATGAGGTATTTGCCGCATAAATCATTTCCTCTTGTCTATTCAAAAATTCCGAGTGCTATCTCAACCATATCCTTGAATGTTTTTTCCCTTTCATCTGAAGATGTCGACTCCCCTGAAACCAGACTGTCGCTGACTGTAAGAATTGCCAGAGCCCTGACCCTCTTCCTTGCGGCTATGGTGTAAAGAGCTGCGGCTTCCATTTCCACTGCGAGAACTCCGAAATCCGCCCATTTTTTCCATTCACCTGGGTTTTCCTTGTAAAAAACGTCTGTGCTCAGTATGTTCCCCACCTTGACATCAATATCCCTGGCCCCTGCCGATGCGACAGCCTTCTCGAGAAGCCCGTAGTCGGCAAGAGGAGCATAGTTCATGCGGTCGAACCACCTGTCTATAAGGCTGGAATCGGTCGATGCCGCCTGCGCCAGCAGAACGTCCCTGACTTTCACATCTTCCTGATATGAACCGCAGGAGCCAACCCTGACAAGATTTTTTACGCCGTAGTGGTCAATCAACTCTGTTGCATAAATTGAAATTGAAGGCATTCCCATGCCTGTTCCCTGCACCGATATGCGCTTGCCCTTATAAGTTCCCGTATAGCCGTACATTCCTCTAACCTTGTTGTAGCAGAAAGTATTCTCTAAAAAATTTTCCGCTATGAATTTGGCCCTCATGGGATCGCCAGGCAAAAGAATCGTATCCGCTATGTCTCCCTTTTTAGCTTCTATATGCACGCTCATGAATTCCCTCCTTGTACTTGTTTATATAGCATTATATCACAGTGAAAAAGTCCCAAGCGCTTATTTTTACTAAAATTTGTCATAGTATATGACTTCCTCGTCCATGCCTTTTTCGATTAAAAGCTCGACTATGGCATCAATCATTACCGGGCTGCCGCAAAGATAAGCCTCCTTGTTTTCCACATTGTCCATGTGTTTCATCAGGGGTTCTGTTACTCTTCCCCTCACGCCCTCCCAATCATCCTCCGGGCCTATCCTTGAAAGCGCCGGAACAAATTCAAAGTCAAACAGGCTTTCCTCCAAATTCCTCATCTTGTCCAGAAAAAAAAGATCGTCCATGGTCTTTGCCCCGAAAAAGAAGGAACACCTTCTTTTTATTCCGGAACTTTTCATTGCTCTAAGGATTGAAAGTATAGGCGCCATGCCAGTTCCGGCGGCAACCATTATCATTTCCCTGTCATTTTCCTTGTAGAAGAAGTTGCCGAAGGGTCCGTTGAAGTTTACATAATCCCCTTCCTTAAGGTACTTGTGGACATATGTTGTGCAGACACCTCCTTCCACATAACCTATTATAAGCTCTATGAAATTTTTGTCGTCGGGGCATGAGGCTATAGAATAGGCCCTCTGGACCGATTCGTCGCTCTCTGCATATGGAGGCGCCACAAGCTGCACATATTGTCCCGGCTTGAAGTCTATTTCCCCTCCCTCGACAATGTCTACCAGCAAATGCCTGATTTTTGGCGTTATGTCTTCAATCTTTCTTACACGCCCCCTGTATTCCTTGACATTAAAAAGCTCGTCTGGAATTTCTATCTTGATTGCTTCCTTAAGCTTTACCTGGCACGCCAGGCGAACACCTTCATCAATTTCATCGCCAGAGACAAGTCCTTCCTCCATAGGGAGAACAGCTCCTCCTCCCTGCAATACTTTTACCTTGCAATATCCGCAGGTGCCTTTGCCCCCGCATGCGGATGGAATGAAAATCTTTTCGGACGAAAGTGCCGACAAAAGTGAATCTCCTCCGCGAACCTCAAGCTTCTTTTTGTCGTTTATGGTGATTTCAACCATTCCATAGTCGCCCACAGTCCTTAGGGCAAGGGTAAGTAGAAATGCCAGAAAGCCGGTAATTCCGGACATCACAGCAACCGTATTGACAATTCCATTCATAAAATCCCCTCCTTTAGGATATTTGCACCATTCCCGAAAAACCCATGAAGCCAAGAGCCATAAGTCCGGTTATGATTAGTGTTATTCCGGCTCCCCTAAGGCCTTTGGGCACCCTGTTTTCATTGAGGCGATTCTTCAGCCCGGCAAGCGCAACAATTGCCATTGTCCATCCCACTCCCGATCCGAATCCGAATGACATGGATTGGACCAGGCTGTACCTGCGTATTACCATAAAGAGTGAAACTCCCAGAATTGCGCAATTGACCGTTATCAGCGGCAAAAATATGCCAAGGGCGTGGTGAAGCGACGGCAAATGCCTTTCCACTACCATTTCCACCAGTTGGACAAAGGCCGCTATGCTTATTATGAATACAATATATCTCAGGTATTCAAGATTCATCGGAATCAGAACATACCTGTACAAAAGATAGTTTATTGCTGTCGTGAATGTAAGCACGAAGGTGACGGCCTGACCAAGCCCCAACGAAGTCTTTATGTCCTTTGACACTGCTATAAAGGAACACATTCCAAGGAAATTTGCCAGAATCATGTTGCTTGTGAAAATCGATGCCGTAAAGAGTACAAACGGGTTAAGTTCGGTCATCTGGCCTTCACCTCCCCTTGACTTGCCGAAAGCTCTCTTTTTTCCCTCAAAGTGTTGACAAGCCAAACAAGCAGAGCCAGCATGAAGAAGGCTCCCGGAGGCATAATCATTATGACCCAGTTCATCCATCCCGCTCCCATTACTGAAATTCCGAAAACCGTTCCGAATCCCAGGAGCTCCCTGGCAAAGGCGACAATCAAAAGAACAAGCGTATAGCCTATGCCGTTGAAAATGCCATCAAGAAATGAAATTGCAGGCTTGTTCTTTTGAGCGAAAACCTCGCACCGGCCCATAATTATGCAGTTTGTTATTATCAGGCCCACATAAGGCCCCAAAGCCTTGCTCGCATTTGGAAGATAGGCCTTAAGGTAAATATCCACTATGATTACAAAGGCCGAAATTATCAGGACCTGGACCATCATACGTATATGCTTGGGTGTATACTTTCTTAAAAGAGAAACGGTAAGCTCAGAAAAAGCCGTTACGAATATAAGTCCCACCCCCATTACAAGGGCGTTGTCCATTCTGTTTGTCACGGCAAGGGCCGAACAGATTCCCAGGACCTGTATTACTACAGGATTCTCTTTCCATATACCCATAACCCAAACATCCTTTGCCTTAATCTTGGCCATTTGATTCGCCCCCTCCAGCTTGATCAAGTTTTTCCCTTATAATAGGATTGAGTATTTTCAGCACAGCCTTGGAAGTTGATGTCGCTCCCGAAATGGCATCCACATTGCCTCCCGGCTCCGGCCTGTATACAAGCGGACTGCCTTTGGCTGTATCTATTTCGACTCCTCTGAATTGTTCCTTGTACCACATTTCTTCTATCCTTCCGCCCAAGCCCGGCGTCTCGCTCTGCTTGGTGAAAGTCAGACCCTCAAGACTTTTCATGTCTCCTGAAATAGAAATAAATCCTTCTATGTCTCCCCATAGGCCGCTTCCACTAAAGAAAAAAGCCTGGGTTCCCGATTCTTTGGCTACAAATCCAAAAGTTTCTTCTATGACGCCTTCTTCATAGGCCGACTGTATGCCTTCGATTGATGAACCGTGCTCTATGCCCAAAACATATAGAATGCTTTCCTTTTCATTAATTTGACCGGCGGTCTCTATTATTTCACTCGTGGAATCGTTCAAATATGCCAGAATGGATATGAAAACAACCGTCAGAACAACCATGAAAATCACAGAATAGTAATATGTTTCATGAAGTGGTCTTTTTCCCGCCTTTTTTTCTTCCCTCACGAGGCAATCACCTTCTTATCCTTTTTTTCAAAATGCCACACCCCTTGATCCAAAAGAGGTCCAAAGGTGTTGGCCACAAGTATTGCAAATGTAGTTCCTTCGGTAAACAGTGCATAGGACCTTATTATTACAACCACAACACCTGCCAGCATTCCGTACAGGAACTTTCCTTTCGCTGTTTTGGGAGCCGAAATCGGCTCGGTGACTATGAAAACCATTGTAAAAAGGAAGGAAGCCGAAAGAGCCCCGTAAAATGGATTAAGGACCATTTCAGGCTGCAGAAGGCTGAGTATTGAAGAAAGAGTTAAAAAACCAGTCGCCATTCCAGCCATGAGCCTCCAGTCGGCCGATTTCGTCTTGATGAGATAAACCGCTCCGATTAAGATAAGAAGGGCGCTTGTCTCTCCCATAGACCCTGATATGTTTCCTGTAATAAGTTTCATGTATGGGAAAAACTCTCCCGTGTTTTTGAAGGCCAAAAGGGGCGTAGCGGAAGAAACCGCCTGAATATCCGGACCCACAAATTTTGAAAAACCCCCAAAAGCCCCATGGGCAAGCCCTGTCCAGTCGGCGTTTATTGGCTTTGAAAAAGATATGTATACAAATGCGCGCGCCGCTATTGCCGGATTGAAAAGATTTGTGCCAAAACCACCAAATGCCATCTTTGCGAAAACCATTCCGAATGAAATTCCAACCGCAACAATCCAAAGAGGAACCTTTACGGGCATGGAGAGAGCGAATATGAGCCCAGTGACAAGCGCAGCCTCGGATATTCTTCCTCCCCTCTTCCTCACGAAAAGCCATTCGGAAAAAGATGCGAAAATCAGTGAAACCCCCATCACAAGCAAAGCCCTCAATCCGAAAAACCATACCGATCCCACCGCCGCCGGAGCAAGAGCCCAAAGCATTTTTTCCATCATCTTTTGTTTCATGAAATGCTTCCTGTACAAGTCAACCATCTTTTCCCTCCAAATCAATAATAGTATCCAGCTATTTTCCATTGATACCCAATAGGCTTTTACCATTAACAACTCTATTTTTGATAATAAGCCGCTTTAATGTATAATGTCATTACAATAAAAGGAGGCAGGCAAAATGATAACGACTGTTCTTTTCGATTTCGACGGAACCCTGGTAAACACAAATGAAATCATAAAGCTCACCTTGAATGAAATTTCCCTGAAAAACAGGGGTAAAAGGCTTTCCGAAGAAGACTTCGACGAAATCCTAGGAAAACCGCTGAGGGATCAGATGGCCCATATACACGGCTTTTTAGGCAAAGAATCAGAAGCCGCTTATCCGGAATTTCTAGAGCTCTATAGAAGCCTCTACAACAAAAGACGCGACAGTCTTACTCAAGAATTTGACGGAATAGGCAAAATGCTAGAAACTCTTCACGAGCAAGGCTTTAAATTGGGCATAGTGTCTAGCAAAGGGATTGGCGGAATAAGACACGGTCTTGAAAAATTCGGATTATCCAGGTATTTCAGCACAATACTTTCCAAGTACGATGTTGAAAACAGCAAACCACATCCCGAAGGCCTTATTAAAGCAATGGAGCTTATGGACTCCATGCCCGAAAACACAATTTTTGTAGGCGACAGCCGGCACGACCTTTTGGCTGCAAAAAACGCCGGAATCGTTTTCGTTTTGGTTTCATGGACCATAGCCGGATACGAAAAATTAAAGTCAATGAATCCCGAATATATAATAAAACACCCTATGGAAATAATGGATGTAATAAAAAACTGTGGAAAAAGCTATAAATAACCAGGGTTTTCCACAGTTTTTTTATTTTTGGCCCACTTTTCCACAAAGGATGACAATTAGTCCAAACTTCATACCTGCATGTCATCCTCCTCTTGCATTTCGAACAAGAGCAAGACACACCCTCCTTACTATTTTTTAAGCCGGTCAAAGTGAATTCTTGCACCAATACATCTTTAAATTAATGACCGAATTTGAAAAACAAATGTTAAATATGCTTTATTTCTTAATATCCATATTGCTCTTTGGTAAACTTATGGTATATTCGAAGCAGATGGTCAAATATTGAATAAATTTCATCTTTTTATAGGCAATCAATAAAGAAAAAGGTTGGTGGATTATGAAAGTAATTATTATAGGAGCCGGCAAACTGGGAACAAAACTCGCAACCTCTATGTTAAGCAGTGATATGCATGTTGCAATAATGGACAGCAATCCCATTGTCCTCGAAAAACTGAAGGATCACATAGACGTTCTAACCATAAACGCAAACGGAGCAAGAAAGGAAATACTCGAAAAACTGAACATATCGACATATGACCTGGCTATAGCCGTAACAAGCAATGACGAAACCAACATACTCATCAGCTCCATGGTTAAAAAACTAGGCTGCAAAAGGAGCATTGCCAGGATAAGAAACCCAGAGTACTCGAATCAGCTTAAATTTATACAAAAATCATTCGAAATAGACCACGTGGTGAATCCCGACCTCGCCACTGCAAACGAAATACTGAGATATCTGATGGAAAGCTACACTTTCTATTTTGGAAAATATGCAATGGGCAAGGTTTCACTTGTCAACTTCAATATAAAAAACCTTCCCGAATTCATGAACAAGAGCTTAAGTGAACTCAGCTACATGGACGGCCTTCTTATTGCAGCCATATCAAGAGGGGGGGAAGTTATAATTCCCCATGGAGGCACAGTTCTTAAGGAAAACGACATCATATATGTTCTTGGACAAAAAAACAAAATTGACACAATAGCCAGGAACCTGCATCAACCTGTCGGAAACAAGGCGATGAAAAAGGTTATGATTCTCGGCGGGGGAAAGGTTGGATACTACCTTGCAGAACGTCTCTCCAAAAGAAATATTGCCGTAAAAATAATCGAATCAAACCTGGACCGGTGCAAAATGCTTGCCGAACGTCTCAATGACAACGTGCTTGTAATACACGGAAACGGCACAGAGGCCAACCTTCTTGAAGAAGAGGACCTTTCGGAAATGAACGCCTTCATAGGAGTGACCGGCTTTGACGAAGAAAACCTCTTCATGTCGCTTAGGGCAAAACAATTGAATGTAAGTAAGGTAATAGCCAAAATATCAAGGCAAAGCTACATCCATATAATCGAGCGACTTGGAATTGACATGGCTATAAATCCGGTAAACATAACGGCAAGCGACATACTAAAGTACATCCGAGGCGGAAAGGTTGTTTCCGTTTCGCTTCTGCTGGACGGGCAGGCGGAAGTCAGTGAAATAATAGCCTCTGAAAACTGGAATTTCCTTGGAAAACCGATAATGGACCTGAATCTTCCAAAAGGAATAATTATAGGGGCAATAGTACATGACGGAAAAGTTGTCATTCCAAAAGGCAATTCCACAATACAGGCCGGAGACAGAATTGTGGTTTTCTCTCTCATGTCTGAAGTTCCCAAGCTAGAAAAATTCTTCCACTTAAAGGACGGTAAATGATGAATCACAGAATGATATTCAAGGTTTTAGGTTATTTATTATTGATAATTGCTCTCGGTATGCTTACGCCCCTGATCATTTCTTTTGCCCACGGTCAAAGCGATACACTCGCCTTCGCCCAAAGCATATTGATAACAGCTGCCACAGGATTTGCGCTTACGAAGATTCCTCTTAAAAACAAAGTTCTGAAGGTAAAGGAAAGCCTGGCAATAGTAACATTCGGTTGGCTTTTTTCATCCCTTCTTGGAGCCTTGCCTTTTTATCTTTCGGGGTCGATTCCAAGTTATGTGGACGCTTTTTTTGAAACCGTATCCGGCTTTACCACAACCGGGGCAACCATAATAAACGATATAGAAGTCCTTCCAATGGGTATTCTCTTTTGGCGCTCATTCACCCACTGGGTTGGCGGAATGGGAATACTGGTAGTTGCCGTAGCCATACTCCCCATAATGGGAACAGGAGGCTTCCACGTCTTCAAGGCGGAAAGCCCCGGTCCAATAGCGGACAAAATAGCTCCCAGGATAATGGAAACCGCAAAAATCCTGTACAAAGCCTACATGATAATTTCATTGGCCGAATTCGCCCTTCTAATGCTTGGTGGAATGACTGCTTTCGAAGCGGCAGTCCATACTTTCGGCACGCTTGGAACAGGCGGTTTTTCAACCAGGAATTCAAGCATAGGAGCATTTGGAAGCGCATACATTTTCAATGTGATATCAATATTCATGATAATGTCAGGTACCAACTTTTCACTCTATTACAGCCTCTTCAAAGGCAAATGGAGAGACGTGGTGAAAAATTCGGAACTCAGGTTCTATCTGGGAATCATATTCGTTTGCGTGATTGCCATAACCATTGACAACAACTTCCACGTATACCACGACTGGTTCGACTCCTTCACCCACTCGCTTTTCCAGGCAAGTTCAATAATGACCACCACCGGTTATACAACCTTCGACTATGAAAAGTGGTCTGCATTTTCGAGAAGCGTACTGTTCATGCTAATGTTCGTGGGGGGAAGCGCAGGTTCCACAGGCGGATCCATAAAAGTTATTAGAATACTGGCACTGATTAAGCTTATAAAGAGAGAGGTCACAAAAATTCTTCACCCGCGGGCTATTGTGGCAGTCAAATTGGGCAAGCAACCTGTTGCCGAAGACACCCTTCTAAACATTGCAGGCTTCTTCATGCTTTACATGCTCATATTCATTCTAGGTTCGGTAGCCATTTCACTCGAGGGCATAGGCTTTCTGGGCGCAACTAGCGCGGTTGCTGCAACACTCGGAAACATAGGTCCCGGTTTCGGATTCATAGGTCCAACAAACACATACTCGGAATTTTCGGTTTTAAGCAAACTCCTTTTATCTTTCTTCATGCTGCTTGGAAGACTCGAGCTTTTCACTGTCATAGCTCTCATGACCCCAAAATTTTGGAGACGGGAAATGTAAAAACGGATCAAATACAGTACATTCAAAAACTGCAAATGCCTCCAAAGCGTCGATTAAAAATAAACGCTTTGGAGGCATTTTTCGCTTTTTTCAATTCTTCAAGTTTTCTTCAATCTTTGTAGTATATTCTTTAAGCAGCAAATGAAGAAAACCCAAATATGCACTGGGAAAGACAAATGATAAAAGTGTTGAAAGGAGAGAAAAAAATGAAAAAAATAATTCTTGCCATGCTTGCCGCCCTCTTGATATTCGGACTGGTTGGATGCGGAAGTGAAAATGCCTCAGCTCCCGAAGAAACCTCCATGGATGAAGCCTCATCCGATATTTCAAATGACAACATTACCGTGCCGAATGAGGAAGAAAAGGAAATACCAAAAGAAATAGCGGAAAAACCAAGGGATGAGCCTGGCGAAACGGTGCAGGAAATTCCCGAAAAGCCGGCCGAGACAATCGTTGCCGAAAATGAAAAGGTTCCCCCCGAAAAGCCGGCCGAGACAATCGTTGCCGAAAATGAAGAGGTTCCCCCCGCAATGCAGGAAGGCCAGGCTCCTCCTCAGGACGGATCCGTCCCTCCTGAAAGAGACGTTGACGGGCCTGTCGGTCCCGGAAGACCCGGACAAGACGGGCGTCAGATGATTGACACTGCTGCGGCCGCCGAGCAGCTGGGTGTTTCCGAAGAAGCTCTAATCAATGCGCTGGGCGACGCAGAAAAAGGACCTCCCGACCTAGCCGCAGCGGCATACGAGCTCGGAATAACAGAAGAGGAGCTTCAACAAGCTTTGGGCCTGCCCGAATAAACGGATTTTGCATGATTGGATTGCTAAAAAAGGCATGGAGGCCAAAATGCAGGCTCTCCATGCCTTTTTATATACTCTTTGCCAAACAAGTCCTAAAGCGACTTTGCAAACTCAGATATTCTCTTAAGCCCCTCTTTTATTATCTCCGGGTCGTTGGCATAGCCTATCCTCAGATACCCCTCCATGTCCATGACCTTTCCGGGAAGCAGTATGACTCCAGTTTCCTCAAGAAGCCTTTTGCAGAATGTCTCCGAATCGATGCCAAGGTCGAACTTGACAAAAGCCGTGGTTCCGGCGGCAGGCTCAACAAAGCTGAAATTCTCTTCCTTTTCCACCCAGTCGGAAAGCATCTTCTTGTTTTTCCTTACAATGCCTATGTTTCTTTCAATGATTTTATCCTTGTTTTCAAGAGCCATGGCCGCAATGTATTCGTCAATCATCCCACAGCTTATTGTGTTGTAGTCCCTATGCTTTGCAACTTCTTCCATGACTTCCTCGGGGCCGCAAATCCAGCCAGTCCTTATTCCGGCAAGAGAAAATGTCTTTGACATGCTTCCAGTGCTTATTCCCTTTTGGTACAGGTCGAAGACAGATGTTGTAAATGGATCGCCTTCATGGTTGAGCCCTCTGTATACCTCGTCGGCCAAGATGTAGGCACCGGCTTTTTCCGCTATGGCAACAATCTTCTTTAGGAAATCCTCGTCCATAAGAGCCCCTGTGGGGTTGTTGGGGTTGTTTATGCATATGAGCTTGACCCCGTCCCTGGTCATTTCCTCAAGCTCCGAGAGATCCGGAAGGAATCCATTTTCCTGGCGAAGCTGAAGTATCGACACTTCCGCACCTATGGATTCGGGAATCGAATACATCTGCTGATAGGTCGGAAGCACAGATACAACCCTGTCCCCGGGTTCGACAATTGAAGTCAGAACAAGGTCGTTGGCACCTATAGCTCCGTGTGTGGTTACTATGCTGTCTATCTTGGCGGTCCTGTAAAGACCTGCTATTTGCTTCCTCAGCCGGTTCGATCCAAGAATCGCGCCGTATGTGAGATGCATCTTCATTAAATCTTCCACAACTTTTTCCTTGGGTTGACCCGAAAGCTCTATAAGCTCCTCCAAGACAAATGATTTGACGCAAGTTTCAGCAAGGTTCCACTCGCAGTCGTCCTCGTATTTGTTCATCCACATCTCAACGCCGAAATCTTTGATTTTCATTTAATTTCCTCCCTTTTCTACAAGTCAATAGTGTCGCCTATTCCAAGCGATTCCGCCATATCTAAGGCCAGCTTTGATACCATAAGGTCCTGCAGGGCTATCCCAGTGGAATCAAAAATAGTTATGTCGTCATCGTTTGTCCTGCCACTTATCTTGCCCGCTATAACCCCTCCTATTTCAGGAAGAGGTTTTTCCAAGCTTACTATGCCATTATTGACAGCGGTTTCGGTCTCGCCTACCGAAGCCGCCTGGCCCCAATCATCCACAAAGGCCCTTGCCACCCCGTAAAGCCTCTCGTCGATTTCCTGCTTTCCCGACATGTCTGCGCCTATGCAGCTGATATGGGTACCCGGCTTTACCCAGTCCTTCAAAATCATGGGCTCCCTTGAAGGGGTCGCGGTTATTATGATATCACTTCTTTTGACGGCTTCCTCAAGGTCGACCACCGCCTCAAACCCTGCATCAAATGCAAGCCCCGGAAACATTTTTTCAAGCCTTTCCTTTGCCGACAGACAGAATTTTTCAGCCTTGCCCTTTGTCCTTGGGCTATGGACCATCACCTTGCGGATGCCCGGCATGGCCGTCAGAACCGCACCTATCTGAAAGAGGGCCTGATGGCCTGTTCCAACCATAAGCATGCTTTCCGACTTTTTTCTGGCCAAATATTTAGCTCCGATGGCCCCTGCTGCGCCTGTTCTCATTCCCGTTACATATTCTGCGCTTAAAAGTCCTTTAGGAATGCCCGTTTTTCCGTCAAAAACCAAGGTTGTTCCTATCAGGGGAGCAAGCCCTTTCTTGCTGTTTTCCCCAAACCAAGACACAAGCTTAAGCCCGAATATGTCGGCATCCTCAAGGTATCCGGACTTGATATCCATATCCGCCACCCCTCTCTCAAACTCATGAAACACCATCGGAAACACGTCAGCTTTCTTTTGGCACTTCAATACATAAACCTTTTCAACGGCATTTATGACTGCATCCATGTCCAAGACCTCTTTTATGTTTTCCTGATTCAAAACCCTTACTTTGAACATTTTATTCCTCCTTGTCGCATTCTTTTATAAGGCTCTTTGCCATTTCCCAGGAAATGTTCCCGCCGGAAATTACAAGAGCGGTTTTCCTGCCTTCAAAAATTTTTCTGTTTTCAAAAAAAGCTCCATAGCAAATTGCGCTCGACGGCTCACACATTATGCGCTCATTTTTCATCATCAAGACCGTAGCTTTCTTTATAGCCTCTTCGGAAACCACTATGATATCGTCTATGCAAGTCGAAGCCATTTTAAAAGGAAGGAGACCCACTCCCCCTATAAGGGCTTCGCAAACGCTTTGGCCCGACTGGTAATACTCGTAGCATTTATTGTCCCTGATGGAATCGACCATGGCCGGACAAGCCTCGGTCTGCACTCCTATCACCCGGATGTTTGGATCAAACCCCTTTGCATATGCCCCTATTCCGCATATGAGTCCTCCCCCTCCGATTGGAACAACGATAGTGTCCACAGCTGGATTTTGACTCAAAATTTCAAGAGCCACAGTACCTTGTCCAGCAAGGGCCACAGGGTCCTCGTAGGGGCTGACTTCGACCAGTCCGGTCTCACGGGTCTTTTCTTCTGCAACCATATGAGTCTCGTCAAAATTCTTTCCTGCCAGGTTCACCTTGGCTCCAAGGCTTTCCATTTTTTGTATTTTGGGAAAAGGAGTGTTTTCCGGAACAAATATTTCAACCCTTTCGACACCCAAAAGACTTGCTCCGTATGCAAGCGCCGCTCCGTGGTTTCCCGATGAAACCGCAGTGACTCCTCGCCGTATCTCATTTTTCTCAAGAGAAAGAAGCTTGCTCA
>CAZXWC010000027.1:0-3308 GCA_964644525.1 uncultured Peptostreptococcaceae bacterium
CGAGGATGTCGATTACACGGTCCAAAGCATAATCGAAACCTTGAAAACTTTTTAAGACCACGCAAATCAATAAAAAACCGGCAAAACGAGTATTCGTTTTGCCGGTTTTTTATTGATTTGCGTGTCGAATCTACAACACCACTATATCGTTCGAAATGGGGGTGAGGAAAAGCTGCCGAACCTTTTCCTGGTCACGACTTTGCCCGAGCGCCCACATCAGTTTCGTCACCACTGCTTCTATGGGCATGTCGTAAGCCGGAATCACAGCGCTTTCCAAAGCCCTTTTGCCAACCTCGTAAATAGTCAGATTGCTGCCTTCCAAAGTAACCTGGGTTGTTATTACAACCGATTTTCCCATTGCGGTCAATTTTTCGATTGCTTGCAAAAAGTTTCTCCGTCCCTCGAAAGGGATTCCTCCCCTACCATAGCTTTCAATTATGAATCCGTCATAGTCCTTGCCTATTTTATTCAAAATATGGGGATTTGAACCCGGAACCAGTTTCATAAGAAATACATTTGAGTTGAGGGAGCTGCTGAATAAAGTTTTGCGAAATTTTTTCTGCATTTGAGCTTTTTTGTTGTATACGACATTGTTTTCTATGATTTTTGCAATAAAGGGATAATTGATGCTTTCAAAAGCGTTGTAGCTTTCTGTACGCAATTTCTCGGCCCTAGACCCACTGATGACCTTTCCATCAAAAACGAGATATACTCCTCCTATTCCTTCGCGGGCGAAACAGATTGAATCGGTAAGGTTTTTTCTGGCATCAGTTTTTTCATATGAAATAGGTTTTTGGGCGCCTGTTATTACTATGGGTTTTTCTGAATTCTGAATCAAATAAAACAGAGCTGCGGAAGTGTAGGCCATTGTGTCTGTTCCGTGTGTAACTATGAAGCCGTCGTATTCATTATAAAGGCCCATTATCATTTTCGTTATTTCCAGCCAATATTCGGGCTGCATATTGGTGCTGTCTATGTTGAAAAGCTGAAACGCATCTATTTTACAACCGCCTATTGAATCGGAAGCGTAGGAAAGTATTTCAGATGCCGACATTGAAGGAGCCAGGCCCCTTGTGCCTTCCGAGCAGGCGATAGTGCCGCCGGTTGCAATCAACAACAATTTTTTCATTTTACCCCCCCTTATATTTATAAGTCAATTATACAAGCACTTTAAGAATTTATCCACATTAAAGAGAACTTTTGGCAGGATGAAGGAAAACAGACCAGGGAAATAGAAGTATAAAGTTGACATTTTTATTTAAAAAACCTAAATGAATTTGACCAATTTGTGCAGATTGATAGAATTATTTTAAGTGATGGAAGGGTTAAAACATGTTTGAAAAAATGAAAAAATTTGCAGGAAAGAAAAAAATCAACCATGTGCAAAGGGCCAAAATCATTGCTGGTGTTTTGAGCATTGCTCTTATTGCCTTCATTTCTTCATTTGCTTTCAGCTACCCATATTACCAAAAGCATTATTTGCTTTATGACCTGATCGCATCCTTTTGCATCTTCCTGGCAATTGTATATATTTATATGAATTATACCGATGCCGGAAGAAAAATACATAAAAATGAAATGAAGTACTCGGTAATATTCAATAATATAGACGATATTATGGTGCTTCGCAGTGTCGATTCCGACTTCAAGGTTGGAAATATAAAGGATGTAAACGAGGCGGCGGTAAAGTTTTTTGGATATGAAATGGAGGAAATGAAAGAAATGCCTCCGGAAGCCTTTGTTCATCCAAATCTAAGGGAAAAAGCCAAAAAGATATTTGAAGAGGTTGGGGACGGATGGTTTAAATCATTTGAAATGACTTTCGTAGGCAAGGACGGAAGGCTATTGCCTGTAGAGGTCAACAGTAGAGTGTTCATGATTGGCGATGAAAGGGTTCTTGTGTCCTGGGCAAGGGACTTGACTGAGCGAAAAATGGCGCAAGAGTCTATGCGCGATGTTGAAAGCAGCTATAAGAACCTGCTTGAGGGTTTGCCGGACGGGGTTTTGATACAGCATTTTCCTGGTGGTAGGTCAATTATTGAGTTGGCTAACAAAAGCGCAGCGTCGATTTTGGGTTTCGATTCGCCGGAAGAATTGAAGGGCAAAGATTTTTTGAGTTTTTTGACAAAAAAAGCCGCGACTGACGCAATAAGAAGGCGGGATGTGATTCTCGCCGGAGGAAGTGTGCCTCTGGTCGAAAGAAATATAAGGACTAAAGAAGGAAACGAAAAAATACTTGAAATAAGGTCTATTTCCTATGAGCTGGAAGCCGATGACAGATATATAAGCATAATAAGGGATATAACGGAAAAAAAAGAAAACGAAAAACGGGTTATGGAAAATGACAGACAATTGAAGAGGCTGCTTGATTTTTTGCCCGACTCGGTTCTTATATACGACTGGGAAAAATATTTGTACTCAAACGAGTCGGGGGGAGACCTACTTGGGGAAATGTCGCCCAGGGATGTGGAAGGCAAGAGCATATACACATATGTGGACCCGGACCATTTTCAAGACATGGAAAAAAGGCTTCGCCAGCTGGAAAAGCCGAATACCGATGTACCCATGATAGAGCAGAGGATAGTAAGGAAAGACGGAAGCGAAGTTTTTGTTGAAACAAAGACAATCAGTTTTCCGTTTTCGGGTAAAAATTCTTTTGTCAGCATAGCAAGGGACATAACAGACAGATTGATGCTTGAGGAAGAAAAGATAAAAAGCGCAGAAAGGTATCGCCATCTTATTGAGAATTTTCCGGATGCAGTTTTCGTATACGACTATGACAAGTACATACTGGCGAATTTTGCAGCCGCCAAGCTTCTTAGTCTGGATGATCCATCCTGTATAGTCGGACAAGCTGCCATGTATTTCTTTGAAGACGAGAGAAAGGGTTTTCTGCTTGAAAGGCTGAACAGAATTGCAAGCGGGGAAGAAATGCTGCCTGTAATAGAAGATGAAATAATAAGAGGAGATGGGGGGAAAACACCTGTAGAAATAAAGACTATTAAATTCCCATATTCTGAAGGCTTGGCTTTTCTAAGCGTAATAAGGGATGTTTCGGCAAAAAAAAGAAACGAGGATTTGCGCCGAAAGGTTGAAAGACAGCTGGAATACGAAAGAATGAGGACAGAATATTTCGCCAATATATCCCACGATTTCAGAACACCCCTTCATGCCATATCGGGGACAATCCAGCTGATGGAAATGAAAAACGCGAAAATATCAGCAGAAATGCCTGGATTTTCCCTAAAAAACAAGCGCCATTTGCAGATAATGAAGCAAAACAACAATCGGCTGATAAAGCTGGTCAA
>CAZXWC010000027.1:3408-18880 GCA_964644525.1 uncultured Peptostreptococcaceae bacterium
AGCGCCATTTGCAGATAATGAAGCAAAACAACAATCGGCTGATAAAGCTGGTCAATAATTTGATAGACATAAACAAGATTGAAGCTGGCTTCTATATGGTAAACAAAAAGAATTGGGACCTTGCTGAAGTAATAGGGAGCATAGTGGCTTCGACTAAGCAATTGGCCAAGTCAGAGGGCATAGAATTATCGTCTCAAATTGAAAGTGCGCCGATAGTTGTATCATGCGATGTTGAAAAAATTGAAAGAATCATGCTGAATCTTATTTCAAACGCCATTAAATTCACTTCTTCGGGAGGAAGCATTAAAACAAGTGCATGGAAGAAGGGTGAAAGACTGTTCGTTTCAGTTGAGGATACAGGCAGTGGAATAGAGGAAAAGCAGCTGGACAGGATTTTTGACAGGTTCAATCAGGCGGAAGATGTTTTCACCAGCAGCAATGAAGGCAGCGGAATTGGGCTTTCACTGGTCAAGGGTTTTGTGAAGATGCACCAAGGTTCGATTGGAGTGGAGAGTGAGATCGGAAAGGGAAGTTGTTTCACTTTCGATATTCCGATAAGGCTTGAAAAGGATGAAAAAGGAGAAGCCCTGCAGGTAAACGCATATGACGATTTCATATATGGACGAAAAATCGAAGTCGAGTTCTCGGATGTAAAAAAGCGCTTTTATGAAGCGTTTTAATCAAAGCCAGGGAAGGAGAGGGGAAAAATGGATTATCGAAATGGCATTGTTTTAAAAATGACAGAAAATGTGGATTTGAAAGCTGTTCCAAGAACATCCGAAGATGATTTGGACCGCACCAAACTGGGTCTTTATTTGGATGCCATAAAAGAAAAACATGGACCTGTTTTTATTAAAGAAAAGGACCTGCTTGAAAAATTGGGCGTAATAAGTTCTTTAGGTGAAAAAGAAAGGGCTACTGTTTCAGGTCTTTTGATTTTCGGGAAAGACCCTCAGCTTTATCTTCCCCAGCTTCACGTTACGGTTTTGTCGGGCAAGGGTGACAATGGGAATGTTGAAAAAATTTATGGAACATTGACTGAAATGAAGGACAAAACCATGGAAACTATAAAAACAAGAATTGGAAAGAGGGCAAAAGTAGGCTATTTAAGTGGAAAAAATGTAGAGATGCCGGAATATCCGCTCGAAGCAATAGAGGAAGCTGTATGGAACAGTCTCATACACAGGGATTACGACTCATATGCATCGGGTAAATATATAAGAATAAAAATTACCGACAAGCACATTGAAATCAAGAGCCCGGGTCCGCTTTTGGGAGAGGGCTTGCAGGAAAAAAATCTCGAGGAATATGCCCACTGTAGAAATACAACTATAGTACGGATATTACAGGAAATGGGAGAAATTAATAATGCGGGAACCGGTGTAAGGAAAATGTTTTCGGAAGCCAAAAAATACCGCTTGGAACCGCCTGTTTTTGAAAGTGAGGGGGAGGATTTTATAGTAAGGCTGGGCAACAGGGAAATACTGGGCATGGAAGACATCAGGCGGCTGGAAGAAATGAATTTAAAAATCGACGAGGACAGAATGGCCGCAGTATCCTATGCGATGAAAAACGGAAGCATAAATAACAGGGAATACCAAAATCTTAATGATGTAAACAGGGACGAGGCATTCAGGGAAATCAAGTCACTTGTTGATCAGGAAGTTTTGATACAGGAAGGCACCGGGAGCGGGACGTATTATGTAGTCAATGATAAGCTTAAGGAAAGTGAAAAAGAGAAGGCTCAGTTGAGTTTTTTACGTTGAGAGGCATAGACAGTCAAAATATTCGGAGGATAACCATGGATAGAAAAACCATTGTGATAGCTTTGGGAGGCAATGCAATACTTCAACCCAAACAACAGGGGACAGCTGGGCAACAGATGGAAAATGTAAGGAAAACATGCTTTCAAATTGCGTATATGATTGAAATGGGACACAGGATAATTTTGACCCACGGCAACGGTCCCCAGGTAGGCAACATACTGATTCAGAACAATACCGCATCGGCAATTGTTCCTGCAATGCCCCTTTACATTTGCGGAGCCCAAAGCCAGGGATTGATTGGCTACATGATGCAGCAACAGCTCGGCAATATACTCAGGGACAAAGGAATTGAAAAGCCGATAGTTACAATAGTTTCACAGATGGTTGTGGACAAGGACGATCCCGCTTTTAAGAACCCAAGCAAGCCGGTTGGACCTTTTTACGGAGAAGAGCATGCAAGGAAAGCCATGGAAGAGATGGGGGAAAATTGGATAGAGGATTCCGGCCGAGGTTGGAGGAAGGTGGTTCCTTCTCCAAGGCCAAAAAGACTTGTTGAAATTAATGCAGTCAAAGAGCTTGTTGATTCGGGATGCGTAGTGATTGCAAACGGAGGCGGAGGAATACCCGTTGTGGAAAATGGGGAAGAACTGATAGGCATAGAAGCGGTTATAGACAAGGATTTCGGGGGGAAGCGTTTGGCGACTGAACTCGGGGCAGACATATTCATGATTCTTACTGATGTTTCTAAAGTATACAAGAATTACGGAAAGGCCGACCAGGAGGCCATTGACAGAATTGGGAAAGAAGAAGTCAAAAGGCTTCAAAGACAAGGCCACTTCAAAAAAGGCAGCATGGGCCCAAAAGTGGAGGCATGCATGCTTTTTGTGGAAAGCGGAGGAGAAAAGGCAATAATAACTTCTCTTGATACGGCTATAGAGGCTCTCAAGGGTCAAGCGGGAACGACAATTCAAGCATAAGGGCAGAACTTGCCTATGAATATTTGTAAAAGAAAGATGGGGGATATCCATGGATAAGAAAATAGAAAAAAATGTTGAATTTCTCAAAATGCTGTCCAAGCAATATCCTAGTGTGGCATCAGTATGTACAGAGATAACCAATCTCAAGGCGATTTTGAATCTACCCAAGGGAACCGAGCATTTTCTTACGGATTTGCACGGCGAATATGAAGCTTTTACACATGTATTGAAAAATGCATCGGGGGTGCTTAGGAGGAAATCGACCGAACTTTTTGGCGAATCACTCAATGAGGCCGAGATGAGAAGTTTTTTGACATTGCTTTATTATCCTACCGAGAAAATGGAAATAGTAAAGGAAACGGAAAGCAATCTGGAAAAATGGTATTCTGACAATATACACCGCCTTCTTGAGGTCTGCAGGGCGGTTTCGTCAAAGTACACCAGGTCAAAGGTCAGGAAGGCTCTGCCTAAGGATTTCAAGTATGTAATAGAGGAACTTTTGCATCAGGATTTTGCTATTGAGGACAAGGCTCACTATTACAGAAAGATTGTTGAAACCATAATCGATATTGACAGGGCAGATGAGTTTATAGAAGCTATAGCCTGCGTAATTCAGAGGCTTGCCGTTGACAGGCTTCACATAGTTGGAGATGTCTATGACAGGGGACCGGGGTCCCATATAATAATGGATTCTTTGATGAAACACCACTCGCTTGACATACAATGGGGCAATCACGATATTTTGTGGATGGGGGCTGCCTGTGGATCAAAACCATGCATTGCAAATGTGGTTAGGATATCCTGTCGTTATGCAAACATGACCACATTGGAAGATGGATACGGAATAAATCTTTTTCCACTGGCAACTTTTGCACTTGACGAATACGGAGAAGACCCCTGCCTTCAATTTTTACCTAAAACAATGGAATATGCAAACTACAGGCAAAAGGATCTTGACCTCATATCCAGGATGCATAAGGCCATAGCCATAATTCAATTCAAGCTTGAAGGACAGACCATAATGAAACACCCGGCCTATGCTATGGAAAATCGCTTGCTCCTTCACAAAATGGATTGCCATGCAGGAGTGGTTGAAATAGGGGGGCGGAAATTCCCCATGAAAGACACTGCTTTTCCGACGGTTGATCCCAAAGATCCGTATTCCTTGACTGACGAGGAAAACGAGGTTATTGAAAAATTGGTGCATTCTTTCATAAATAGCGAAAAGCTTCAAAAGCACATGGATTTGATGTATACAAAGGGAAGCATGTATTTGAAATATAACTCCAATCTTCTTTATCATGCATGCATTCCTATGAACGAGGATGGGAGCTTTAGAAATATTCCTATTGAAGGCAATGGATACAAAGGAAAGAGCCTTCTTGACAAATGCGACGCACTGGCAAGGCAGGCTTTCTACAACAGGGAGGGCTCGCCCGAACGTTCATACGCCAGGGATGCAATGTGGTATATGTGGTGCGGTGAAAACTCCCCGCTTTTCGGCAAGGATAAAATGACTACGTTTGAAAGATACTTCATAGATGACAAGAACACCCATGTCGAGATAAAGGACAGCTATTATGCATTGAGGGACGATCCGGGTTCGGCTGAAAAAATATTGAAGGAGTTCGGACTCGACCCTCAAACTTCACACATAGTCAGTGGGCATGTACCCGTAAAAAGAAAAGACGGGGAAAGTCCCATTAAGGCAGACGGGAAGCTTCTCGTAATAGATGGAGGGTTTTCAAAAGCCTACCAAGCGACCACAGGGACTGCCGGATATACGTTGATATACAATTCATATGGATTGCTTCTTGCTTGCCATGAGCCTTTCGAATCGATAGAAAAGGCCATAAATGAAGAAAAGGACATGATATCGAAAACAAGTGTTCTGGAAAAGACAGCAAAAAGAAAAAGTGTTGAAGACACTGATGTAGGTGAGGAAATCAAAAAACAGATTGAACTCCTGAGTCTGCTTCTTGAGTCCTACAGGAAGGGCATAGTCAAACAAGGGAAGGCATAGAAGCGAAAGGATTGATACAATGATAGACAACAATGTATTTGACGTTATAACAAAGCGGACAAAACAGCTCCTCGACGCAGAGGAAAATTATGAAATAGAGTTCAAGCAAAGTGTGGGAGGGCTCGACTCTTCGGATATGGTGGCTTTTGCAAATTCCGAGCACGGAGGGACTATTCTTGTTGGTGTCAAAGAAGACACGGATGAAAAAAACAGGCAGCGAGGGAAAATAATCGGTTGCGATGTTGGCGACCAGGAGAGGCTCAACATACTTAGCAAGTCCAACAGTTGTATTCCTAAAGTAGACCTTGAAATATATGTGGAAAATTTGAAGATGAAGCCCTTTTTCAGGGTTGAAATATCGCCGGGCAGGAACAAACCGTACTGCACCGCCGGAGGGACCTATAAGATAAGGGGATACGGACTAAACGAAGTCCTCGATCCTGAAAGACTACTCTCAATGTTTCTGGAATCCGAGAACGACCAGTTTCTGAAAAGATTCACCGAATCTACAAGAAAACTCGAAGCCACCATGGAAAGGGCCAACAGGGTTGTATTTGATGAAATAAGCAAAATGGCAAAAGTTACCGAGGACATGAAAAAGAATTTGGATAAGAATCTGGCAGGGCTTTCCGAAAACATGGAGAATGGAAAAAAAGAAGAAAACGCGCTCTTGCGAATAGAGAGAAAAATCGACGAGATGGTTGAATTGACCAAAACACCAAAGTAGAAAACAATAAGGAATGATGTAAATGAAATCTTTGATTAATCAGTTTAATGATGCGACGGGAATAAGCTACGACTTCGGAACAAAATTATTGATAAGTTTGCTTATATTTTGCATAGCATGGATTTTGGGCAGGCTATTGACGAAGTTGATTACAGGAAGAATAGAAGGACACCACGCCAATTACAAAATAAGAAAAGTGATAACATATATTTTGTATTTCTTTGCATTTCTGATTGTAGCAAGAATTTGGTTTCAGGGAATAGAGTCTTTGACAACATTGTTTGGGATTTTTTCCGCCGGTCTGGCGATTGCGCTCAAAGACCCAATTTCAGATATTGCAGCCTGGCTTTTTTTAATAGTGAAAAGACCGCTTGAAGTTGGAGACAGGGTAGAAATAAATTCTATATCGGGAGATGTCATAGACATAAGGGTTTTTCAGTTCACCCTTCTGGAAATCAACAATTGGGCAGGGGCGGACCAAAGCACGGGAAGAATAGTGCATATGCCAAACAGTTTGGTTTTCAATAAAAGCATTGCCAACTACAGCAAGGGATTTAAGTATATATGGAATGAAATAAGAGTTACAATAACATTCGAAAGCAACTGGAGAAAAGCAAAAGGCATATTGGAAAATATCGCAAAAAACCATACGATACACCTGACAGAAGAGGCTGGCAGAGGTGTTAAGGAAGCATCACAAAAATTTATGATTTTTTACAACCATTTGACGCCAATAGTATATACTGAAGTGGCGAACAACGGTGTAGTATTGACGATAAGGCATCTGTGCGAGCCCAGAAACAGAAGGGACACAAGTGAAAAAATATGGGAGGATGTATTGGACATGGCAAATGCCAATGAGGATATAGATTTGGCTTATCTAACACAAAGGCTTTATCATGCGGGTGAAAATAAAAAAAGTACAGAATAATTTGTTTAAGAAAGCAAGGGGGACACCAGGTGAAAATACAGATTGTTACAGACAGTACAAGCAATATACCAAAAAAAGTTGCTGATGAATTAGGCATAAAAATAATTCCACTTAGTTTTACTTTCGGGGAAAAGCAAATAAAAGAAACGGAAATTGACAATGTTGAATTTTATAAGCTTATGAAATCGAAAAATAAAATTCCGCAGTCGTCGCAACCTCCACTAAAGGAATTTATAGACATATATGAGGAATGTGCCCAAAAGGGCATAAAGGTATTGGGAATATTCCTTTCTGACAAAATGAGCGGAACATACAATACTGCTGTAATGGCAGGGGAGATGGTAAAGGAAAATTACGGAGAATTTGAAGTTCAAGTAATAAATTCCAAAACCAATTGCATGGATATGGGTTATGCCGCAATAAGGGCGGCGGAGGAAGCCATAAATGGAAAAACATTTGAAGCGGTCCAAGACATGGCAAAGAATATATTAAGGTGCAGCAGGTTTCTTTTTGCCCCGAAAAACTTGACATATTTAAGAAAAGGCGGCCGCATAGGCGGAGCCCAGGCTCTTATTGGGAACGTGTTAAAAATAAACCCCATACTTACAGTAAATGATGAAGGTGGGACCGATGTTTTTGACAAGGTCAGGACCCAAAAGAAAGCTATAGAAAGAATACTTGATAAAATGAAGATGGAGACGGAGTTTTACGGAATGCAGAACGCTACGGTCCACCATATAAACGAATTGAAAGAAGCGGAAAAGCTTGCAAATATGGTTGAAAAACTTACAGGAATAAGGCCGTCGATTATTCCCATAGGGCCTGTAATAGGCCTTCATGTTGGACCTGGCACAATTGGTTTAGCCTATGCCACAGAAAGAGAAATACGAAAAGAAAGGATTTGCCAACAAAAGGGGGGCATATCATGAAAGTCAAAAAAGCGGTGATACCGGCAGCCGGTATGGGAACCAGGTTCCTTCCGGCTACAAAGGCAGTGCCTAAGGAAATGATAAATATAGTGGACAAGCCGGCTCTGCAGTATATAGTTGAGGAAGTAGTTGCTTCGGGAATCGAGGAGATTCTAATCATAACGACCCGAAACAAGGAAACAATACAAAATCATTTTGACAAGTCCTTTGAGCTTGAAGCAAAGCTTGCCCAATCAGGTAAAAAGAGAATGCTTGGAGAGCTTGTTAAAATTTCCGATATGGCGGACATACATTATGTGAGGCAAAAGGAGCCGAAAGGGCTCGGGCATGCCGTGGGATGCGCAAAGACATTTGTGGGAGACGACCCATTTGCTGTGCTTTTGGGAGACGACATAGTATACAATGATGAAGAACCTTGCCTCAGGCAGCTCCTTAATGTCTACGAGGCTTATGGGAATTCGGTCCTTGGTGTTCAGATGGTTCCGCACAGCGAAACCTCCAAATATGGAATAATAGCAGGAGAAAAAATAAGCGACAGGACATATGAAATAACCGATATGATAGAAAAACCGAATCCAAAAGAAGCTCCTTCCGACATGGCCATACTGGGAAGATATGTGCTCGATTCCGACATATTTGAAATAATCAGAAACACGCCAAAAGGCAAGGGGGGAGAAATACAGCTTACCGATGCAATGAAGATACTTCTTCAGAGCCACAGGATGATTGCCTACGATTTTATTGGAAGAAGATACGACACAGGAAACAAGCAGGGATACCTTGAAGCCACGGTAGAGTATGCGCTCAGGCACCCAGGGCTAAAAGACGGTTTTAACAAATATTTAAAAAACCTTTTGTAAATGATTGTGGGGGTATTGAATGTATACACTTGACGAAGTCAAAAATTACTGCGAGCATTGCAGCAAATGCCCGCTTCATGAGACCAGAAACCGTCTCGTCTTTGGAAACGGGAACCAAAATGCCGACATATTTTTCATAGGGGAAGGTCCGGGATATTATGAGGACCAGTCCGGACGAACCTTTGTGGGAAAGGCGGGAATACTTCTTGAAAAAGCCTTAAAAGGGATAGAACTGACTCGTGAGGACGTATACATAGGAAACATAGTGAAATGCAGACCGCCCGGAAACAGAAATCCGCTTGAGGAGGAGATGCTTTCCTGCATGCCCTATCTCAGGTATCAGGTCGCAATTATAAAACCAAGGATAATAGTATGCCTGGGATCTGTTTCGGCAAAAAAAATAATCGGAGACTACATAAGGATTACCGCCGACAGGGGTCATTGGGTCGAAAAAAGCGGAATATTCATTATGCCCACATTCCACCCAGCGGCAGTTCTCAGGGACCAAAACAAGAAGAGGCCTTTCTGGGAGGACTTTCTTCAAATAAAAAGAAAGCTTGTCCAAATGAATTCAGAAGATGCCTTATAGAATTATATTGTAGACCGCCTGTCAAAGGGCGGTTTTTACTAGCAAAAGGACGTTGACAATTTGGTCTACAAAGAGTAAACTAAATATGGTTTAAAAAATATAGACTGAAAAGCGAGGAGGGCGTGAAAGAATTGAGACTAACCGAAGCTGAAAACAAACTTGCTGAAATAATATGGCAAGGCCAACCCATGCCTTCACCTGAATTGGTAAAGCTATGCGAGGAAAGGCTGGGGTGGAAAAAATCGACAACATACACAATGCTCAAAAAGTTAGAGAAAAAGAATTTGTTTGAAAATCGAAAGAGTATTGTAAAAGCAATTCTTACAAGGGATGAGTTTTATGCGGAAAAAGGGATGGAAATCCTTGACGGAGGTTTTGCAGGTTCGCTTCCAAGATTCTTGGCGGCATTCGCAAACAGTAAGAAATTGAGCGAAAAGGAAATCGACGAGCTGCAAAAGCTGATTGATTCTCACAGGGAGGAATGAAGATGGAAAAAATATTTTTACATGTTTTGGATATGAGCGTTACGGGCACATATGTAATCCTGTTTGTTATGCTTGCGCGACTGTTGCTCAAGAAGTACCCCAAGATATTTTCATACGCGCTTTGGTCGGCTGCTTTGTTCAGGCTGGTCTGCCCGTTTTCCTTGAAGGGGGCTTTCAGCCTTCTTCCGCAAAAGACCCCAATTATACAAGGGGACATAATCAACGCCGCAGGCATTTCGGACGGAGGGAATGCGGTTTTTAATGGCACAGGTGCAAAGACTTCTCTTGCTGCTGATGCTGTTTCAGCCACGGACCCTATGCAAATCTGGATTTCTACAGGAACAGCTGTTTGGATTGCGGGAGTCGCACTTTTGCTTTACTTCAGCATAATTGCAATGTTCAGGCTGAGTAGGAGAACAGAAGTTTCTAAACATGTTTCGGACAATATTTACCAGATGTATGGAATAAAAACGCCTTTTGTATTCGGCATAATAAAGCCCAAAATATATATTCCAGGCAATCTTTCGGAAAAGGAAAAGTCATACATAATCAAGCACGAGGAAACGCATATAAAAAGATTTGATCATATAATAAAACCATTTGCCTATCTGACTCTTTGCTTGCACTGGTTCAATCCTTTGGTGTGGGCGGCTTTTTACCTCATGAGCGAGGATATGGAATTGAGCTGCGATGAAAGCGTAATTAAAAAAATGGGAAGCGGAATAAAAAAAGACTATTCAGCCTCTCTTCTATCTTTTTCCGCAGGAAGGACAATTGGACCATGTCCCCTTGCTTTTGGAGAGAGCAATCCAAAGGGCAGGATTAAAAACATACTCAATTACAGGAAACCGGCATTTTGGATTGTGTTTCTATTATTGGTGGCCGTTTTGGCAATGGTCATTGGTCTTATGACAAATCCTCATGTCAAGGATAAAACAGTCGATGAATATGCTCGGGAATATTTGGACAGCGAAGTGGATACGCATGAAAAATATTTTAATGTAGAGGACAGCAAGATAGTAAATCTCGAAAAACTCAATTCATTCGGCCAATTGACAGGGTACAATATAGAATTATGGGAAATAGAATACAGGATAAAGCCGGTCAACATTGACGAGGTTGTAATGGCCGGAGGCATGAACCAAATAGACGGATGGATCACAGAGGACGGCAGCATGGGCAAACCCATACTTGTTTTTTCATATGAAAACGAAAGCCCCGAACTTTTGGGAACAATCCGTTCAGGGGAAATGGGAGACACAGTGTCAGGGCAAGAAACAGCCCTGAGGGAATTTCTGGAGCGCAAAGGCCTTCTTCCAAACAAAAGCTATGAAGGCAATCACGTGGTAGTTGACTTCCTTCTGTCCACAGGAGAGACCAGCCGGCTCCTGCTTTCCCAGCCGGCAAGGCAGGGCGACACGGGAATATGGTGCGTCGAGCGCTGGATGGACGGAAACGGCAGCATATACTATAGCCACCCCCAGGCGTCCTCTTCCACGGTTTACTATTATGAGCAGCTTCAGGAGGAAGCCGACGGCGGCCACCGCACAGGACTGCTCGACCCGGACCAGGTTGCCTTGGAATACATTGTGGAAGCATTGGGGCAGACGACGGCCTTGGAAGAAATTGAAATAAAAAGTCCTGCATCAATCGAGGACTTTATGGCTCTTCCCGAAAGTAAATTCATAGGATTTGTGTCAGACTTTGACCCGGAGAGAAACTTTTTCCGTCTGGACAGGGTGGAGTGGATAACAGACGATGATGAGGAACGGATAAATGAACTCGGGCTTTCAAAGGATGACGACATGCCGGGAGGGTTCTACATATACAATCCCGAAAGCTGGCCCCAGACGTTTGAAGTGGGCGAAAATACAGAGTATACCATTTTGGATTGGAACAGAACATATGGGGATGAACAGACATATACCACAAGTAATGGCAAGGAATTTATCGATTACCTGGATTCATACGAGGGCGGTTTCACCCCGCCGTTTTGGATTGTAAAAAAAGGCAGATGCGTAACAAGCATAAGAGAGCAGTATGTTCCATGATTAAGCAAGGGGCGGTAAAAGGCCCCTTTTGAATTTTTTATTATTGACACATGTGTCAATAATGTTATAATAGTTATGAAAAAGGATAAAAACCATAAGGAGAGCAAAATGCCCAAAATAGTTGACTACCAGGAGAAAAAAAAGGAAATAGCCTTCAAGGCCATAGAGGTGTTTGTGGAAAAAGGCTATTATGGCGCCAATATATCCGACATAGCAAAAAGAAGCGGAATGGGGAGAACTAATTTCTATCAATACTTCAAAAACAAAGACGAAATCTATGATTTTGCAGTCGACAAGGCGTTTGAGAGCGTAAGGAAGGATTTTGACACAATAATGGCTTCTGAAGACTGCGCATTGACTGCAATAGAAAAAATCGTGCGGCAGACAATAGTCGACTACGGCAAGAATGATTTGATTTTGGTTATAGTCGAACTTTGGCTTGTAATGAGCAGGGAAGAAAAGAGGGAGAGTGAAAAGCTGCAGGATCAGACACAATTGATTAAGGATCATTTTGTCGAAATACTTGAACGTGGAGAAGCTAATGGACAGCTCAAGGAATTTGATTTAAAGGCTATGGCCGACCTCATTTACATATTTACCGAAGGTTTGCTTCTGCAAATGGCCTTCCATCAAGAAGTCGATGTGGACAGAAAGCTCAAATTGCTTGGTGTTTTGCTTGATGGACTTAGGATTTAAAAATTTGATTTTAAATAGACATAAGTGTCAATAAAAAGGGGTGGAGGAATGAATGCAATAAAAAGAAGTACAGAAAGGTTGTTTGTTGAAGAGGGAATAAGATACTTGGACAAGGACCCGTTAAGAAATTTGGGGAAAATGATTGGCTTGGGGACAAAAATTGCCGCGGAAGGTGAAAACAGGAAAATTATGCAATCTGTAGCCAAAGAATGGAATGACAAGGACGGGAACACCAGAAAGTTTATGGAAAAGGCCTTGTCGGATCTTCATCCCAATGTTAGAAGGAAGCTTATAAAAAATTTCGTGTTGAATTCCTATCTTTACGGAAGGCAGGACGCAAAGCGGGCAGAGAAAGAGAATGACTGCAACATACCTTGGGCAGTTTTAATGGACCCCACAACCAGGTGCAACCTCAAGTGCATAGGATGTTGGGCAGCTGAATACGATAAAAACGATGAACTGGATTTTGAGACACTTGACCGAATAATACGGCAGGGAAAAGAAATCGGGACATACATGTACATATATTCAGGTGGAGAGCCTACAATGAGGAAACAAGACATTCTTCGCTTGGCTGAAATCCATGATGACTGCATGTTTCTTGCTTTCACAAACGGAACTTTGATAGACGAGCCATTCGCAAAAGACGTGCAGAGGCTGGGAAACATAGCTTTTGCAATAAGCGTGGAAGGTTTTGAAAAAGAAACCGACATGCGCAGGGGCAAAGGCACATTTCAAAAAGTCGTAAGGGCGATGGACACGCTTAAGCGCTACGGCATACTGTTTGGCTTTTCAACCTGTTACCACAGCAAGAACACCCAACTTGTGGGATCCGATGAATATATTGATTTTGTTGCGGAGAAAGGCTGCCTTTTCGGATGGTACTTTACTTATATGCCACTTGGAAAGGATGCCGATACGAGTTTGATTGCTTCAAGCGGACAAAGGGCCCACATGTATAAACGGGTAAGGGAAATAAGGGCCGGAAAGCCAATGTTCGTGCTTGACTTTTGGAATGACGGAGAGTATGTAAACGGATGCATAGCAGGAGGCAGGAATTATCTGCATATAAATGCCAATGGCGATGTCGAGCCATGCGCATTCATACATTACTCAAACGTGAACATAAAGGTTGTGTCTTTGCTTGACGCATTGAAATCCCCTATCTTCATGCAGTACCGCCGCCAGCATCCCTTCAACAGAAACCACCTGAGGCCGTGTCCCATGTTTGACAACCCTCAAAAGCTTGTTGAGATGGTGAATGCATCGGATGCTCATTCCACCCAACCGGCCGACATGGAGACTCCTGAAGAGCTTTATGAGAAATGTAAAAAGCCTGCTTCTGATT
Organism: uncultured Peptostreptococcaceae bacterium; assembly: GCA_964644525.1. Taxonomy (GTDB): domain Bacteria; phylum Bacillota; class Clostridia; order Peptostreptococcales; family BM714; genus BM714. The sequence goes on from CAZXWC010000027.1 coordinate 16,791, forward strand.
GGAGTCCGGTCGCGGATAATCTGTGGAAAAGCAAAGAAAGAAGCAAAATAAAAAGATTTGCATAAGTAAAGGCTTCCTGCGGATATTTTGCAAAAAAACCGTAGGGAGTCCAGTTTTTTTGTTGAAGGCAAGTATACCAATAAAAATGTATATTGTTAAAAAGGTAACGTTGACTATAGGTATATTGTATACTATACTAATGTTAGCATGCGCAATTAAAACATTCAAAAACACATGGGGGTGTATTTCAATGAGCAACAAAGTTTTCAAGACAATGGATGGAAATACGGCTGCAGCGCACGTAGCATATGCGTTCACAGATGTAGCCGCGATCTTCCCGATCACTCCATCATCACCAATGGCGGAATACATAGATGCATGGTCCGCCAACGGCCGCAAGAACATTTTCGGTCAACAGGTAAAGGTTTCTGAGCTTCAATCGGAAGCTGGAGCATCAGGTGCGGTTCACGGTTCTTTGACCGCCGGAGCGCTCACAAGCACATTTACTGCATCGCAGGGTCTTCTTCTTATGATTCCAAACATGTACAAAATTTCCGGCGAACTTCTTCCGGGCGTTTTCCATGTTAGTGCAAGAGCGGTTGCAGGCCATGCGCTTTCAATCTTCGGAGACCATTCTGACGTAATGGCGGCAAGACAGACAGGATTCGCAATGATCGCATCAGGAAGCATCCAGGAAATAATCGACCTGGGCGGAATTGCGCACCTTAGCGCAATCAAAGCCAGCCTTCCATTTGTACATTTCTTCGACGGATTCAGATCTTCACACGAGATTCAGAAGGTTGAACTCATCGACTATGAAGTTTACAAAGACATGGTAGACATGGACGCAGTAAAAAGATTCAGACAGAATGCTCTCAATCCCGAGCATCCGGTAACAAAAGGTACTGCACAAAACCCGGACATCTACTTCCAGGCAAAAGAATCGGCAAACCGTTTCTACGATGCAGTTCCGGAAATCGTTGCAGACTACATGAAGCAAATCAGTGAAGTTACAGGCAGAGAGTACAAGCCTTTCAACTACTATGGCGCACCGGATGCAGAACGAGTAATCGTTGCAATGGGTTCCGTAACTGAAGCTGCTGAAGAAACTGTGGATTATCTTATGGCAAAAGGCGAAAAAGTGGGACTCGTAAAAGTTCACCTTTACAGACCTTTTACAGAAAAATATTTTATGGATGTAATGCCTGCAACAGTAAAATCGATCACAGTTCTTGACAGAACAAAAGAGCCGGGAGCAATGGGAGAACCTCTCTACCTGGACGTTAGAAATATGTACTACGAGAAGGAAGACGCACCTGTAATCCTTGGCGGAAGATATGGCCTGGGTTCAAAAGACACTCTTCCATCTCAACTCAAGGTTGTTTTCGACAACATGAACGGCGAAAAGAAAAACCAATTCACAATCGGCATCAACGATGATGTTACATTTAAATCATTGAAGGTTGAAGAAGAAATCGACACGGAAACTGAAGGAACTATCCGTTGCAAGTTCTGGGGCCTTGGTTCAGATGGAACAGTCGGAGCCAACAAAAACGCCATCAAGATTATCGGCGATCACACAGACATGTACGCACAGGGATACTTCTCTTACGACTCTAAGAAGTCGGGCGGAATAACGGTTTCCCACCTTCGTTTCGGAAAGACTCCTATTCGATCGACCTATCTTATCAATGTAGCCGACTATGTGGCTTGCCACAACCAGTCATACGTTGACAAGTACGACTTGGTAAAAGGACTCAAGAAGGGCGGAACATTCGTACTCAATACCATTTGGACCAAAGAAGAGCTTGAAGCTAATCTTCCAAACGGTATCAAGAAGTACATCGCTGAAAATGACATAAACTTCTATACAATAAACGCTACAAACATAGCCGAGGAAATCGGTCTTGGAAGCAGAATCAACATGATTATGCAATCTGCCTTCTTCAAGCTTGCAGAGGTTATCGAAGTTGAAGACGCAATCAAGTACCTTAAAGAAGCAATCAAGAAGTCTTACGGAAAGAAAGGCGAAAAAATTGTTTCAATGAACTATGAAGCAGTTGAAGCGGGAGCCAGCAAGCTTGTTAAAA
>CAZXWC010000028.1:0-18863 GCA_964644525.1 uncultured Peptostreptococcaceae bacterium
CTCCAAACTCCTGGTTTGCTATTGTGGTATTTATGTTAAGATTTTGCTTCCACATCTCCTGTATTGCTTGGGCAACAGCCCTTTGCTGGTCATTTGTATTGTAAAGTATTTCTATGGTAGGGAATCCTTCACCGTCAGGAAAACCGGCTTCCGACAGCAGCCTTTTGGCTTCTTCAGTATCGGCTCCTGTCGGGTCTATTCCGAAATCACCGCTCGTTTCCCTGAAGTCAATGCCTTTAGAGTCGTGAACGCCGGGTGGAATGTATCCTGTGGCAGGCATTTCGCCTCCTTTGGTAACCTCTTCCACTATTGCATTTCTGTCTATTGCCAGTGAAAGGGCTTTTCTTACTCTCATGTCCTTAATAACTTCTTTTGCTGTGGCTTTTTGAGCCGAATCATCAATATTTCCTTGGCAGCCTGTTGAAAATGCCAACATCATCATCATAGCTACAATCAAATACACTTTCTTTTTATACAAAACGGTGTCCTCCCTGTGGATTTTCAAATATTCTACACCCTGTATTTTATATTAATCAAAGACAATCTTCAAGCTTAATGGGGCAAAGTAGGCGTTTAATCCAATGCATGGCATGCGCAGTAATGACTTCCTCCAATATTTTTCATTTCAGGCAATTTCTCCGAGCAAATTTCCATAGCCAAGGGGCATCTTTTTCTAAATGCGCAAGCATTAAAACAATTTGCTTCTTCAAGCTCTTCATCTTCTTCTTTCACATTTATTGAGTATTTTTCTTTGTCAATGGGAAGAATTGACGAAAGCAGGGCTTTGGTATAAGGATGGGAGGGATTTCTGTATAATTCATCAGAATCCGCCTTCTCAACCATCCTGCCCATATGCATTACCCCTATCCTGTCGGATATGTGCTTTACCATGGAAAGGTCGTGTGCTATGAATAGATATGTAAGCCGGCCCCGCCTCTTTAAATCCTCAAGCATATTGACTACCTGGGCCTGAACCGACAAATCAAGGGCTGACAATGGCTCGTCACAAATTATGAATTCGGGTTCGATGGCCAAAGCCCTTGCAATGCCTATGCGTTGGCGCTGTCCTCCCGAAAATTCATGGGGATACCTCAATGCGTATTGCCTTGAAAGCCCCACTGTTTCAAGAAGCTCTTCCGCTCTTTTTTTTCTTCCGACCGGGTTACCAATGTTTTGTATGTCCAGCGGTTCTCTTATGGAATCAATAATCCTCATCCTCGGATTCAAGGCCCCGTAAGGATCTTGGAATATCATCTGCATTCTTTTTCTCAAGGGTTTCATTTCTTTTTCGTCCATTTTTCCTATTTCTTTTCCTGCAAACCATATTTCACCGTCTGTCGGCTTTTGCATGCCTATGATTGTCCTGGCGGCTGTCGTTTTTCCGCACCCGGATTCACCAACAAGTCCGAAGGTTTGGCCTTTCTTTATTTTAAAGTTGAGGCCTCTAAGCGCCCTTGTTTTTGCTCCGCTGTTTTTTTGCCTGAATGTTTTTTGAAGATTTTTGACCTCCAGCAAAATCTCTCCCTTTTCCAATGTGTTCATAGTCTTCCTCCTCCCAAAAAGCTGTCAAAAGAACTTCTTGGAGCTTTTTCGTCCAACAACCAACACATGGAACTGCCTCCATTTTCGCTTTTGTGGAATTTGGGCATCTTTAAGCCGCATATTTTCATTGCATGGGGACATCTTTCTGAAAAAGGGCATCCCTGGTCCGGTTTTGTAGGATCTGGAGGCCTGCCTTCTATGGTCTTCAGCCTTTCCCCTGAATCGAGTCTTATTCCCGGCACCGATTCGAGAAGTCCTTTTGTGTATGGATGCATGGGATTTGTCAATACGTCCTTTGCCCTACCGCTTTCCATTATGTGTCCGCCGTACATTATCAGAATTTTATTGCATGACTCGGCGGCAACCCCCAAGTCATGGGTTATGAGAATCATGGACAATTCTTTTTCTTTCTTTATTTTTTCAAAAAGTTTTAGGATCTTCGCCTGTATGGTAACGTCAAGCGCGCTGGTCGGCTCGTCTGCTATCAATAATTCAGGCTCACCCGACAAAGCCATTGCAAGAGCAACTCTTTGCCTCATTCCAGTCGAAAGTTCGTGCGGATATTTTTTCATTACTTTTGTGGGTCCCGGAAGTCCCGCCTTGTACAAAATCTCTTTTGCCAGCCCCTTGGCAAGGCTTCCCGAAAGTCCTGTATTTCTCTTTATAATTTCATTTATCTGATTGCCAATTGTATAAGCCGGATTGAGGGATGTTGTCGGATCTTGAAAAACCATTGCAATCTTTTTGCCTCTAACTTCTCTCATCCCTTTTTCGCTCTTTTCAAGCAAATCACGGCCTCGGTACAAAATTTCACCATCGGCTATTATGCCCGGTTTTTCTATCAGCCGCATGACCGAAAGAGCCGTTACTGTTTTTCCGCTTCCGCTTTCACCTACAATGCCTATTGAATCTCCTTTTTCTACCACAAAATCTATTCCCCTTACAGCCATAACTTCCCCAAAACGTGTGGAAAACTTGGTTTGCAGCCCTTTTACTTCCAGCAGTTTTTCAGACATGCATCACACCTCCGCTTCATATTCTACTTGTCGGGTCCATGGCGTCCCTTGCCCCATCGCTGATAAAGTTAAACGCAAGCATGGTCAGGCATATGGCCGCCGACGGGAAAAACAGCTGGTATCCGTAAAGTCCTATTCCATAAAGTGCATCGTTTACAAGGGTTCCCCAAGATGCTTGCGGAGCGGGAACTCCAAGGCCTATAAAACTGAGAAAAGCCTCTGTGAAAATCGCGCCCGGTATCGTTGCCGCCATAGCTACGATTATTGGTCCCATTGTGTTTGGTATAAGGTGTTTTGTCATGATTCTCCACCAGCCGGCCCCTGATATTCTGGCCGCCGATACGTAGTCCTTCTTCTTTATGGAAAGGACCTGTCCCCTTACTATTCTGGCCATGTGAACCCAATAGACCATGCCCATGGCCAATACAATGGACCCTGTGCCGCTTCCTATTGCAAGTGTCAGGAGTATCACATAGAGAATCATTGGTATTGCACTTGCCATATCCACAAACCTCATCATCATTTCATCCATCCTTCCGCCCGCCAGGCCCGAAATGCCCCCGTAGAAGACTCCTATAAAAAGATTTACAATTGTTGCCGCAAAAGCTATTGAAAGGGATATGCGGGCACCGTAAATCACACGAATGAAGAGGTCTCGTCCAAAATTGTCTGTGCCAAACAAATAGGTTTTATTGTAAACTTTTTCTATTGGAAAAATTTCTCTTTGTCCGACTGTAAGAATGTATCTTTTATCTTTTCCTTCCCCAGCAGGCGAATAATCAAGCTTTACATCCACTCCTTCTATTGAATATGTCCTGAAGCGGTCTTTAAGATTGTCCTCCTCGGGCTTGAAGCGGCCCAATATTTGGCCTTTTTCTGTGACTTGGATCAATTTGTATTCTCTATGCACGTATGCGAAGTTGTCTTGGCCCAGACTGTAGATTTCAAGAACCGGAGGTATGCTTGCCAATTTGAGGTTCTGGTCGGACATGCTTGCCTCAAAAAACAAAGGACCCAAAAAAGCTGTAAGGACCAGGAAAGATGCAAATAAAAGACCGGCCATTGCAAGCCTTGCCCTTTTGAAGCTTGCCCAGCCATCACTCCAATGACACCGCTTTTTACGGTCCGTTTTTTCATTTTCTGTTATTTTTCGGTCAATCGGCCGCCACATTTCCGCAGGCATTTTTGTTTTCTCTTCCATTGCAACCCCCTATTCTCCCAGTTTAACCCTGGGATTTAAGAATGCATGTATTATGTCTGCAAACAGGGCAAATGCCACAAGCAAAACGGCATAGAAAACTGTAACGCCCATTATAACTGTATAGTCTCTGTTTAAAACGCTTTCCACAAAATATTTGCCCATTCCCGATATTGCAAAAATTCTTTCCACAACGAAGGACCCTGTAAGTATGGTTGCCGCCATTGGCGCAAGGTATGAAAGTACAGGAGCTAAAGCGTTTTTAAGCGCGTGCTTGTAGATTATGGATGCCCTTGAAAGACCATTTGCTTTTGCCGTTCTTATGTAGTCCTGCTGAAGAACTTCTATCATAGACGCCCTTGTTAACCTCGCAACGAAGGCAATTGAAAAACCTGACAGGGCCACTACAGGCCCCACCATATGCTTCCATGAATACATTCCGTATGATGGAAACCATCCCAACCTTGAGCTGAATATATATATGAATGCTATCGCGGCTATGAAGCTTGGAACGGTGATTCCTATAGCGGAAATAAGCATTATAGTCCTGTCCTGCCACATGTCCTTCTTTACCGCCGACAAAACCCCCATGGGAATCCCCAGCAAGATAACAGCAATTATGGATACCCCTCCGACTCTTGCCGAAATGGGGAAACTCTCCCTTATTATTTCGTTTACTCTCACACCGGTTTTTCTGTAACTCGGACCCAGATCAAAAGAAATTATCCCTTTCATATAGTCTGCGTACTGTTTCAATACCGGGTCATTGAGCTTGTACTTTTCATTTAAAGCTTCAATCACTGATTCCGGCACCGGCCTGTCGGAAGAAAATGGACCGCTGGGAAGAGCATGCAAAAGAAAAAACGTGATTGTTGTTATTAAAAATACCGCAATAATCATTGAAGCAATTCTTCCTGCAATATACCGGCCCAAATCACCATCAACCCCTTTTCTATCAATCGATTTCGCTTAATTGTCCATGTTTCCATAATACATTAATGCTATTTTATATTCAACTTTCAAAATGCTTGCTTTCCTTTGATTTTCAATTGTTCCCCGCATTTTTCTGTTCAAAAAAAGCGCTCCGGAATCCCTTTCAATTCGGTTCCGGAGCATCTTTGTATCCGCCTTCTATTTGTTCAGTTTTTCACTTACCATTTTGTTTACCATCTGTGGTGCGGCTTTTCCCCTTGAAGCCTTCATTGTCTGTCCTACAAGAAAACCCAGGGCCCTGTCCTTTCCGTTTTTATAATCCTCAACAGATTGGGGATTTTCAGAAATCACCTTGTCCACGATTTCCTCTATGGCTGATTCGTCGGTTATCTGCTTCATCCCCTTTTCTTCAATTATTTTTTCGGGTTTTTTGCCCGTTTCGGCCATTTCCCTGAAGACCTTCTTGGCCATATTGTTGCTTATGGTCCCGCTTTTGACGAACTTGAGCAAGTCTGCGAAGTCGGATGCCGAAAAAGGCATGTCGCTTATGTCTGAATCCATATCTTTCAGCCTTCTCAGTATTTCCGTCATCATAAAATTGCTTGCAAGCTTTGCGTCTCCGGCAAGTTTGGCGGCTTCTTCGTAAAATACGGCAAGAGCCTTTGAGGACACGATGACTCCAGCGTCATATTCGGGTATTCCGTATGTCTTTATGAATCGGTCCTTCTTTGCCTGAGGGAGCTCGGGAAGTTCTTTCTTTATGCTCTCTATCCACTCCCCGCTTATTTCCATTTCAACCAAGTCCGGTTCTGGAAAATACCTGTAGTCGTGAGCATATTCCTTGCTTCTCATGGATATGGTAAGGCCTTTTGCATCATCCCATCTGCGGGTTTCCTTCAATGTGTTTTGCCCTGCCTCAAGCGCTTCTATATGGCGTTTGGTCTCGTAGTCTATGGCCTTGGCTGCCGCCTTGAATGAATTGAGGTTCTTGAGCTCGGCTATCTCGGTTTTCCTTCCATCGTCGGCGACTACATTTACATTAACGTCGCATCTGAGTGAGCCCTGCTCCATTTTTACATCCGAAACCTCTATATACTCCAATATGGCCTTGAGTTTTTCAAGAAAGGCTGTGGCCTCGTCTGCTCCCGCCATGTCGGGCCTTGAAACTATTTCTATCAAGGGAACTCCACATCTGTTGTAGTTTAAAAGCGAGGAACCGTCCTCTGTATGAAGGGATTTGCCTGTATCCTCCTCCATGTGTATTCTTTCTATTCCTATTTTTTTAGTTCCCGATACGGTTTCTATCTCAAGATATCCGTCTGTGCAAAGCGGCATGTCGTATTGTGAAATCTGGTAAGCCTTGGGCAGATCGGGATAAAAATAGTTTTTCCTGTCCATTTTGCTTTTTTCCGCTATTGTGCAATTTGCCGACAGGCCTGCCATTATTGCAAATTCGATGGCTCTCTTGTTTATGACAGGAAGGGTCCCCGGGAGGCCTATGCATACAGGGCAGCAATGGGTGTTTACATCCCCGCCGAAAGCGGCGCTGCATGTACAAAACATTTTCGATTCCGTCAAAAGTTCCGCGTGTATCTCAAGGCCCACTATTGTCCTATAGCTCATTTTCGCCACCTCCTGCAAGTGTCGCTCTCTGCCTGTGGATTCCCGACGCCTGTTCGAAACTGTAGGCAGCCCGCAAAAGCGTAGCTTCATCAAAGAATTTCCCTATCAGCTGCATTCCTACCGGAAGGCCGTCCTTAAAGCCGCAAGGTATGGAAAGAGCCGGAACTCCAGCTATATTTACCGGGACAGTACATATGTCGCTCATATACATTTCCAGGGGATCGTTCATTTTTTCGCCTATTTTAAAGGCCACAGAAGGAGCGGTAGGTGTAAGTATGAAATCGTATTTTTCAAAAGCCTTCTCGAATTCCCTTTTAATGAGTGTCCTGACTTTCAGTCCCTTATTGTAGTATGCATCGTAGTAACCGGAAGAGAGCGAATATGTTCCAAGCATAATTCTTCGCTTGACTTCTTCCCCGAAACCTTCGCTTCTGGTTTTTATAAACATGTCCTTGAATCCCTGGTGGTTTTCTGCTCTGTATCCAAACCTTGCCCCGTCGAAACGCGCCAGGTTGGATGAACATTCGCTTGTGGCCAAAATATAATAGACCGAGAGCGCGTGCTTTGCCGAAGGAAGTGAAATTTCTTCGCAAACCGCGCCCATAGATTCATAGAGCTTTGCGCCTTCAAGCACCATTGCCTTTACTTCTTTAGATATTCCCTCACCAAAAAATTCCTTGGGAATGCCTATTCGCATACCCTTTACTCCATCCTTCATTTCCTTTGTAAAGTCTTCGACTGGCCGATTTACGGATGTTGAATCCTTGCTGTCATGCCCGCTGATTGCACCCATTATAATCGCGCAATCCTCTACATCCTTTCCGAATGGTCCTATTTGGTCCAGAGACGATGCAAAAGCCACAAGTCCATATCTTGAAACGCGCCCATAGGTCGGCTTAAGCCCAACCAGCCCTGTAAATGCAGCAGGCTGCCTGATGGACCCTCCCGTATCGGAGCCAAGCGAGTAGAAAGCCTCTCCGGCCGCAACTGCCGCAGCCGATCCTCCGCTTGAACCTCCCGGAACTCTTCTAGTATCCCATGGGTTTTTTGTTGTTTTAAATGCAGAATTTTCAGTGGAAGAACCCATTGCAAATTCATCCATATTGGTTTTCCCCACTATTACCGCTCCAGAATCCTTGAGCATTCTGACAACCGTGGCATCGTATGGGGGAACAAAGTTGCCGAGCATCCTGGATCCGCAGGTCGTCAGAGTGCCGTCGGTGCACATGTTATCCTTAATCGCCATAGGTATGCCCGCAAGATCGGGAAGGTCTTCCCCCTTGCATATTGCCCGGTCAATATCCCCGGCCCGACTTATTGCCTCTTCTTTTGTAAGGGTTATGAAAGCGTCTACGCTGCCTTCAGCCTCTTCTATTCTTTTATAGGTCTCTTGGGTCAATTCCACGGATGAAATTTCTTTTTTTCTCAGTCTGTCACGCACCTCATGTGCTGTCAAATCATATATTTTCATGTCCGCCTCCTAATCTACCATTCTCGGCACTTCGAAACAGCCGCTTCTTTTAGCAGGCGCATTTTGAAGAATTTTTTCTCTGCTCATCGAGGGCTCGGATACATCATCCCGAAAAACATTCTTTATGTCCAGGGCATGATTGGTGGGTTCAACACCTTCAACATCGACATCCTCAAGTTCCTCTATATAACCTATAACTGCTCCCAGTTTTTCTGTAAAGCCCATCTTTTCTTTTTCTTCAAATTCCAGGTGGGCCAGTTTTGCTACATGCTCAACATCTTTAACGCTTATTGCCATTTTCCCAATCCTCCTATTCCTCCATCATTGTCATGAAAGCCTTTTCATCTATGATTTCGACTCCCAACTCCACTGCCTTGTCATATTTTGATCCCGGTGCTTGTCCGGAAAGAAGATAGTCTGTCTTATTGCTGACGCTTGATGAAACCCTTCCTCCTCGGCCCTCTATAAGTTTCTTGGCTTCGGATCTTGTGAAATCTGCCAAAGTGCCGGTCAATACAAAAGTTTTTCCATCAAGGCTTTTGCCTGCAGTTTCCGTAGAATCGACCCGGGTCAGTTTTAATCCGACCTCCTTGAGCTTGCCCAATATGGAAAGATTGTTGGGGTCCTTGAAGAAGGCCTCCAGGCTCTCCGCCATCTTAGGACCTATTTCCGCAACACCGGTCACTTCATCGCGCCCGGCACCCATCAATGCCTCCATGCTTTTGAAACGATCCGATAGAACTTTGGCTGCGCGGCTTCCTATGTGCCTTATGCCAAGCGCAAAAATAAGCCTGGACATGCCTCTGCTCTTGGATTCCTCTATTGCTTTCAAAAGATTGTCGGCTGACTTGCTCCCCATCCTCTCCATTTTTAAAAGATCTTCTTTTTTTAACTTATACAGATCGGACGGATCTCCTATAAGATTGTTTTCCATAAGCTGGGTTACTATTGATTCTCCCAATCCGTCTATGTCCATAGCGTCTTTGGACACAAAATGTATTATTCCCCTGCGCAGTTGTGCCGGACAACCTGCATTCACGCACCTGAGAGCCGCTTCTCCCTCGAAGCGGACGGTTTTCTCTCCGCATGAAGGACAAACCGCGGGAAATTCAAAAGGCTTTTCTTGTCCAGTTCTCCTGTCTGCAATAACACGAACCACTTCGGGTATAATGTCTCCCGCCTTATGTATTATTATTCTATCTTTTATTCTTATGTCCTTTTCTTTTATAAAATCTTCATTGTGCAGTGTTGCCCGACTTACAAGCGATCCAGCCACACGAACAGGCTTTAGGACTGCAGCTGGAGTTATCGCTCCGGTTCGGCCCACCTGAACAATTATGTCAAGGACTTCGGTTTCTTTTTCTTCTGCAGGAAACTTGTAGGCAATTGCCCATCTGGGGCTTTTGGATTTTTCTCCAAGCCTCTTTTGCATTTCCAAGTCGTCTACTTTTATTACTATCCCGTCTATGTCGTATTCAAGCCCGTGTCTCTTTTCTGTCCACTCTTTTGTGAAATCTATAGCCGGCTCAATACCTTCAAATGTATTGTATTTGGAAACGACAAAGCCCATGTCTTTTAAAAAGTCCAGCGATCCGGTGTGGCTGATAAGACTTTCGGAATCAATCTCCAGCGCCGCAAATACGAAAAGGTCCAGTCTTCTTTTGGCCGCAATCTTTGAGTCGAGCTGCCTGAGCGATCCTGCTGCTGCATTCCTTGGGTTGGCAAAAGGCGAAAGTCCATTTTCTTCCTGGAGCCTATTAAGTCTTGCGAAAGTCTTCTTGGACATGTAGGCCTCGCCCCTCACTTGCATGTCAATGGGCCTTTTTAGAAGCAGTGGAAGGCTTCTTACGGTTTTCAGGTTTTCAGTTATATCTTCACCTACCAGTCCGTTTCCTCTTGTCGCGCCCTGGACAAAACGACCTTTTTCATACTTCAGAGCCACTGTGAGTCCGTCTATCTTGAATTCTACAGCGTATCTTATTTTTCCCGGATTGCCCAATTCTTTTCTTGTCCTGGAATCGAAAGCCCTGAGGTCTTCAGGCCCGAAAGCGTTGTCAAGACTTAGGAGTGGCAAACCGTGGCTTACCTGGCCAAATGAATCTATAGGCTCTCCCCCAACTCTCTGGGTTGGAGAATCCGGCATAGCCAGTTGGGGATAGCTTTCCTCTAGTCTTATTAGCTCCCGCATAAGCAAGTCATACTCCCGGTCTGTTATTTGCGGGGCGTCCTTGACATAATATAATTGCTCATGACGCCTTATGGAATCTACAAGTTCTTTTATTCTTTTTGCTTGGGGGCTTTTGTCCACGTCTTTTCCTCCCATCAGATTATTTCGAGCGGTGCGAAGCCAAGCATTAATTTTTTCATGCCCTTTTGGTCGAAGGCTATGGTAAGCTCGGTTTTTTCCCCAGAGCCTTTTACGCTTATAACCATTCCATCGCCAAAAGTTTTGTGCCTAACCTTTACTCCGGGCTTCATCCCTTTGTATGTTGACTCACTCACTATGGATGCTGACTTAACGTCCCTGCAGAAACTCACTCTGTCATCGAATGACCCGGATTGCCTCTTGTTGGTTATTTCATCCTCTATTCGTCCTTTTATCAGATCCTTTGGTATTTCAACCAGAAAACGGGACATTGGATTGCTTTTTGTCCGCCCGTGCTGCATCCTTTTTGCCGCGTGTGTCATGTAGAGATGTCTTTGCGCCCTCGTTATTCCCACATAGCAAAGCCTTCTCTCTTCCTCAATCTCCTTGTCGTCGCCCAAAGCCCTGAATCCCGGGAAAATACCGTCTTCCATTCCTACCATGAATACACAGGGGAATTCGAGTCCTTTGGCGCTGTGGAGGGTCATAAGCACAACCTGGTCTTCTGTCTCCTCGTAGTTGTCGAGATCACTCATAAGAGATATTCCCTGCAGGTATGTTTCAAGGTTCGCGTCAGGATTTTTCCTCTCAAATTCATCTATGGAGGAAGCAAGTTCCTCTATGTTCTCTATGCGCGTGGAAGCCTCTACTGTGTCCTTAAGCACAAGTTCCTCCACATAGCCGGTACTTTCTATTACTGATGCCAGTATTTCAGATACAGGGCAATCGTCTTTTTTTTCTATGAGTACTTTCATGAAATCGGCAAAAGAACTCAGGCTTCTCTCGGCTTTGGCCGACAAACCTACTGATTCGATGTTCAATAGTATATTAAAGGAGTCTGTATCGGCTGCAGCCGCCGCTTCCTTTATTTTTTCAACGCTTCTCCCACCGATTCCCCTCTTTGGCACATTTATCACTCTGAAAAGGCTTACATCGTCCTTCTGATTATGGGCAAGCTTCATATATGCCATGAGATCCTTGATTTCTTTTCGGTCGTAGAATTTACGTCCTCCAACGACCTTGTAGGGAATGGCGTTTCTCATCAGCATTTCCTCTATTACCCTCGATTGAGAATTCATTCTGTAAAGCACTGCAAAATCGCGGTTTTCCAAAGATTCACGGTACTTGAGGTCCTCTATTGTCTTTACTATATATTCCGCTTCCTTGTATTCATTGTAAGCCTTGTGGTAGCGTATGCGCTCCCCATTCTCGTTTTCCGTCCAGAGTTTCTTTTTCTTGCGGCTCATGTTGCCCTTTATTATTTCATTGGCGGCCTTCAGTATTCTCTTGGTAGACCTGTAATTCTGTTCAAGCTTTATAGTCCTGGCTCCGGGATAGTCTTTTTCAAAATCGAGTATGTTCCTTATGTCCGCTCCTCTGAATTTATAAATGGACTGGTCCGCATCTCCTACCACACAAATATTTTTATGTTTCTTGGCCAATTGCTTTATGAGGCGGTATTGGGCCTTGTTTGTATCCTGATACTCGTCCACCATTATATACTGGAACCTGTCCTGGAATTTTTCGAGAATTTCCGGCTCTTTTGAAAACAATTCGATTGTCTTGTTTATAAGGTCGTCAAAATCAAGAGCATTGTTTGCCTTAAGGCGCCTCTGGTACCTGTCGTATACCTCCCACACTTTTCGCTGGTCAATGCTGTGCTGATATTTTTCCCTGTATTTGTCGGGGGTCAGAAGGCGGTCCTTGGCGCGGCTGATCTGGTTTATCATGTACTTGGGTTCATATTCATCTTTCAGTCCCAATGTCTTAATTATGTCCTTCACAACTGTTTTCTGATCAGCCGAATCGTATATTACAAAGTCCCTGGTATAGCCGAGCTTGTCTATATTGCTCCTTAGTATGCGCACACATGCCGAGTGGAATGTGCTGACCCACATTTTTCCAGATGCGTCTCCCACAAGTTCTTGCACACGATTTTTCATCTCGTTTGCGGCCTTGTTTGTGAAAGTTATGGCGAGTATTGACGAGGGCTGTATGCCGAGTTCGTCTATAAGATAGGCTATTCTGAATGTAAGAACTCTTGTTTTTCCGCTTCCCGCCCCCGCCACTACAAGCACGGGACCTTCCGTATGTTTTACCGCTTCAATCTGCATTTTGTTCAATTTTGTCAAATCCATCATCTTGCTCCCTTCGATTCTTATAAATTGATTTTATATTATATCCCATTCTTGTTCAAACAAAAGCAAGAGTTTTTTGGTATAATGGTTAAAAGACTTTTGGTGAGGTGATACGCATGAATACTTTTGACGACAAGGACTACAAAGATAAATTTCAGGATGTTGAATTCGAGACCGTTGAAATTGATCCCGATGTAGAGGAAAAAATAGAGGAAATAAAGCTTGTTCAGAAAAGGCAAAGACGGAAGCAGCGATACGGCGGAAACCCGAAAGAAAAAAAATTTTTTTCTTATCTTTGGACAATTGCAAAAATCGCCATTTTCATTTTTGTGCTGCTGCCTATCTTGATTTCCATCTTGGGATTCACTGTTCAGTTTCTGTTTTTTGCAATACCTGTCTTTATTCTGGTCATGTTTTTAATGCGGCTTTTGGGCCGTTAGATGCAAATAATTTCAAAATTTGTCCTTTATAAAAGCAAATGAGTCAAAACCCCGGTCGCTTCCGGGGTTTTGCTTGTTTAAGGGTCTATCCCGCTCTTTCAAAGTAAAGAATTTCAAAATATCATTTTGTAGTAGCGGTCGAGTTTTATATCAAGTTCCTTTATGCTCACGCGCATCGATTCTCTGATTGTTTCCTTTCCGTGCACATATGCCAGCAGGCCCGGCAATGCGAAAATACCGAATTTGCCCGATGCTTGCGGCCTCTTGTCCATGTCGATCCTGCAGCAGTCGATTTCAGGGTAATTCTTCAAAAGTTCCTCCAATTTGACTCCAAAAGATTGGCATACCGGGCATTCCTTAGATGAAAAATAAAGCAAGACGAATTTTTTCGTATGAATAATGTTTTCAATCATATTCAAATCATAAATTGTTTTCATTTTATTTCCCCTCTTTCATTATACACCTTAAATAGTTTGAAATGCTTCTTTTACTCCTGTTTTAAAAAAATAATGAAGGGTATCAATCGAAGGGATGAAATATTAAAAGGAGGGTTTTTTATGAAGATTCACAACTATGCAATGGAAAGGGAAGAAGCCGCCAAAAAATATTATGAAAATCTTTCTGAATGCGCAAGAAGCACCGGAATAAAAAAAATATTCGCCGCCCTTGCAGAAGAGGAACAAAAGCATTTTGATCTTCTTAAAAATACAGAAAACCGAGAGGGGATGCAGAAAAAAACAGACTTGCTTGAAAATGCAGAAAAACTGCTTGTCTCCTCCCTTAAAAACAATGACGAATTTCTCTGCAATTCAGAAACTATCAATGCTTACCAAAAGGCTGTCGAAATGGAACATGAAAGCATAAAAATTTACGAGAACGCCTTCGCCGAAGCAAACAATCCCGGTGAAAAAGCGACTTTCAGATTTTTGGCCGACCAGGAAATCAAACACAAATCCCTAATTGAAAACATTATTGAATTTGTGACAAAACCTGACAGAACTGTTGAGCATGCTGAGTTTGCACGTTTCGAAACAGAGGAATGACCTTATGATTTTGCCTTTTTGCCGGCTATGATATAATGTCCTTGAGTAAGCCTTGGAGGTGCGGCAAATGAAAAGCAAAATTCTCGACAATCAAATCGCTTTTTGGGACATAGGTGACGATACAAGGCAATTTTTTGAAGACAGTTGCGAGAAAACTGCTTTCAAGCCCTACAACAAGAAGAGGGCCTTATACAGCCCCGGGGAAAAACCTTCAGAACTGGTTCTTGAAAAAGGTTTGTTCTGGTGCCCTTACTGCAGGCAAAAGGTGTTTTTCGTAAAAGACAGGTATCTTGGCATAAAGCGCTGTCCTCTTTGCGGAATTTCAGAAAACGATTTTCATGTCAAAAAAGAAAACAGAAAAAAACAATGAAGCGGGCCATTCATCTTAGATGGAAATGGGTCGCTTTTGCATTGTTTGAATTTTATTTTCAGTCCCCGAAAACAAATTCCACCCTCTCTTTGAATTCCTCATACATGGCTATTCCCTCAAGATCGGACAAACTTTCAACAAGGGATTTATAGTACCATTTCTGGTCTTCGTATCCGGCATTGAATCTGTTCCAAAAATTCCCCTTCGCTTTAGGATTGTCCCTGCTCATGCTTCTGATGTTGCTCAGCTTGTCTGCGCAACTTATGGTCTTGATTTCAATTTTCGCGTCCGCAAGAAATCGCACTGTATGATCCTTTCGCTCCTTCCACGGTGAATTTTCCCGGTTTTCCAAAACTTCTGAAGCTCCCAGCACATACTCCAGCACTTTTTCCCCGAATTCCTTTCTTATGGTCTTTTCCTCAACTTGCGTATCCTCAAGTGTATCATGAAGTATTCCTGCCGCAACCATTTCTTCGGATGCACCGCTGGCGATTAATATAAGCCCGACTTCGACCGGATGGACTATGTATGGTGTTTCCATACCTTTTCTTTTTTGTCCCTCATGAGCCGCAACCGCTAGCTTGAGAGCCTTTCCTATAATACCTGTTTTTCCCATGAATTTCCCTCCAAATGTTTAAAACTTTTATATTTAGCTATATATATATTATATAATATAAACAAATTAAATCGACAAAATATTGAATAAAGGAGGCTGATGCGCCAATGAAAGCCCTGTCTTACGACCAACTTCTCGACAAAGTCAACTTCATAAACTCGCTCTACGATTCAGTAAGAATTGTCGACCCTGTAGAAAAAACAGTCTTGACAGAAGGCAAAACATTAGATTTATCGATACTCCGAGACAAAGAAAAACACTCCACCTGCCACGACATATGGAAGAGCGGCGGCATATGTACAAATTGCATATCCATGCGGGCATACAACGAAGGTGAGAGCTTCATAAAAATAGAATATGACGGTGAAAAGCCCTACATCGTTACGGCTCTGCCTGTAAAACTTAAAAACCGCACGGTAATTCTTGAGCTGTTAACCCTAATAGAAAATCCGGAAATCATAGGAGATTTTTCAAATTCCCCAGACTCTGAAATACGCAGGATGCTTGAAGAAAGAAACTTGGACTTGGTGACCGATCCACTGACAGGAATCTTCAACAAAAGGTATATATACGAAAGACTTCCCCACGACATGCTTGAGAGCGAACTGTCGGGTCAATACCTCACGCTTGTCATGGCCGACATAGACTATTTCAAGAAGGTCAATGACTGCCACGGACATTTGGCGGGTGATTTCATACTCGCAAAATTCGCCGGCCTTCTCAAAAAATCCCTGCGACGTGATAGTGACTGGGTCGCCCGCTTCGGGGGAGAAGAATTTTTGATAGTGATGAACAAAACAAGCTCTGACACAGCTCTTGAAATAATAGAGGGTCTCAGGAAGGCAATAGAGGATGAAGACAATGTTTACCAGGGCAAGGACATCAAAATCACATCCAGTTTCGGAATGCACACATTGGCTGACGAAGAAATAGATGTGGATACTTTGATTCAAAGAGCAGACAGAAATCTTTACGCTGCAAAAGAGGCAGGCCGAAACAAAGTGGTGCGAAACTGATATAACAAATGCCGGCGCAAGTCATTTCTGAAATAAAGGAGATGATTGCATGTACAAGCTTGAAGGCGACATAAAACTTTCGGAGCACTTTAAAATATCGGAGTTTGTATGCAGAGACCCAAACGATCCATCTGCCAAGGTCTTCATAGAAATGGAACTGATTCAAAAGCTTGAAAAATTAAGGTCTTTGCTTAAAATACCCCTTATTGTAACATCCGGATACAGAACTCAAAAGTGGAACGAAAGTGTAGGCGGTTCACCCCGAAGCCGCCATCTTTTGGGCCAGGCGGCTGACATAAGAATGGACGGCCATTATGACACAGACCGCATTACGGTTTTTGCTGTTAATGCAGGATTCAAGGGAATAGGGCTTTATGACGGTTTCATCCATCTTGACATACGAAAAAACCTTTCAAACAGGCAAGGACGCTCATTCGACCTTTGGAATTTTAAAAAGAAGTGAATCCATATGAAATCAAAGTTACTCAAAATGAAAATAGAGGGAAAATCCAAATCGGGATACCTGCTAAGCATAAGCTGCCCTGCAAACCGGATTGCTGTTTCCTTTTGCCCGAAAACACGGCAATTGCTTTTTCACAATCATAACAATTTGACAAGCTTTCTTTTACAGAACGAAATACATCTGAGAAAAATACTCCACAACAAACGTCCGGAAAGTTTTTTCACCGGGTTCGAACTTAATTTTGCTATTTTTGAGGACAGGGACCCAAGCGCATTCAACAACAAGAATAATATTCTGGTATCCGACAAACGAAACGGAGAAAACGAAAGCTATGCTATTGAAAATGGAATCGATACAATAACAAAGCTCTACACTGACGGAAGTTTTCTTGAAAAAAAAGAGCAGGGAGGAATAGCATGCATAATTGAATACGCAAGCGGTGAATACCTGGTCGACTACGGGCCTTCTAACGCTTCAACAAGCACATTGACCGAACTCCATGCGGCAATAAGGGGTCTGGAAATACTATGCGAATGCAAAGAGATACGAATTGTAACAGATAGCCAATATGTAAGAAAGGGACTCACCGAATGGATGCGGAATTGGAAACTCAATGACTGGCATACTGCAAACGGCACAAAAGTAAAAAACATCGATGAATGGAAACGCTTTGAAAAACTGACTGCTGAAAAATACATCGAAATTGAATGGGTAAAGTCCCACAGAAAACATTTGCAAAATGTGCTTTGCGACAAGCTAGCCAGAAAGGCTGCAATGCTGTAGAACTATTTTTTTCTCAAACTGTTAGACAGGCCTTCAAATGGGTAAATCTCTCTATAAGGGTATTTCAAAATATTAACAATAAAGGAGAGGTAATAT
This sequence comes from uncultured Peptostreptococcaceae bacterium, assembly GCA_964644525.1. Lineage (GTDB taxonomy): Bacteria > Bacillota > Clostridia > Peptostreptococcales > BM714 > BM714. Next base: position 17,114 of record CAZXWC010000028.1, read on the forward strand.
GAAAGAATTTGACGGTAGAAAACTTTTCAAAACAGTAATCCTCCATGAAGCCGAAGTGGCAAAACTTTATGAGGATTTGGCTAAAAAAATGGAAGACAAAAAAGCCAAAGCCTTATTTGAAAAACTTGCCGGGGATGAATTGAGGCACGAAAAGATTTATCAAAACCTTTTGGAAAAGCTTCCAAACGGCGGAATGCTTGAGCTTTCAGATGAAGAAGCCGAATATACCGAACTTCTCATAAAAACGCACATATTCCAGAACGACGATGTGAAAGCGCGTTACAGCAAGCGTGACGCCCTAGTAATAGCCGAAAAGGTTGAGAGGGACTCGATAATTTTTGTGGAACAGGTAAGAAACCTTTTTCCTGATTTGATTCCGGATGAATTCAAGACAATAATGAAAGAAGAAAAGAAACACTTGAATTATGTTCTAAACAGCCAGTTCGACAGCAGCTTGAGATTCCTGGGCCTTTAAATTCTCATAATACAAAGCAGCCCCGCCGCTTTTGCAAACGGCGGGGCTGCTTTGATTTCTACTCGTTTCAGCATGATTGCTGAATTTTTTCCCCTATCGATTTTCCATATTCATAGCACGCCTTAAGTTCATCTGCTGAAGGGGCGTACTGTATTTCTAGTCCTTCTTCTACAAGGTCCGCTCCCATTTCCTTCATTCTGGCCTCTATCTTTTTGACTGCGCCTTTTCCCCATCCATATGATCCGAATGCAGCGCCTATTTTGTTGCGCGGTTTCAAGCCTACTAATTCCTCAAGAAAATAGCTTATTTGAGGAATCATGCCATTATTGAAAGTGGAAGAACCTATCAGAACAGCCTTGGCGTCTACAATCTCGGAAAATATGCTGGTGAAATCCGATGAATCCGCCTTGTAAAGTTTTACTTCTATATCCTGGGAAGACAATCCGTCCACAATGGCCCTTGCCATTTTCATTGTGCTTTCATACATTGTTTCATACACAATTATTGCTTTCTTGTTCATTTCAGGCTTGGCCCATTTGAGATATGCATCTATTATTCTTCCCGGATCCTTCCTGAACACCACTCCGTGGCTCGGTGCTATCATGTCCATGTCCAAGTCCATCTTTTGGATTTCTTCTATCTTTCTTATGAGCAGGGGCGCAAAGGGCATTAGTATGTTTGCGTAGTAAGTCTTAGCTTCCCTCATTACCATATCCATGTCGTTTTCGTCATCAAAGAGGTGCGAACTTGCCAGATGCTGTCCGAAGGCGTCATTTGAAAGCAGCAGCTTGTCCTCCGGCACAAAGGTCATCATGTTGTCGGGCCAGTGAAGCATGCGCGACTCTATGAAATGCAGATTCCTTTTTCCTATGTTGAGAACATCTCCCGTTTTTACAACATTATAGTTGTACTCCTCTCCATAATAGTATTTGAGAAGAGCCTCCTTTGCCTTTTGAGTACAGTGTATCTTGGCATTTGGAATCAACTTCATCATGTCCGGGAAAGCTCCGGAATGGTCTGGCTCAACATGATTTATTATTACATGGTCTATCTTGGAGATTGGTATAAGCGATTCTATTTTCTCGAGCATTTCTCCAAAAAATCTCGATTCCACAGAATCCACCAATGTTATTTGGTCGTCAATGATGAGATAGGCGTTGTATGACACTCCGTTGGGCGTATGGTAAATTGGCCCTTCAAACAATCTGAGATCCCAGTCAAAAGCTCCAACCCAGTAAACACCTTTTTTTATTTCAATAGCCGGCATATCAATCA